>WRMG01000005.1 GCA_009777255.1 Oscillospiraceae bacterium | reverse complement strand
ACAGATCATCCTGAACAACACGCTGCGGCGCTACGGCGCCCAGTCTGTCTACGGCGCGGAGATACCGCTCGCCGTCGCGGGCATAGTGATGAAGACGAACATGCTGTTCTTCAGCGTCGTCATCGGCATATCACAGGGCTGCCAGCCCATTATCGGCTTCAACTACGGCGCGAAAAAATATGACCGCGTAAGGCAGACCCTTAAACTGGGCCTGCTCGCGGCCACCGCCATGTCGGTAATATCGTTCCTGTGCTACCAGCTTTTCCCGCGCCAGCTTATCTCCATGTTCGGTCAGGGCGACGAGCTTTACTTCGATTTTGCCGTGCGTTTTTTCAGGATATACCTTATGCTCGCGTTCATTAACGGCATACAGCCGCTCTGCGGCAACTTCTTCACTTCGATCGGCAAAGCGTTCAAGGGCGTGTTTATCGCCGCGACGCGCCAGTTTATCTTCTTCGTGCCGCTTATCCTCACGCTGCCAAGACTGTTCGGCATAAACGGCGTAATCTACTCCGGTCCGATCGCCGACGCGGCGGCTATGACGCTGGCTCTTCTCCTTGTCGGACTGGAGCTTCGTAAAATGAAAACTCACCTTCCCGCTCAATGACGGTCAGCTCCAAAACCTCCGTTTCATATTCGACTACCGCGACCAGCTCGCTATCCGTCCTCGACAGTATCCGCGTGCTTAAAAGCTCTCCCTCCCGCGCGTGCGTCCACTCAAAAAGCGCCTTGTCCAGACCGGTAAGCTCCGGCGGCGAGGACAGCGCGGCTCCGGCGGAGCTGTCCGCCGGATATAAAGCCCGTTCCTCGGGCCGGCCGCCTCCTCCGGCGTCATAAACATCCATGCTGTCCGCGTTCGCGGCGGACTGCAAAACGGGCGCGGACGCCGCCTCGGGCATAATCGCGTTTTCATGCGTATCGTTACTCTCCCTGTACATCCCCGAGCGTAAGCTCACGAATATCAGCACCGCTGCGGCAGCGGCGGCAAACCCCGTATAACGCCCGAACGCGAACCTTCTTTTGGGCTTTGCGTCCTGTTCTATGCGATACATCACGCCTTTAAGCAATTCCGCGGGCGCGTCGGTCAAAAGCTCTTTGGCCGCCGCGTCCAGCTTTTTGTCAAACAGCTCATGATCCATACAACCCGCCTCCTTTGCTCTTCTTTCTATTACCGTTTGACGAAACGGACGGCGAAAAGTTCCCTTCCAGCGCCTGCTTTAATTTCTCCCGCGCCCGTGACAGCCGCGACTTGACGGTACCCTCCTCCAAATCGAGTATCTCCGCTATCTCGGTATAGCTCAGCTCATGCACGGCGCGCAGTATAAACACCGCCCTGTGTTCGTCCGACAGCGTTTTCAGCGCCTCCGCTAATGCTTCCTTTAATTCACCCAGCTCCGCTTTCTCGTCCGGCGCGCCGCGGTCGTCGGGAATGTCAAGCACCTGTTCGGGTTCGCCCAGCGCGGAGAAGGGCACGGCGCTTTTCCGCTTCGAGCGGCGCAGAGCGTCGATAGCGGCGTTTATCGTCAGCCTGTACAGCCACGTCGAAAACGCGCAGTCGCCCTGAAAGAAAGCAAGTCCTTTATACGCCCTGAAAAACGCCTCCTGCGAAACGTCCAGCGCGTCCTCACGGTTGCCGGTGTACCTCAGGGCAAGCGAATACACGCCGCGCTGATTCGCAATAACAAGCTCCTCAAACGCCGCCTTGTCCCCGCTTTTCGCCCTCCGTACCAGTTCCTCGATCCTCTCCGCCCCCTTTCAGTAATCTCCGCGCAGCCTGCCGTTACACCCACTGCTCCAAAACCCGCTCAGCATCCTCCGCCGTGTTCATGGCTATTATCTCGCGCTTGTACCGCTGTGAATACGGCAAACCGTGCAGATACCAGCAAAAATGCTTCCGTGCCTCCAGCACGGCGACCCGCTCGCCCTTATCCTCGCGCATCAGCCTGAACTGCTCGCCGGCCCAACGCGCCCGCTCCCGTATATCAGGCGGCGCGGGCACGGGCAGCCCCGACAGCACCGCGTATAGCTCCCTGAAAATAAACGGGTTCCCCAGCGCCGCTCGCCCGACCATAACCGCGTCCGCCTTCGAGCGTTTCAGCGCGCGCACGGCCGTTTCAGCCGAGCATATATCGCCGTTTGCTATCACGGGAATCCCCAGCGCCGCCTTGACTTCGGCGATTGCGTCCCAGTCCGCGCGCCCGCCGTACTGTTGCGCGCGCGTGCGCCCGTGTACGCACACCGCCGCCGCGCCCGCGTCCTCACAGATTTTGGCGACCCCGGCGGCGTTCAGTGAACCCCTGTCCCAGCCGAGCCTCAGCTTCACCGTTACGGGTACATCCACGGCGGCGGCCACGGCCGCAACTATCTCGCCGCACAGCGCGGGGCTTTGCATAAGCGCGCAGCCGTCGCCGTTTTTAACTATCTTAGGCGTGGGGCAGCCCATGTTTATGTCCAGAAAATCAGCGCCCGATTTCTCCAGCGCGATCACCGCCGCCTTAGCCATGGTATCCGGCTCGCTGCCGAACAATTGGACGCCGTACGGAGAGCCGTCCTTCCTCAAGAGCCGCGAGGTCTTTGAATCCTGATACACAAGCGCCTTTGCCGACACCATCTCCGACACGGTTACTATCGGCGCGAACTGCCGGCAGACCGCGCGGTACGCCCAGTCCGTCACGCCCGCCATCGGCGCGAGATAAATCGCGTGTGAAATGTTCAGCACATCTATTTAACCCCCTCCGCAGGGGGCGCCGCCGGAGGCGGCGGGGCCGCGCACTCATCCGCCTCGCGTATCTGCTTGCGTTTTATTTTGCCGCTCACCGTCTTGGGCAGCTCCGTCACAAACTCAATTATCCTCGGGTATTTATACGGCGCCGTCAGCTTTTTTACATGGTTTTGCAATTCCTTCACCAGCTCCGGCGTCCCCGTCACGCCCGCCCGCAGAATTACCGACGCCTTGACCACCTGCCCGCGCACGGGGTCCGGCGCGGCGGTGACGGCGCACTCCACGACATCGGGATGCTCCACCAGCGCGCTCTCGACCTCAAACGGGCCGATGCGGTACCCCGAACACTTGATAACATCGTCGTTGCGTCCGACGAACCAGTAATAGCCGTCGTCGTCGCGCCACGCCACATCGCCGGTATAATATACGCCGCCGCTTATAACCCGCGCGTTATAAGCCGGATCGTTGTGGTAGCCGTAAAAAAGACCGCAGGGGTGAGCTTCGTCGCCGAACCCCCGTATGACTATCTCGCCCTCAACGCCTGCGGGACAGGTTTTCCCGTCCGCGCCCACAAGGTCTATATCATACAGCGGCGACGGCTTGCCCATGGAGCCCGGGCGCGGCTCAAACCACTCGAAATTCGCCAGCATAACGCTGGATTCGCTCTGCCCGAAGCCCTCGGTCAGCCTTAAACCGGTCAGCTCCCTGAACTGGCGGTAAACCTCGGGATTCAGCGGCTCGCCCGCGTTGCAGCAATGCGTTATGCCCGAGAGGTCGTACCTCGTCAGATCCTCCTGAAGCATAAATCGGTACATCGTCGGCGGCGCGCAAAACGTCGTCACCTTATACCTTTCGAGCTTTTCCAACAGCAGCTTAGGCACGAACTTGTCCATATCATAGGCGAAAATGACCGCGCCGCAGAGCCACTGCCCGTATATCTTGCCCCAGCCGAATTTCGCCCATCCCGAATCCGACACGGACATGTGCAGCCTGCCGTTCTGAACCCTCTGCCAGTATTTCGCGGTGACTATATGCCCCAACGGATGCTCAAAGGTGTGGCGCACCATCTTGGGCATCCCCGTCGTGCCGGAGGTGAAGTACATAAGCATCAGATCATCCGATTTTGTGGGGACGCGCTCCAGCGTATCAGGCATACCCTCAAGTTCCCTATCAAGTGATAGCCAGCCGTCCCGTTCGCCGTTAACGATTATCTTTACGCCGTCAAACGCCGACTGCCGCACCTGCTCCAGCACAAAACCGTCGTCAACACAGATAAGCGTTTTGATGCCGGCAGCCTGTACGCGGTAGTCTATATCCTTCGACGTAAGCTGCAAGCTCGCAGGTATGGCGACGGCCCCCAGCTTATGCAGTGCCGTGACGACGAACCAGTATTCAAAGCGGCGGCGCAGTATCAGCATAACGGCGTCGCCCTTTGAAACGCCCAGCTTTCTCAGCATATTGGCGGCCCTGTTGGACTGCGCGGATATATCCCCGAACGTAAACGAGCGCTCGCCGCCGCAGTCGTCACACCACACCAGCGCGGGCTTGTCGGGATCCGCGGCCGCCCAGCCGTCCACAACGTCATATCCGAAATTAAAATCGTCCGGTATGTTTACCGTATAATTCGCTTTGAAATCCTCATATGAATCAAACTCTATCCTCGGTAAATATTTATCTAACATCAGTCACCCTCATTCCGCTATAACCGTCAAAAACCGCGCTCTGCCGCCGACAGCCCTCTGTCCGTGCGGGCGGCGCGGGTCAAAATAGGCGCAGTCGCCCGCGCCCAGCCTTATCCGCTTGGCGTCGAAAA
Source organism: Oscillospiraceae bacterium (assembly GCA_009777255.1). Lineage (GTDB taxonomy): Bacteria > Bacillota > Clostridia > Oscillospirales > UBA929 > WRMG01. The sequence continues at coordinate 51,230 of WRMG01000005.1, read as the reverse complement.
GCAAATCCATCTCACCCTCCAGCACCATATTAAACTCCTGTCCGTTGTGCGTGACCGGCGCGGGGTCGCCGTCACTCGGCATAATAGTGACCAGCATCGGCTCCATCATCTTGTGCCGGAACGTAAAGGCCAGATTTTCAAAGTTATATCCGGCATACCTATCAACTGATAGCCCCTGCCCGCGCTTGACGACGCAGAGCGTGTCGATATGGCTGCCGACGCCGGTAAGAAGCTCGCTCAGGTCCACACCGCAGAGTGTGGCGACATGGTACAGAACGCTTATCGGAATATCGGCGCCGCTTTGCTCATAGCCGAGATAAGCCTCGACCGGCATACCCAGACCCTTCGCTACCTCCTCCGGCGTAAACCCGCAGACGTCGCGCACCTCGCGCATACGCGCGCCTACATCGTGCATATCCATCATAATGCCCTCCTTTACAACAATCCCCCGCCGGCGGCGGGGGATTTTCAAACTAATGGGGAATTCCCTCCTGAGAGGGCTGCGCGTTAAGGCAGCAGTCCGTCTCCCGTGTTCTGGACTCTTATGCTGCCGTTTTTAATTCCGTTGAAAACTTCGTCGACGGTACCGATGGTTCTGGCGCCCAGGTTCGGGTTGTTCTTGGGGATGCCGATGCCGTCGTTCGCCGCTTCGTAGAGAACCGTTCTGCCGCCGGTAAAGTTGTCGTCAAGAATCGCCTTGACGGTGTCATAAGTCGCTACGTCGATGCCTTTCATCGCCGAGGTGAGTATGCAGCTGTTGCTTCCGCTGTAAAGGCCGTCATCATACTGGTCAACGTCAACACCGATAACCCATACATCCTGCCCGGACGCGCGGCGCTCCTTGCCCTCGTTGATAACGCCGACGCCGACGCCGCCGGCCGCCGCGAATACCGCCCTGACGCCGCGGTCATACATTACCGCCGCCAGCTGCTGTCCGGCCGCCACATCGGTGAACGTGCCCTGATAGATGCAGTTGTCCGCGCTTATATTGCAGCTTGTGCCGTAATTGTCGTTCGCGTATTTGATACCCTGCTGAAAGCCCCAGTTAAAGCGCTGAACCGCCGGAACCTCCATGCCGCCGATAAAGCCCAGCTCGCCGCTGCCCAGCTCGACCGCCGCCGCGACGCCTACTAAGAAGCCCGCCTGATCCTCGGCGAAAAGGAAGTTGATCGTGTTGGCGCCGGTTTTGTAATCGGGGAAGCCCGCCGCCCAGTTGCCGTCGTTCGGCTCGCCGTCAAGAAGGACGAATACGGCGTCGGTATACCTCTCCTGCATCTCGTAGATAGCCGTTTCAAACTTGAAGCCGGGGGTTACGATGACCTTGAATCCTGAGTCGTAGAGATTCGTGATCTCCTGTACATAGTCGGAATGAGCCTCGCCGCCGGGCATAAGATACCGCTCCTCAATGCCGAAATCAGCCTTGGCTTTAAGTATCCCTTCCCAGGTGCCCTGATTGAACGATTTGTCGTCAATGGTACCGGAGTCCGTTACCATACCTACCTTGAGAGTGTCTGATTCTTCCGCGCAACCCGCGAGAAGAGCGACAAGCATGAGCGCCGCCAGCGCAATACCGATGATCCGTTTCATCTATAAAAATCCTCCTTAATAAATCGGGGAGAAACTCCCTCTGTTACATGATAACCCACTCGGGAAAAAAAAACAAGCCCCAAAAGAAATTATTCCTCTTCAGTTAAAATCTTTAGTAATTTTTCATATATTTTGTCGGCGTTCCGCCTGAAATTTTTGGCTATCATACCACATGTTGATTGGTCGGTGACCATAAGCTCTATATGCAGTACAGGGTCGGCGCCGTCGGTCAGAACACAGCAGACCGAGGGCACGCCCCCCCGCGTAAACGCCTCGGTGCTGATAAACGCGTCGCGCTCCACGTTGCGCTCAAGCATTTGCGAGCTTTGGCGTATGGCCATCTTCAGCGTAAACGCGAGCTGGTTGTCCATCAGCTCCGACACCTCGTAACCGCGCGGCGATATGGAGTAGTACGTCTGGCCGCTCTCCTCGTTGGTCAGGACATGCGCGCTGTCCACCATCTCGGCCAGCGCCTGACAGCAGTGGAAGTAGTCCACGCCCTCGTCGATCATGACTATTTCGGCAAGCCTGTCCGTCGTGACCGGCATCGTCAGGCACGACAGAGCGTATAGCACCAATATCTTCGTTTCGGGCACGGCCCCGCGAAAACCGTAGCGCGCCATGCGCCTAGCCGATACCGCGCGGCGCGAGCTTTTTTACCGCCAGCAGCAGCGGTATACCCAACCCGTAGCACGCGGCGACCTGTCCCAGCCCGACCGAGCCGGCGAACATCGGGAACCCCGCGGCTCCGGCTTCTGGCGTCAGCGTATACGCAAGCAGCGCGCCTATGACGACGGCGTTGATCACCACGGGCGGCAGCGGAGCGAGCCAGAGCTTTTTGCACTTCGAGGTCAGATACGCCGCCAGCAGCGTGGCAAGCGACCCGAAAACAATATCAAGCACGCCCAGCGACACGCCCATCAGCGTCCCCAGCAGATTTGCCAGAAGGCAGCCGACAAAGAGCGCCGGAACCGCCTCGGGGAAGAAGAACGGCAGCACGGTCATAGCCTCGGACACCCTTATCTGGAATTGGCCGAAGCTGATGGGCGCGAGAGCCAGCGTCAGCGCGGCGTAGATCGCCGCCAGCAGCGCCATACGGGTAATAGATAACGTGGTAAATCTTTTCATAGATACAGCTCTCCTTAGTCTGGTTAAGGACGCGCGGTGCGCGCCTCTGCCGTGTATTTTACCACGGTTCGCAGATTAAGTCAATCGTGAAATGTCCCTTCTCAGCCTTTGTATGATCTTTTTTTCCAGCCGCGATATATACGACTGCGATATGCCCATTATATCGGCGACCTCCTTCTGCGTCTTTTCGTCGCTGCCGCCTATGCCGAACCTCAGCTTGATGATGTCCTGCTCCCTTACGGAGAGCCGCCCTATCGCCGCGGTAAGCAGCTGCTTTTCCACGTCGTCCTCTATAGGGCGCATAACCGCGTCCGGCTCGGTGCCCAGAATGTCGGACAGCAGCAGCTCGTTGCCGTCATAGTCGGTGTTCAGCGGCTCGTCGATGGATACCTCGACGCGCTGCCCCGCGTTCTTCCGCAGGTACATCAGTATCTCGTTCTCGATACAGCGCGAGGCATAGGTCGCCAGCTTGATATTCTTTTCGGGGTTGTATGTGTTTATCGCCTTGATAAGCCCGATAGTGCCGATAGAGATAAGGTCCTCTATGTATATCCCCGTGTTTTCAAAACGCCGCGCGATGTAGACGACAAGCCGCAGGTTGCGCTCGATAAGCACAGACCTGACCCCCTCGTCGTTCTCCGAATAGCGGCTTATCAGATGCGCCTCCTCGTCGCGGGTCAGCGGCGGCGGCAGCGTTTCGCTTCCGCCGATATAGAATATGTCCTCGTATGTATGGACGCCTATACGCGCCTTGAATACGCTCCACCACAGCCGTATGCGCTTGAAAATACTCAACGTCAGTCCTCCTTGTTATGCGCCGATCAGCGCCCGATAGGCCCTGCCGGCTGACAGGGTCGAGAACGCCACCAGCATCTTGACCTTCTTCTCTCCGTTTATGACAACGCTGTCGGGGGTGAACGCCGCCAGCCAGCCGCGGCGCGTGCCGATTGCCTGATACGGTATCAGCCTGAACAGCAGCGCGCCGTCCACAAGCCGGATCTGCTCCACCAGCTCCACGGGGTTCTCGGAGGCGCTGATCAGCGCGCGCGCCTCTGTTGGCATCAGCGGCATGAGGCAGCTCTTGTCTGCGATCAGGACGCTCTGCCCCGTCATGGGGTCGGTGAGCGTGTGGCCCGTGTCGGCAAGGGCGCTGAACACGGCGCGGCGGCCCCGGAACGTCACCTCTACCGGCAGAAGCCTTGACCTCAGGCCGCCGAAACGCGCTATGCCCCTGAGCGCGGCGAACAGTATGAAGTACGCCGCCGCCGCCATGAGCAGCAGCGCCTCGGCCGGTATGTGCAGATACGGCGTGCCGCCGGCCATGAGCCCCAAGCCCAGCACTATGCCAGCGAGCAGGCAGCTTGTCAGCCAAAACAGCGCAAGGAAGCGCGGGAACCCGCGCCCTATGCCCCGTGACAGCGCGGCGATGGGCAGCGTCATTATAACCTTGGCAAGCACCGAGCCCGTCCATGTGAGCCCCGGCAGAACCGTCACCACCGCGTATGCCGCGCCCAGCGCCGCGCCCAGGCTGAGCCGCCAGCGGATAAACGGCGCGCCCGTAAGCCTTGCCGACAGCAGCAGCAGCAGATAGTTGATGATGAAATTCAGTATGAAAAGGCTGTCTATGTATATTACCGTCACGGAAAACACGTCCTCACATGTCCATTATACAAACGGCGGAGGCGGCTTTTTGTCGTAACGCGCGGCAAATACAGTTAACAATTAACAATGAACAGTTAACAATTAGGGGACGTAGGGCGCGACGCCCCCGGCACGCCGTGTGTCGTAGGGGCGGCCATTGGCCGCCCGCGCCAAATCCCACGCCGTATATAACGCGGCGGGCGACCAGGGACGGTCGCCCCTACAGGGTGCGTGGCACGTTTTACACGGCGGGGGTAATTTTTTTGTTGCATTTTCGGCACGGTTGTGGTATAATGCAGGGGAATAATTTACATACGCGGCCCGTCCGTAGGGCGCGGCATCCCTGACGCGCCGTGTATATTCCACAACGCGTCCCGCGCGTAACTACCCCGGCGCGTTGCGCCACCCCTCCATGGAGGGGAATTTAATGATACGGGACGTCGAGGACGCCGTCCCCTACACAGGAGGATTTTACATATGAAACGGTTTTTGGCGGTTGTTTTGGCGGTTGCGATGGTGGCCGCGTTTGTGCCGGCGGCGGTGGCTGATGGTGAGATCATAACAGTTGACCTTGAAAACATTATCACGACTGCGGCCGACTACACGGTGACCGACAAACTCATCACCGTTAACGCCAATGAGGGCGACACCGTCCTCATTCAGGGCGACGGCACGCCAAACGGCACGGACGGCGGCTGGCGCGTTCATGTCACCGGCACCGCCACGGACATAACACTTGCGGCGGGGACTGTAATCATCGCAGATAACGGCCATGCGCTTCAGGTGCCCGGCGACTCGACGATTACCGGAAAGGGCGACGATATTACAATTACCAGCAACGAAAGAGGCATTTACACAAACGGTGGCAGCGTCACAATCACCGGCACGTTTGGCGACATTACCGGCAACGATAGAGGCATTTACGCAGTCGGTGGCAGCGTCACAATCACCGGCACGCTGGGCGACATTACCGGCGGCTTTAACGGTATTGTTGCAGACGGGGGCGGCAGCGTCATAATTTCCGGCACAACCGGCGATATTACCGGCACCGGCGGCTCCGGCACCAGCGGCATTTCCGCAAGCAACAGCGTAACAATCTCCGGCACGGTGACCAGTATCAGCGGCACCACCCACGGCATTAGAGTAGGGGGCCGCGGCGGCAGCGTTACAATCTCCGGCACGGTTGGTAATATCAGCGGCGGCAGCTACGGCATTAACATATTAGAAGGCACAGGCACATTTACGGTAAAGGGCAACGGTGTTGCGTTCGTGTCGGGAACGATTTGGGCGACACAGGATCATAAAAGCGGCATACTGTTTGTCGGCGACACCGGCACGGTGTACGGCAATGTTACACTCAAGGGTGAGTTGACGATTGAGGACGGGCAAACGCTGACCGTGCCTGACGGCGCGAGCCTGACGGTGCCAAGTGGCGTAACGCTGACAAACAACGGCACGATCAACAGCAGAAGCGGCGGCATCACGGGTGAGGAAAACATCAGCGGAAACGATGTGATTTACCCGCCCGAAACTGACGAGTCAGAAAAAGACGACACCGAACCCGACGAGCCATACACACCGCCGTCAACCGACACAACCACAACAACAGAAACATCAGAAACACCCTTCTTTGCCTACTTTGAGCCGACCCCGCCGGTTTCGGACGCCGACACGCCGTCGGACTGGGCGAAAGCGGCCGTCGAGGAAGCGCGCAAGCTCGGGCTGATACCGGAGCATTTGGACGGCAGCTGGCGCCGCTGGCTGAACCGCGCGGAGTTTGCGGCGTTCGCCGTGTTGCTGTACGAGCATCTCGACGGTAGGACGATAACGGCGTGGAGCCTTTTCGACGACACGACGGACGCGAATGTGGAGAAACTCGCAGGTTTAGGCATAGTAAAAGGCGACGGCACGGGCAAATTCAATCCCGACGGCAACTTTTCGCGTGAAATGGCGCTGACGCTGATGTATAACATTATGATTAAACTAGGCTACTACCTTCCGAGCGCCGAGCCGAACTTCAGCGATGCCGACAGCATTTCGCCATGGGCGCGCGAGGCGATCGGCGCGCTGCAACGGGCGGGAATCATCAAAGGCGACGGCACCCGTTTCAACGCGCAGGAAACCTTCAGCCGCGAGATGGGTGTCGTGACGATGGCGCAGATTTTGGAGTGGGTGGGGTGACGGGGTACACACATCTATCGTAGGGCGCGATGTCCTCATCGCGCCGTGTTTACGTGCGTGGCAAAATTTACACGGGACGCCGAGGGCGTCGTCCCCTACGGACGCGGTTGGTAACCTGCCATACACATTAAAAAACCCCCGCCGAGTGGCGGGGGTTTTTTTAGGCGGGGTTGTCAGCCCATTACAACATCGACGCGCGTTACGTCGCCTTGGGCGGTGATCGGGCCGCTGTGGGGCTTGCCGTTAACGGTCACGGATTTCACGCCTTTTTCGACGCCGGCGCTGTTATCGACGCTGATTATGAACTTTTTGCCGCGATATACGCGCTCCGCGGTGAAGCCCTTGACTGACGGCGGCACGCACGGATTGACGGTCAGCCCGTCGAAGCCGGGTTTGACGCCGAGAATATACTGGGACACGTTTACGAACGTCCATGCGGCGGTGCCGGTGAGCCACGAGTTTTTCGCCTCGCCGTGGTTTACCGCGTCGCGGCCGGCGATCATCTGGGAATAGACATACGGCTCGGTGCGGTGCAGCTTGGCGACGTCCTCCAGATACGCGGGGCAGGTTTTGCGGTATATCTCGAAGGCGCGCTCGCCGCGCCCCATTTCACATTCGGCGATGGAGACCCACGGGTTGTTGTGGCAGAAGATGCCCGCGTTTTCCTTGTAGCCGGGCGGATAGCTGGAAATTTCGCCCAGATTGAGATGGTATGTCTGGTAGGGCGGCTGCTGAAGCACGACGCCGAAGTCCGTGTCCAGCCGCTCTTTCACGCTGTCGAGCGCTTTAAGCGCGCGCCCGTCCTCAACGCCGACGCCGGCCATAACGCAGAAGCCCTGCGGCTCGATGAAGATCTGGCCTTCTTCACATTCGGCGCCGCCGATTTTTTTGCCGTAGGCGTCGTACGCGCGCAGGAACCAATTGCCGTCCCAGCCGTGTTCGTCAACGGCTTTGCGTATGGCGGCGACGGCCTTTTCCGCTTCGACGGTGTCCTCACCGCGACGGCGGAGCAACTCGATATAGTCCGGCGCGGCAAATAGGAAGATACCGGCAATCAGCACCGATTCGGCGACGCCGGACTCGAAGTTGGCGGTGGTTTGAAAGCTCTCGCCGGGAGTCGCGGAGAAGCAGTTGAGATTAAGGCAGTCGTTCCAGTCGGCGCGGCCGATCAGCGGCAGGCCGTGCGGGCCTCTGTTGGTAACGGTGAAATTAAACGAACGGCGCAGATGCTCGAACAGCGGGACCTCCGTGCCCGCTTCAAGGTCGAACGGCACCGGCTCGTCAAGTATTGAGAAGTCGCCCGTTTCTTTGATATAGGCGGCCACGCCTATGATAAGCCACAGCGGGTCGTCGTTGAAGCCGCTGCCGATGTCGGCGTTGCCTTTCTTGGTGAGCGGCTGGTATTGGTGGTAGGCGGAGCCGTCGGCGAACTGCGTTGCCGCGATGTCCAGTATCCGCGCGCGGGCGCGTTCGGGAATGAGATGCACGAAGCCCAGCAAGTCCTGGTTGCTGTCGCGGAAGCCCATGCCGCGCCCGATGCCTGACTCGAAATACGACGCGGAGCGGGACATGTTGAATGTGACCATACACTGGTACTGGTTCCAGATGTTTACCATGCGATCCAGCTTTTCGTCGCCGCTTTGCACGCGGCAGCGCGAGAGCAGCCCCTCCCAATATACCGCCAGTTTTTCAAGCGCGGCGTCTACCTGAGAGTCGGTTTTGAACTTGGCAAGCAGCTTGTGCGCGGGGGCTTTATTTATCACGTGGAGCGACGTATATTTTTCATCCTCGGGGTTTTCGCAGTAGCCCAAGACAAAGACGACGGATTCCGTTTCGCCGGGTTTCAGCGTGAGGGCGAATCTGTGCGAGCCGATGGGCGACCAGCCGGACGCCATGCTGTTACGGGACTTGTCCTCCAGCACCGCCTGAGGCTCGTGGAAACCGTTATACAGACCGATAAAGCTCTCGCGGTCGGTGTCAAATCCGTCGGGGGCACGGTTGGCGGCGAATACGGCGTAGTGGTTGCGGCGTTCGCGGTATTCGGTTTTATGGTAGATTGCGCCGCCCTCGACCTCCACCTCGCCTATCGAGAAGTTGCGCTGGAAGTTTTCGCCGTCGTCCTGAGCGTTCCACAGGCAGAACTCCACAAAGGAGAACAGCGACACGTTTTTTACGGCGTCCGAGGTATTCTCCAGCACAAGCCGGTGAACCTCACAGTTTTCGCCCATCGGGACAAACGCTGTGTGCTCGGCCTTCAGGCCGCCGCGCGACGACGTTATTTTTGAATAGCCCAGCCCGTGGCGGCACTCATAGCTGTCAAGCGGGGTTTTGCAGGGCTTCCATGACGGGTTCCACACATCGCCGCCGTCGTTAATGTAAAAATACCGCCCGCCGACGTCGGCCGGGACGTTGTTATAGCGGTACCGCGTGAGGCGGAGCAGCCGCGCGTCCCTGTAAAAGCAGTATCCGCCGGCCGTGTTGGAGAACAGGCCGAAGAACTCCTCGCTGCCGAGATAGTTGATCCAGGGGTAGGGAGTGTCGGGGCGCGTGATAACATATTCCCGCGCTTTGTCGTCAAAGTATCCGTAGCTCATAGGGGCAACCTCCGTTATTAAGAATTTATTACGGCCAGTATATCACTAAAAGCCGCCGAAAGCAAGCAAAACCCCCAAAAGGGGGTTTTGCGGTTTTGGCCGGTAATTTTTGAGCTATATCACGCTGAACAGCATATCCGCGTATGACGGCAGCGGCCAGTATTTTTTTGCGACGAAGGTTTCAAGCTCGTCTACGATCAGGCGCAGCTCCGACATGGCGTTTATTACCCTGTCGCGGTAAAACACCGCGTGTGTGAGGATGTCCGCGTCAGCCTTGGACTCGAGAAGGGTGTTTTCAAGCGCCGTCAGTTTGCCGAGCAGGCAGGACGACAGCTTTGACACGGAGCCGAGCAGATGGTCCTCGAGAGAAGCGTCGTATGCGCCGCAGGATTTTTTCAGGCTCAGCAGCTCCGCGATCTCGTTCTGATAGCCGATACAGGCGGGGATTATCCCGTTTTTGACCATGTCTACCATGGTGAGCGCCTCGATATGGAGTGTTTTGCAATAGCTCTCCATAAATATCTCGTAACGCGAACGAAGCTCCGATTCGGTGAACACGCCGTGCCTTGAGAACAGCTCTATGCTTTTCGGGGAAATAAACTCGGGCAGCGCGTCCACGGAGGTTCTGAGATTTGACAGGCCGCGCTTTTTGGCCTCCGTTACCCATTCGTCGGCGTAGTTGTTGCCGTTGAAGATGATACGCTTGTGGGCCCTGAAGGTGTCTTTGATCAGGCCGGCCAGGTCGGCGTTGAAATTGTCCGATTTTTCCAGCCGGTCCGCGATTTGGCTGAGGATGTCGGCGACAACCGTGTTCAGCACGATGTTAGGCTCCGCGACGGAGAATGACGAACCCAGCATACGGAACTCAAACTTGTTGCCCGTGAACGCGAAAGGCGAGGTGCGGTTGCGGTCGGTGGTGTCCTTTGAAAAATGCGGCAGCACCGTCACGCCGATCTCCATCTGGTTTCTTTCCTTACCCTTGTAATCGGCGCCGGCTTCAAGCGTTTCCAGAATCTCAGTAAGCTCCTCGCCGAGGAACATGGATATTATCGCCGGAGGCGCTTCGTTCGCGCCCAGCCTGTGGTCGTTGCCGGCGCTTGCCGCCGAGATCCTGAGCAAATCCTGATATTGGTCCACCGCTTTTATGACGGCTGTGAGGAACAGCAGGAACTGCGCGTTTTCATGCGGCGTTTTGCCGGGTTCCAGCAGGTTGACGCCTGTGTCGGCGGCTATGGACCAGTTGTTATGCTTGCCGCTGCCGTTGACGCCGGCGAAAGGCTTTTCGTGGAGCAGGCAGGCGAGTCCGTGACGGTCGGCGACAGTTTTCATAATCTCCATGGCGAGCTGGTTGTGGTCAGTGGCGATATTGGTCGTCGCGTAGATCGGGGCAAGCTCGTGCTGGGCGGGGGCGACCTCGTTATGTCTGGTTTTGGCGTAAACGCCCAGCTTCCACAGCTCCTCGTCAAGCTCTTTCATAAACGCGGACACCCTTGGCTTCAGGCTGCCGAAATAGTGATCCTCAAGCTCCTGGCCCTTTGGCGGGCGCGCACCGAACAGCGTCCTTCCGGTGTACACCAGATCCGGGCGTTTCAGGAAAATTTCCTTGTCGATGAGAAAGTATTCCTGCTCCGGCCCGACCAGCGCCACGACGCGCTGCGCCGCGGTGTTGCCGAACAGCCGGAGTATGCGCAGCGCCTGTTTGTCCACGGCCTGCATAGAGCGGAGCAGGGGCGTCTTTTTGTCCAGCGCCTCGCCGCTGTAGGAGCAGAACGCGGTCGGGATACATAATATATCGTCCTTGATAAACGCGTATGAGGTCGTGTCCCAGACGGTATAGCCTCTCGCCTCAAACGTGGCGCGCAGGCCGCCGGACGGGAAGCTGGACGCGTCGGGCTCGCCCTTGATAAGCGCTTTGCCCGAGAACGCCATTATGGCGCCGCCGCCGCCGTCAGGCTCGATAAAGCTGTCGTGCTTTTCGGCGGTTGTGCCGGTCATAGGCTGGAACCAATGGGTGAAATGGGTCGCGCCCTTTGCCGACGCCCAATCCTTCATAGCGCTGGCGACAACGTTGGCCACGTCAAGCTCCAGATGAGTGCCCTGTGACATTGTTTTCTTCAGCGCGCGGTAAATATCCTTGGGCAGCTTTTCCCGCATGACCTCGTCGCTGAACACCATGCTTCCGAACAGTTCGGGAATATTTTTCATTTCAATCACCTTTATATATAGATTTTGTGAGGGGGTTTGCGCCGGCTACTCGTCGCCGGGGGCGGCGTCCTGAAGCGCGTCGTAGCCCTCCTCGCCGGTACGAACCTTAATGACGTTTTCAACATCATAGACGAATATCTTTCCGTCGCCGATATTCCCAGTATACAGATTCTTCCTTACCGCGTCAACCAGCGTTTTGACGGGCACCTTGCTGATAACGACGTCGATCTGGATTTTGGGGATCAGCGGGGATTCGAGCGGCACGCCGCGGTATGTATGCGTATGCCCGCGCTGTATGCCGTAGCCCATAACGTTCGTGACGGTTATGCCTGTGATGCCTACCTCGTCGAACACTTTCCTGAGCGTGTCGAATCTGCTGTGCTTTGCGATTATCGTGACTTTGGTGATTTTCTTTCCGGTAGATGTGTCGGACACGGGGACCGCCGCGCTTACGGGAACGGCCGATACCGCCGCCGTGCCGCCGCCGAGTACTTGTAAATCGGGGGTTTGTACAGGCAGGAAGTCGGCGTAGCTGCTCTGCAACCCATGCTCCGTAAAGTCAAGCCCAGTGATCTCGTCTTCGGCGGAGGCTCTCAGCCCGTGCAGCTTTTTGATAAGAAAGAAAACTGTCGAGATCGTCACGATCGTCCAGCCGGCGATGGAAAGCACGCCCAGCGCCTGAACGCCCAGCAGCGCCGCTCCGCCGCCGTAGAACAGCCCCGACGCGTCGGAGATAACGTCGCCGCCCGCCGTTATGGGCTTGGCGAACAGCCCGACGGCCAGTGTGCCCCATATGCCGCAGGCTCCGTGTACGGCGACCGCGCCGACGGGGTCGTCCACATGCAGCTTGAGGTCGATGAACTCAATCGCCGCGACGACGATGACGCCGGCCACCGCGCCGATGATAAGCGCGCCCAGCGCGTCCACGTTCGAGCATCCGGCCGTTATGCCGACCAAACCGGCCAGCGAGCCGTTAAGGGTCATCGACACGTCTGGCTTGCCGTTTTTCATCCATGTAAAGGTCATTGTGGACAGCGCCGCCGCCGCCGCCGCGACCGTTGTGGTCAGGAATATGGAGCCCAGCTGCGACAGGTTCTCGGCCGCCGCGCCGTTGAAGCCGTACCAGCCGAACCACAGGATAAAGCAGCCGAGCGCGCCCAGTGTGAGCGAATGGCCGGGGATAGCGCGGGCGGTTTTCTTGCCGGTTTTCGGGTCTGTGGAATACTTGCCGAGGCGGGGGCCGAGGAAAGCCGCGCCGATGAAAGCGGAGATACCGCCCACCATATGGATCGCCGACGAGCCCGCGAAGTCGATATAGCCCAGCTGCGCCAGCCAGCCGTTTTCGTTCCAGACCCAGCCGGCCTCTATCGGGTATATGACCGCGCTGATCGCCGCGCTGTAGATCAGGTAAGAGCTGAACTTGGTGCGTTCCGCCATGGCGCCCGACACTATCGTCGCCGCCGTGGCGCAGAACACGAGGTTGAATACAAAGCCCGAGAAATCAAAGCCGGCAAAATCGGTGAAGATGCCGAGGTTAGGGACGCCGATAAAGCCGAACAGGTAATCCTCTGCGCACATGATAGCGAAACCGATCAGGACGAAGAATACCGTGCCGATACAGAAATCCATCAGGTTCTTCATGATAATATTCGCGGCGTTTTTCGCGCGGGTAAAGCCCGACTCCACCATTGCGAAACCCGCCTGCATGAAGAACACCATCGCAGCCGCGAGTAAAAACCAAATGCCAAAATCCATTTTTGTTCCACCTTTCTCCTCTTTTATTTTTTCTATAACAAAAGCGCGCGCCCCTCCGCCCTTACCGGACGGGGAACCGCACGCCGTTGTACGCAATATAACAAATAAAAAACGCTGTGGACAGTTTTATCCACAGCGCCTTTGCCGTTTACAATAGATATGATAGCATATGTTTTTGCGTTTGTCAAGCGTTTGAGTAAAAATATTTCCGGCGGGGCTGAGCCACGGCGCGATTAGGGCATCGCGCCCTACAGCCGCCGCCGTATATTCGCCTCGCGCAGCTGCCGCTCCGCAACCTCGCAGGGGGCCTCGAGCAGCAGGTCCTGAGCGTTGCTGTTCATGGGGAACGCGACTACCTCGCGGATATTTTCCTCTCCGGCCAGAAGCATCATGATCCGGTCAAGGCCGGGGGCCATTCCGGCGTGGGGCGGCGCGCCGTAGTGGAAAGCGTTGTATAAGGCGGGGAATTTCTTTTCAAGCGCTTCGCCGGTATATCCCGCGATTTCAAACGCTTTCTTCATCACCTCCGGCAGATGGTTTCTCACCGCGCCGGAGGATAGCTCCGAGCCGTTGCACACAACGTCGTATTGCCATGCTAAAATATTGAGCGGGTCTTTTTCCTCGAGCGCCTGCAAGCCTCCCTGCGGCATTGAGAAGGGGTTGTGCGTAAATTCCACCGCGCCCGTTTCGTCGTTTATATGGTACATCGGGTAATCCACGATGAAACACAACTCAAAGCTGTCTTTGTCTATAAGCTCCAACTGCCTGCCCAGCTCCGCGCGGATCCGGCCCGCGAGCTCGTCCACCGCGCCGGGGCTGTCGGCGATGAAAAATACGGTGCCGTTTTCTTTAAGCGACAGCTTATTCCGCAGTTCCGCCTGCTTGTCGGCGGAGAGGAATTTAACGATCGGGCCTTTCAGGGAACCGTCGTCTAAAACGGAGATGTAACCGAGGCCCTTCATGCCGATCTCCATGGCGAATTCCAGCATCCTTTCGAAGAAGGACTTGGACCGCAGCGCCGCGCCGGGCGCGGCAATCCCGCGTACCGGTATGTTTTTGAACGGGGCGAAGTCAACGCCGCGGAAGAACTCTGTCAAATCCTCGATAATCAGCGGGTTGCGGAGGTCCGGCTTGTCGGTGCCGTATTTCAACATGGATTCCGCGTAAGGGATCCTGCGGAAAGGCGCGGGGCTGACCCGCTTGTCCGAAAAGGCGCTGAATACGCCGTGAAGCACCGTTTCTGCGACTTCTAACACATCCTCCTGTCCGGCGAACGCCATTTCAAAGTCCAGCTGATAAAATTCACCGGGAGAGCGGTCCATGCGGGCGTCCTCGTCCCTGAAGCATGGGGCGATTTGAAAATAGCGGTCGAAGCCGGAAACCATCAAAAGCTGCTTAAAAATCTGGGGCGCCTGCGGGAGCGCGTAGAACTTGCCCCTGTGCTTGCGGCTGGGGACAAGGTAATCCCGCGCGCCCTCGGGGGATGACGCCGTAAGGATAGGGGTCTGTATCTCGGTGAAGCCGAGTTCTTCCATTTTCGCGCGCAGAAAGCCCGTCACCTTTGAGCGCAGTACAATGTTGTCTTTTACGGCGGGATTGCGCAGATCCAGAAAGCGGTGGCGCAGGCGGACATCCTCGCGGACATTTTTGGAATCGCGTATTTCAAAGGGCAGCGCGCGGGCAACCTTGCTCTGTACGGCGACGGTATCGGCGTGAACCTCGACCATTCCCGTTACTATCTTTGGGTTCACGGTGTCCGCGTCACGCCGCTTAACGGCGCCCGTGACGGTGACGACGCTCTCCCTGCTTACCTCGATGTTTTCTTCATGCAGGACGATTTGCGTGATCCCGTATTGATCCCTTAGATCGACGAAAGCGACGCCGCCGTGGTCGCGGATATTTTCCGCCCAGCCGGACAGCCTGACGGTTTGGCCGATATGCTCTTCCCGCAGCGCTCCGCAGGTGTGGGTACGGTATTGGTTCATGGTCATGCTCCCTCCTGATTGTCAAGCATTTCTTTAAGGATTTTTTTAACCGTGTCGGGGTCGCCGGCTTTGCCCAGTTTTCTCATGGTCTGGCCCATAAGGAACCCGAACGCCTTTTCCTTGCCCGCGCGATAGTCCGCGGCGGCGTCAGGATTATCGGCTAAAACTGCGCCAGCCGCCTCGGAGACGGCATTGTCGTCGCTGAGCATCATAAGGCCCTTTTGGGCGATATACGCTTCCGGTTCGGCGTTATCGGTGAACACCGCCTCGACCGCCTCTTTATACGCGTTGCGGTTTATTTTTCTGGCGGAGAGAAGCTCGACTAAAACCGCCAGCTTGCGCCCGTCAGGCGACAACTCCTCCGGCAGGGTGTTTGTGACGTTTAAGAGCCGCATGATCTCGCCAGTGACCAAACGCGCCGATTCGAGCGGGTTTCTGCTTTGCTTTGAAATATCCTCAAACAAATCGGAGATGTTTTTGTGGCCGGTGAGGACGGAGACCTCGTGCCCCGACAGCCCGTAATCGCGCATATAACGCTCCCGTTTCCGGTGCGCCAGCTCCGGCAGGGACTCACGGACGCTGTCCAGCCACTCGTCGCTTATTTCTATGGGCAGCAAATCGGGCTCGGGAAAATAGCGGTAATCCTGCGCGTTTTCCTTTGAGCGCATACCGTAGGATTCGCCCGCGTCGTCGTCCCAGCGGCGCGTTTCCTGTATGACATAGCCGCCGTTTTCCAAAATCTCGATCTGGCGGGCGGACTCGTATTCTATGGCGCGGCCTATGGCCTTAAACGAGTTGAGGTTTTTCATCTCGGTACGCACGCCCATCTCGCCGCCTATGGGCCGCACGGAGAGGTTGACGTCGGCGCGCAGTGAGCCCTCCTGCATTTTGCAGTCGCTGACGCCGAGATAGAGCAGCGTTTCGCGCAGCTTTTCAAGATAGGCGATCACCTCGGCGCCGCTTCTGAAATCCGGTTGCGACACAATCTCCAGAAGCGGTATGCCGCCGCGGTTGTAATCCATCAGGGTGCCGCCGCTTTTCGGGTCGTGGACAAGTTTTCCGGCGTCCTCCTCCATGTGTATCTGCCTTATCCCTATAATCTTCTTCTCCCCGTTAACCTCGATTTCCATATGGCCGCCGCGGCAGATCGGGGCGTAAAGCTGGGAAACCTGATAAGCCTTGGGCAGATCGGGATAGAAATAACTCTTGCGGTCGAATTTGCAGTTTTGTGTGATCTTGCAGTTGAGCGCGAGGCCCGCGCGCAAGGCCCGCTCCACCACGGCGCGGTTAAGTATCGGCAGTGTGCCCGGCATTCCCGCGCAGACCGGACAGACATGGGTGTTCGGTTCGCCGCCGAAAGCGGTGGTACAGCCGCAGAAAATCTTAGATTCCGTTGACAGCTCCGTGTGGACCTCGAGCCCTATGACTGTTTCCCATCTCATTTCGCTTCACCTCCCGGTGTTTTTGTGTGGTAATCGGTTCGGCGCTGATAAACCCGCGCCGCCTCGATAAGCTTCGCCTCCGAAAAGGCGTTTCCGATAAGCTGGACGCCGACGGGGAGGCCAAGCCTGTCAAACCCGCAGGGGAAAACCGCGGCCGGAAGCCCCGCCAGATTGACCGACACGGTATAGATGTCGCCCATGTACATTTTCATCGGGTCGTCTATGTTCTCGCCGATTTTATACGCGGAGGTCGGCGAAACCGGAGAGAGGATCATGTCAAAGCGCTCGAACAGCCGGTTATACTCCTCTTTGATAAGCGCGCGGATTTGCAGCGCTTTTTTATAGTAAGCGTCGTAATAGCCCGATGAAAGCACAAACGAGCCCAGCATTATCCTTCGCTTGACCTCCAGCCCGAAGCCCTCGCTGCGCGAGAGCCTGTAGACCTCGGAGAGCGTTTTCGCCGCCGCGCTGCGGTAGCCGTATTTCAGCCCGTCGTAACGGGAGAGGTTTGACGACGCTTCGGCGCAGGCGATTATATAAAAGACGGGAACCATATAGTCCATCAGCGGCATGTCGAATTCGCCGATAATCGCGCCCGCCGCCTCAAGCTCTTTCGCCGCCGCCGTTACGTTATGCCTGACGTCTTCTTCGATGCCGGCGGCAAAATAGTTGCGGGGCAGACCGATTCTGACGCCGTTGAGGTTTTCGCGGGCATCTCCAAAAACAAACGGCTTGTCAATGAAGCATGTGCTGTCTTTGGCGTCGGGGCCGGAGATGACGGACAGCAGCGCGGCGCAGTCGTCTATATTCTTTCCGATCGGGCCGATCTGGTCGAGCGACGACGCATAGGCGACGGCGCCGTACCGCGACACCGCGCCGTATGTCGGCTTTATGCCGGTGACGCCGCAGAAGGAGCAGGGCTGGCGTATGCTGCCGCCGGTATCCGTGCCCAGCGTAAGGGGCGCCTCGCGTCCGGCCACGGCGGCGGCGCTGCCGCCGGACGAGCCTCCGGCTACGCGGGAGGTGTCCCATGGATTCAGTACGGGGCCGAAAGCGCCCGTTTCGCTGGAGCCGCCCATTGCGAACTCGTCCATGTTAAGTTTCCCGATTATGATCATGCCCGCCCGTTCCAGCTTGTCAACTACCTCGGCGCTGAATACGGGGATATAGCCGTCGTGCATTTTTGACGCGCAGGTCGTCGGTATACCGGACGTGGATATATTATCCTTCAGAGCGACGGGGACGCCTGCGAGCGGAGATATGGTTTCACCGGCGTCGATTCGAGCCTGAACCGCTTTGGCGCGTTCAAGCGCGTACTCTTTTGATACCGTGATAAAGGTGTTATACGGGTTGCCTGACTTTTCGGCAGCGCCGGTAAAGGCGTTTACCGCCTCGGCCGCGCCCAGCTTCCTCTCGCGTATAAGGCTTGATAATTCCAGAGCGTTTAAGTTAAACATACAGTTATCTCCTTGCCTATTCGACTGTTTTCGGCGCGATAAACATTTCGTTGTTCCTGTGCGGCGCGTTTTTAAGGATAAGCTCGCGGTCCATTGACGCCTGTGCCGCGTCGTCACGGAAGCAGTTGACATGGTCGAACGGATGACTGCGTTCGGGGACCCCTTGGGTGTCAAGCTCTCCGAGCCGGGCCATCCCGCTTAGAATATCCTTTAAGTCCACGGCTAGACGCCGTTTCTCCTCTTCCGTGAGCGTAAGGCAGGACAAATCCTCCAGATAGGTGATCAGTTCGTTATTTATGTTCATGGCGTTTCCCTCCTATTCGTTTTACAGCGGCGCCGACCAGTCCGGTAAACAGCGGGTGCGGCTTGTTGGGGCGGCTCTTGAATTCAGGATGGAACTGCACACCGATGAAGAAACTGTGATCCGGCAGTTCTATCGCTTCGGCAAGGCTGCCGTCCGGCGACGAGCCGCATATGACAAGTCCGCCCTTTTCGAGAAGCTCCCGATAATCGTTATTAAATTCAAGCCTGTGCCGGTGCCGCTCGCTTATCATGTCCGCGCCGTAGAGCTTGTGCATCAGCGTGTCCTGCTTTATTTTGCAGGGATACGCGCCCAGGCGCATGGTGCCGCCGCTGCCGATCATGTCCTCCTGCCCGGGCATGAAATCTATTACGCGATGCGGCGAGGCTTCGTCAAACTCTCCGGAGTGGGCGCCCTCAAGCCCGCACACATGGCGCGCGAACTCTATTACGGCCATTTGCATACCGAGGCATATGCCCAGAAACGGGAGATCGTTTTCTCTGGCGTGACGGCAGGCGGCGATCTTTCCGCCGATGCCGCGGTCGCCGAAGCCCCCGGGGATGATCATGCCGTCGGCTCCGCTTAACAGCTTGCCGGCGTTTTCCTCGGTCACGCTTTCGCTGTCAATCCAGCGGATATTTATATTCGAGCCGCTGTCGAAGCCCGCGTGGTGCAGGCTCTCGATAATCGAGAGATACGCGTCGTGCAGCTGAACGTATTTACCGACAATGGCGATACTGACCGTATTTTGCCTCGCCGCGATTTTTTTAGCCAAAAGCCGCCACTCGCTTAAATCTGCTTCGGACACGTCCAGCCTCAGCTCGCGGCAGACCACGTCGTCAAGCCCGTTTTGGTGCAGCATAAGCGGCGCTTCATAGAGAGATGGGAGGGTGATATTCTCTATCACGCAATCGGGCTTCACATCGCAGAACAGCGAGATTTTTTCTTTGATGCCGCCGCTTAACGGCTCGTCGGCGCGCGCGATGATGATATTCGGCGTAATGCCCATTGAGCGCAGCTCCTTGACCGAGTGCTGCGTGGGCTTTGACTTATGCTCGCCCGAGGCTTTCAGGTAGGGGATAAGCGTGACATGGATAAACAGGCAGTTCTCGCGGCCTTTTTCCAGTGAAATCTGCCGTATTGCCTCTAAAAACGGCTGGCTCTCGATGTCGCCCGTTGTACCGCCGATCTCCGTTATCAGCACGTCGGCGCGGCTGCTTTCGGCGCCGGAGTAAATGAAACCCTTGATCTCCTCGGTCACGTGCGGTATGACCTGCACCGTGCCGCCGAGGTAACCGCCGGCGCGCTCGCGCTCAAGCACGCGGGAATATACCTTGCCTGATGTGAGGTTTGAGAGCTTTGTGAGGTTTTCGTCGATGAAACGCTCGTAATGCCCGAGGTCAAGATCCGTCTCGGCGCCGTCGTCCGTGACGAATACCTCTCCGTGCTGGAAGGGGCTCATGGTTCCGGGATCGACGTTCATATAAGGGTCCAGCTTCTGCGCCGCCACCTTCAGGCCCCGCTGCTTGAGCAGCCGGCCCAGCGACGCTGCGGTGATCCCCTTGCCGAGGCCGGATACAACGCCGCCGGTAACAAAAATGTACTTAGTCATGGTACAGTCACTCCCACTCGACCGTGGCCGGTGGCTTTGAGGTGATGTCATACACCACGCGGCTTACGGCGGCTATCTCGCTTGTTATCCGTGACGATACGCGCTTTAACAGGTCATGCGGCAGCGGCGCGTATTCACATGTCATAAAGTCGTCCGTCGTCACGGCTCTGACCGCGATTACGGGATCGTATGTCCTGCCGTCGCCCTTGACGCCGACGGCGCGGGTGTCGGTCAGCACCGCGAAATACTGGTCCGGCTTGCGCCTCATGCCGCTAAGCTCCTCGCGGAAAATAGCGTCGGCCTTCCTTAAAACCTCCAGCTTGTCCGCCGTCACCTCGCCTATGACGCGTATGGCAAGCCCCGGCCCCGGAAACGGCTGGCGGTTTACAATCGCCGCGGGCAGCTTCAGCTTTTTGCCGAGCGCGCGCACCTCGTCCTTAAACAGCCCCGACAACGGCTCTATAAGCTCGGCGAATTTGAGGACTTCGGGCAGCCCCCCCACATTGTGATGGCTTTTGATCGTCGCGTTGTGACCGCCGCCGGACTCGACTATGTCGGGATAAATCGTTCCCTGAGCCAAAAACGGTATTTCGCCCAGCTTTCCGGCTTCCTCCTCAAAGACGCGGATAAACTCGGCGCCGATGAGCTTGCGCTTTTGCTCGGGTTCGGTCACGCCTTTCAGCTTGCCAATGAACCGCTCTCCCGCGTTTACGCGGATAAATCTGAGGCCGCCGCGCGAAAAAGCGTTCTCGATCTCGTCGCCCTCGTTTTGGCGCATAAAGCCGTGGTCCACAAAAATACATGTCAGCTGTCCCGGGATGGCCTTGGACAGGAGCGCCGCGCACACGGATGAATCGACCCCGCCGGACAGCGCGAGCAGAACCTCATTACCGCCGACTTTCTGCCGTATACGCTCAATCTGTGTGTTTATATAACCGCTTAGTTTATAGTCGCCCGCCGCGCCGCACACGTCGTAAAGAAAGTTTTTAAGTATCGCGCGCCCATGCGCGGTATGCCCTGTTTCGGGGTGAAACTGCACGCCGTAAAGCCTGTCCCGCGTGTTTTCACATGCGGCGACGGGGCAGTCCGCCGTACTGCCGGTGTTTATAAAACCGTCCGGCAGCTTGCTCACGCGGTCGCTGTGGCTCATCAGGACGGCGCTCTCCGCCGGTATGCCGCCGAACAAGGCGGAGCCGTTATCCAGCGCGGCACAGACGGTTCCATATTCGCCGCGCCCGCCGCTTTGCACCGTTCCGCCCAGCATATGGCACATCAGCTGCATACCGTAGCAGATACCGAGGACAGGAATCCCCAGCGAAAAGATAGCGGGGTCGCACATCGGCGAATCGGGCAGGCGCAAGCTATTCGGGCCGCCCGTCAGTATTATGCCGATAGGGGAGAGGCGCTTTACCTCGTCGGCCGATATATTGCCGTTTCTGATTTCCGAATAAACCGAGAGGCTCCTTACCGACCGGGCGATCAGCTCCTTATATTGACCGCCAAAGTCCAGCACCAGCACAAGCCCGCTCATATCTCCACCATCCCGTCGTATACTTTTTTGCAGTCGCCGATCATTATAACCGCTTCGTCGGTATAGTTTACGATAAGCTCGCCGCCGGCCACCTGTACCTTTATATCCGCGCCCTTGCCGCAGTATCCGTTCAGGACGGCGGCGACCGCCGCCGCGCAGGCGCCCGTCCCGCAGGCGAGCGTCTCTCCGCTGCCGCGCTCCCAGACGCGCATCTTCAAATGGTTCCTGCCCATTACCTCGACAAATTCCGCGTTTGTCCTGTCGGGGAACAGCCCGTCATACTCAAACAGCGGCCCTATATCGTTGACGGCGAAATTTTCAACGTTGTCGCAGAATACCACCGCGTGAGGATTGCCCATTGAAACGCATGTGATTTTATATTCCGCGCCGCCGACGGTTACCGGCCTTGCCACGACGCTCTCGCCGGAGAGCCTGACGGGTATATCGTCCGGCCTTAGCACGGCGCGCCCCATATCGACCTTGACGGATAAGACAAGCCCGTTTTTTGTGGTCACATCCATTATTTTTATTCCGCTCAGCGTGTCTATGCTCATCCGCGTTTTCGTGACCATACGGTTGTCATACAGGTATTTGGCGACGCAGCGGATGGCGTTGCCGCACATTTTACCCTCGCTGCCGTCGAGATTGAACATCCTCATCCTGGCGTCGGCAATATCCGAACGGAGGATCAGGACGACGCCGTCGCCGCCGACGCCGTAATGCCGGTCTGACAGCAGTACCGACAGCGACTCCGGCGAGTTTATCTCAAGGTCAAAGCAGTTGATGTAGATATAGTCGTTGCCGCAGGTCTGCATTTTGGTAAACTCCAGCTTCATGCGCTCAGCCCTCAGATCGTTTATGTCAACAAGCTCCGTGTTGATTTCGCTGTAGCCTGAGAGCAGGCTGTCCGCCAGCGCGTTTGCCGTGTCGATGGACGTGAGGCACGGGATACCCAGCGCGCACGCTTTCCTGCGCAGCTGCACATCGTCCAGCGCGGGATCTCTTCCTTTCTCAGATGTGCAGACGACATAGCTGATGTTTCCGCTCTCCATCATCGTTTCGGTGTTGTTTAAGGCGCAGTCATGGATTTTCTCCACGGTTTGGACCGAGAACCCCTTCCCCTCCAAAAACCGTGCGGTGCCTCGGGTCGCGTACAATGAAAACCCGCGCCGGACGAATTTTTTAGCGACGTCCGCGATTTCCGCTTTATCGCCGTCGCGCACAGTAATGAGGACCCCGCCGCTCTTGCGCATGGTATAGCCCGCGGCGACAAGCCCCTTGTAAAGCGCCTCTTCGATGTTTTTTCCGAGCCCCAGAACCTCTCCCGTGGATTTCATCTCGGGCCCTAAATGGGTATCCAGACCGACCAGCTTTTCAAAAGAGAATACCGGCACCTTGACCGCCGTATACGGCGGTATGCGCGCTACACCTGACGTGTATCCCAGCTCCTCCAGCGTTTCGCCGACGCTTATCCTTGTGGCCAGCTCGCACATGGAGACGCCGGTGACCTTGCTGATATACGGCACGGTACGCGACGCGCGGGGGTTGACCTCGATCACATACAGTTCGTTTTCATACAGGACGTACTGGATGTTGACCAGCCCTTTGACATTCAGCGCCATACAGAGCTTTCGCGTCACGTCAAAAATCTTTCCGGTCAGATTGTCGTCGATATTTATAGCCGGATATACGGCGATACTGTCGCCCGAGTGGACGCCGGTGCGCTCGATATGCTCCATTACGCCGGGAATCAGGACATCCCTGCCGTCGCAGATAGCGTCAACCTCGATCTCCATGCCCTCCAGATACTTGTCGATCAGCACGGGGTTTTCCTGTTTCTGCCGCAGGATTATTTCCATATACTCGCGTATGTCCGCTTCGGAGAACGCGATAATCATATTCTGTCCGCCCAGCACGTAAGACGGGCGCATGAGCACGGGATAGCCGAGCCTGTCGGCGGCGCCGAGCGCCTCCGCTTCCGTCAGCACGCCGTAACCCTTGGGGCGTTTGATATGGAGCTGTTCCAGCAAATCGTCGAAACGCCCCCTGTCCTCGCAGATGTCTATGCTGTCCGCGGGGGTGCCGATGATATTCACGCCGCGCTCGCGCAGCGTTTTCGTCAGCTTGATCGCCGTGCCGCCGCCGAAGGCCACTATAACGCCTATGGGTTTTTCGTTCTCTATAACGCTCATCACATCGCCGATATGCAGCGGCTCGAAGTACAGCCTGTCGGCGGTGTCGAAATCCGTTGACACCGTTTCGGGGTTGTTATTTATGACGATTACCTCATACCCAAGCTCCCTCAGCGTCCACACGCAATGCACGCAGGCGTAGTCGAACTCAATACCCTGGCCGATACGGATCGGCCCGCTGCCCAGCACGACTATACGGCTTTTTTCGCTTTTTTTGATAAACGGCAGGGCTTCGTCCTCCGTCCCGTTTTGTATGGAGTAAAAGTAGGGGGTTTTCGCCTCGAACTCGCCGCCGCAGGTGTCAACCATCTTATATACGAGCTGCTTGGACGGCAGATTGTCTTTTGCTATATTAGCAAGCCCGTGCAGGAACCAGCGGTCAACCTTTGTTATATCATAAAGCTCGTCAATGCTTACGCCGCGTTTGACGGCCTCATACAGCACGAACAGCCGCTCATCGGTCACGTTATCAAGAAGCGCGCGTATTTCGGCGTCGCTTTTGCTCATCAGACGGGGAAGGTCAAGGCTGTCAAGCCCCAGCTCCGCGCCGCGCACCGCTTTGAGCAGCGCCGCCTCAAACGTGTCGGCTATCGCCATGACCTCGCCGGTCGCCTTCATTTGAGTGCCCAGATCCCTGTTGGCGTAGACGAATTTGTCGAACGGCCACTTGGGGAATTTGACCGCCACATAGTCAAGCGCCGGTTCAAAGGCGGCGAAGGTGGTTCCCGTAACGGCGTTGGTGATCTCGTCCAGGGTGTAGCCGATGGCGATTTTAGTAGCCACTTTAGCGATCGGATAACCCGTAGCCTTGCTGGCCAGTGCCGAGGAGCGCGACACGCGCGGGTTGACCTCTATAACGGCGTATTCAAAGCTGTGCGGGTGCAGCGCGAGCTGGACGTTGCAGCCGCCCTCGACGCCGAGCGCCCGGATTATATCCAAGGACGCTTTCCTGAGCATTTGATATTCCTTGTCGGCCAGCGTGACGGCGGGCGCTATGACAATGCTGTCGCCGGTATGCACGCCTACCGGATCGAAATTTTCCATGGAGCAGACGGTTATCACGTTGTCCGCGCCGTCGCGCATCACCTCAAACTCGATCTCTTTCCAGCCGGCGATAGATTTTTCGATGAGTATCTGATTGATAGGCGACAGCTTTATGCCGCCGGCCGCGATCTCGCGCAGCTTTGCCTCGTCGCCGGCGATACCGCCTCCGGCGCCGCCCAAGGTGAACGCCGGACGCACTATTACCGGATAACCGATACTCTCCGCGAATTCGACCGCAGCCCCGACGTCGGTGGCTATTGCCGACGGGACGCAGGGCTGTCCGGCGGCGAGCATGGTTTCCTTAAAGAGCTGCCGGTCCTCAGCTCTGTCAATGGTCGCCGGCGAGGAACCCAGCAGCTGTACGCCCATTTTCTCTAAAAAGCCCTCTTTGGCAAGCTGCATACAGCGCGTCAGCCCCGTCTGGCCTCCCAGTCCGGACAGGATACTGTCGGGGCGCTCTTTTTCGATTATGCGTTTGATCGTCGTCAGTGTCAGAGGCTCGATATATATTTTATCCGCGATGTTTTCGTCAGTCATTATTGTGGCGGGGTTGGAGTTGACAAGCACGATCTCGATATTATCCTCACGGAGAACGCGGCACGCCTGCGTACCCGCGTAATCAAACTCCGCCGCCTGCCCTATAACGATCGGGCCGGAGCCGATGACCAAAGTTTTTTTGATGTTCTTATTCAGCGGCATACGCGTTCATCCTCTCCATAAAGATTTCAAACAAAAACGCCGTGTCGAGCGGCCCGCCCCGGGCCTCGGGATGAAACTGCACGGAAAACGACACGCCGTAATCCATACCCTCGCAGGTGCCGTCGTTAACGTTGACGAACGAGCCGTTATCCGCGATGACCGTGTAGCCGTGGTTTTGGCTGGTGATATATACGCGTCCCGTCCGCGTGTCCCTGACAGGCTGGTTGGCGCCCCTGTGTCCGAATTTGAGCTTTTTGGTTTTATATCCGTTTGCCAGCGCCAAAAGCTGATGCCCCAGGCAGATGCCGAAAATCGGTATACCGGTCCGGTTCAGCTCGCGGAGAGTTTCGACTATCCCGTTATTCGCGGGGTCTGCGGGGTCGCCGGGCCCGTTTGAAAGCACAATGCCGCTGGGATTTATCTTCGTGATCTCTCCAGCCGGGGTGTCGTGCGGGAACACCCACACCTCGCAGCCGCGCGCAGTCAGAGCCTCGGCGATGCCGCGTTTCGCGCCGAAATCCATCAGCGCCACGCGGCGGCGCGCCGCCGCGTCCGAACCCTTGAGCGGCGGGGACGGGAGCTTTGACGATACCGCGGCGACGGCGCCGCCGATACGGTGGGCCCGCACTTCGGCGCGGTCGGCTTCGGTCGGCGGGGAGAGCGTTATCTTCCCGTTCATAACGCCGTTTTCGCGTATTAGCTTAGTAAGCGCGCGCGTATCTATCCCGTAAAGCCCGACGACGCCGCGTTCCTTCAGGAAAGACTCAAGAGCCCCCTCGCTTCGGAAGTTGGAGGGGTTTTGGCACGGATGCTTTACGATATAGGCTTTTGCCGCGACGGCGCCGCTCTCGAAATCGGAGGGGATAACGCCGTAGTTGCCGATAAGCGGAAAGGTTTGAAGAATGATTTGCCCGTAATAGCTGGGATCGGTCAGCGTTTCCAAATAGCCGGTCATGCCGGTGGAGAATACAATTTCTCCCGTAACGCTGCCCTGCGCGCCGAAAGAACTCCCCTCAAAGACAGTGCCGTCCTCTAAAAGCAGATACGCCGTCATAACCGCAACCCCCGCTTGTAACCAGTAACCAGTAACTTGTAACTAAACTCACGCTTCATATGTTTTCAATATCCTTTCCGCTATTTCCTTTTTACCCAAGCGCATGTCCATCGCCTGTTTCTCGATAAACCTGTGCGCGTCGTTTTCGCTCATGCTCATGTGCGATATTAAAAGGCATTTAGCCCGGTCAACGACCCGTATATCCTCGATTTTCTGCTTCAGCTTCGCGTTTTCGGCCTGTACGCGCCTCAGTCTGTTTTGCGACGCCCCGGCCAGCTTCAAAGCGGACCAGAAAACCGCCCTGTTTACCGGTTTGGCGACCGTCAGAACGCCGTCGTCCTCGCAAACCGCGGAAACCGCCTCGAAATGCTCGCTCTTTACCACCAGCATAGCTTGCGAAATTCCTCTGGACGCTATCTGCCGCGAGAGATTTTCTCCCGATTCGTCCCGCAGCGGGGCGTTAACGACAACCAGGTCGTAATCGCGGGTGAGTAAAAGCCTTCGCGCCTCGCCGCAGGATTGCGTTACGGCGATATGATGAAAGCCGGCCGAGTTCAGCAGCTCGGAGAAGAAGTCCGTCCCTTTACCGGAACAGGAAACGATTAGAACGCTGTCCATCACATCGCCTCCTCTCCTTACAGTTTACAGCGTCTATATACTGCTGAAATAGCGTTCCTCACAAAACGCCGCCTTGTCTGCGGAGGCGTCGTAATCAGCGGCTTCGGCTTTTTTGATCGCAAGGTATTTGCCAAGCAGCTCTTTGCCGGTAACTCCTTTGACAAACTCGCTGTTTTCCGCAAGCCTGATCGACGTATCGAGGCTGTCCGGCAGCGGCGCAAGTGTTTTGGTCACGCTTTCGTCCGCGGTGTATAGGTCCGCGTCAACGGCGGGCGGCAGGGGCCGGCCCTTTTCGATCCCCTCAAGCCCAGCCGCGAGTATCAGCGCGAACGCGAGATAGGGGTTAACAGACGGGTCGGGCGAACGCAGCTCCATCCTGACCTTTTCGCCGGTCGCCGCGGGGATCCGTATAAGCTGCGAGCGGTTCTGATGCGACCATGACACATATTTCGGCGCCTCATAAGCGCCGAAGCGCTCGTATGAATTGGCGATGGGATTGAGAAACAGTGATATTTCAGGCGTTCTTTGAAGTATCCCCGCGATAAAGCTCTCCGCCGCCGCCGAATGTTCGCCGTCGCTCTTAAAAACATTGCGCCCGTTTTTCGCAAGCGAGATGTTTAAGTGCAGCCCGCTGCCGGGCGCGTTTGGTATGGGCTTGGGCATAAACGACGCGAACAGCCCGTTGCGCGCGGCGATCGCCTTGACGACCGACTTGAAGGTCAGGAGGTTGTCGGCGCAGGAGAGCGCGTCGGAGAACTTAAAGTCGATCTCGTTCTGCCCGGGGCCCTTCTCATGGCGCGAAAGCTCGGGCTTCAGCCCCATTTCATCCAGAGTCAGGCATATCTCCCTGCGTATATCCTCGCCCCTGTCCAACGGCGAAATATCCAGATAACCGCCCCTGTCAAGGGTTGCGCGCGTCGGCTCGCCGTCCTCGCCGGCCCTGAACAGATAAAACTCGCAGTCAGCGCCGATTCTGCAAACAAAGCCCATATCGGCGCACCGCTTGACTACAAGCCTTAGTATATACCTGCTGTCAAGTATAAACGCGCGCCTGTCCGGCGTTTTGATGTCGCAGTAAAAACGCGCGACCCTGCCCGGTCCCGGGCGCCACGGCAGAACCGTAAGCGTCGCGGGATCGGGGAACAGCAGCAGATCGGACTCGGTCACGTCACGGAAGCCGCGGATAGAGTGGGCGTCAAAGTACACCCCGTCCTCAAACGCGGATTCCAAATCGTCCGACGGGATGGAAATATTCTTTTGAAGCCCGAACAGGTCGCAAAACCCGAGCCGGATAAACTTAACGTCGTTCTCCTTTACAAATTCCAATACCTCGCCCGCGGTGGCGTTCATGCCGCTCCCTCCTATTCTACGGTAACGCTTTTGGCTAAGTTCCGGGGTTTATCTATATCAAGCCCCTTGTTGGCGGCCACATAGTAGCTGAACAGCTGCATGACAATCACCGACAGCGACGGGGAAAACAGCTCCGGCACTTCCGGCAGGCCGATATATGAGATTATACCACTTTGACCGGCGTCTTGGCAAGAACCAATCAGCAAAACTTTCGCGCCCCTGCTCACCACCTGCTCCACGTTGCTCATTATTTTGCCGCGCAGACGCCCGCAGTTTGAGAGCGCGACGACCAGCGTGTCCTCCTCCTCGACCAGCGATATGGGGCCGTGCTTCAGCTCGCCACCGGCATACGCCTCGGAGTGGATATAGGATATTTCCTTGAGTTTAAGCGACCCCTCCAGCGCGATGGCGTAGTCGATATTTCTGCCGATGAAGAAAATGCTTTTATAGCCGATGCAGGTCGAGGCGTATTTTTGGATCGAATCAATACGGGAGAGTATCTCCTCCGCCTTGCCGGGCAGAGCGGCGATCTCCGCCGACAGCCCGCGTTCCGCCTCTTCCGTCATCTTGCCCAGCGCGGCGGCGAACCGGACCGCCAGTATATACAGCAGCACAAGCTGGGCCGAGAATACTTTTGTCGTCGCCACGGCGATTTCCGGTCCCGCCGCCGTGAACAGGCAGACTTCCGCTTCCTTGGCGATGGTGCTGCCCACCACGTTGACAATGCCCAGAGTAAAGGCGCCCTTTGCCTTCGCCTCCCGCATGGCGGCGATGGTATCGGCGGTTTCTCCCGACTGGCTGACCAGAATGACAAGCGTTTTATCACTGATGATCGCGTCCTTATAGCGGAACTCGCTGGCAAGCTCCACCTCGACGGAGAGCCTGCAAAGCCGCTCAAAAACATATTTTGCCACAACTCCGGCGTTATACGCCGACCCGCAGGCCGTGATGACGAGCTTATCGAAACGGGCGGCCTCAAGGCTTTCGATTACCTCTTTATTGCCGCCGCTATGAACCGATTGGATAGTGTCCCGCAGCACTTTGGGCTGTTCCATAATCTCTTTGAGCATAAAATGCTCAAAGCCGCCCTTTTCGGCGCTGTCTATATCCCATGTGACGGTTTCCGGCGTCTTGCTAAGCGGCTCCCTGTCCATGTTGAAAAATCGCGCGCCGCCTTTTGTCAGCACCGCGATTTCCTTATCGTTAAGATAACAGACCTTGTTGGTGTGCTTTAGCACGGCGGGGACGTCGGACGCGATGAACTGCCCGTGACCGGACACGCCGATGATGAGCGGGTTGTCTTTCTTGACGGCGACAAGCATATCCGGCTCGTCAAGGCACATTATGCCCAGCGCGTAGGAGCCTTCAAGAGCGTTGGCCACCTTAATGACCGTATCGAGCAGGTCGCCGGAGTAATAATACTCCGCGAGCTGCGCTATGACCTCGCTGTCGGTCTGCGAGGCAAACGCTATACCTTTTTGTTCCAAGCGCTCTTTTAACTGTCTGTAATTCTCTATGATGCCGTTGTGGACGACGGCGATTTTATTTTGGCTTCCCACATGCGGGTGGGAATTTGTATCGGACGGCTCGCCGTGCGTGGCCCACCTGGTGTGCCCTATCCCCATATTACCGGCGATCGGGTTTTCGCTAAGACGCGCCTCCAGCGCCGTCAGACGGCCCTTTTGTTTTATCACGTCGAAAAAGCCGTTCTGGCCGCAGACCGCGACCCCCGCTGAGTCGTATCCCCGATACTCCAGCTTTTTAAGCCCCTCTACAATAATCGGGACGGCGTTTTCCTCCCCGACGTAACCGATAATCCCGCACATAGCCGCGCTCCTTCCATTAATTTACGGTGTACAGCTGCTTGTATGGATTTTTCGCGTTTGGTTTGAGAACATAGAATTTATCCCGCATGAGCGCATCGATGTCAGCCCCGAAAAGTCCGGCGAAGCGGGAGATATACCCCTTGATCCCCATTTTTTCATCCTCATCGGCAACCGTTATCGTCACCTGCGCGGGCAGATTCTCAAGCTCGTTTTCCGTTCTGACAAAGATACGCCCGCCGTGCATACCGGTTCCCGTAAAGTTTCCGACAGGTACGTCCTCCGCGCCGATGCCGAGTACGATAATAATTCCGCCGGCCAGATACTCTCCCAAAAAGCTGCCAGCTTTGCCGCCTATCACGATCACGGGCTTTTTATCCCTGTACTCCTTCATATGTATGCCGGTTCTGTAACCGGCGTCGTTTTTTACATAGATGCTTCCGCCGCGCATGGCGTAACCGAGCGCGTCGCCCGCGCTGCCGCGGATTATAATTTCCCCGTCGTTCATCGTGTCGCCGACGGCGTCCTGAGCGTTGCCGTTAACCTCGATGACCGCGCCGTCCATATAAGCGCCCAGAGCGTTGCCCGGCGTGCCGTTTATTGTGATTGTCTTTCCCTTGGCGCCGCAGCCGATGAACCTATGCCCGCAGCAATCGCTGATACGGACGTCGCCGTCCTCGGCGTTGATCTGTTCGTTGAGCGCTTTGAAATCCAGTTTAAGCGCCGATATATCCATTTTATTTCGCCTCCCCCAGTTTAGACTGTCTATCTTCCTTGGTGAATGCCATAAGCCCGGGTTTTTTACAGACCAGCGCGAAATCTATAGTGTCAAGCGGAGTGCGTTCCCTGATAAGGCTTGTATAGATTCCCGCCTTTTCGATATTGCCTATTAATATAAAGCCGTTAAGCGCGTTATCGCTGTAGAACAGGCGCTTGTAGCTGCCGTCGCCGTCCTCGGCGTAAGCATCGCCCGTATAGCTGCCCGCGGTTATGACGTGCAGCCCGCAGAAGCCGACGGCGTTCATGGGGATCGCCTTGCCAAACTCCTTTTCTCCGCCGGCCATGTTGATACCGGCGCACTCGCCCTGCATATAGGCGTTGGGCAGCAGCGCCATGATTTTTGGTTGACCGCTTGAAATATCAAGGGTTTGCGTGCAGTCGCCGGCGGCGTATATGCCGTGGGCGGTTGTTTCGGACCTCCCGTTTACGATTATACCGCGGTCAATATCAGCTATCCCCTCCAGCAGCGATGTGTTCGGGCGCACGCCCACCGCCAGCACAAGGATGTCAAACCCGACGGTTTCGCCGCTGTCAAGCAGCGCGGTATCGCCGTCAAAACTTTCGACGCCGCATGAGAGCCTGAACTCTATGCCCTTGTTCTCAAGATGCCTCTGAACCGGCTTCGCGCCGCCCTCGTCAAGGATACTGGACAGGATCCCGGGCGCCAAATCAATTACAGTGATATGCGATACCCTGTCCAAAATCCCCTCGGCGCATTTAAGCCCTATTAACCCCGCGCCGACGATCAGCACGCGCTTATCCGGCGCTAGCGCCGCGTCAAGTCCCCGGGCGTCGTCTAAGCTCATAAAGGTAAACTTTTCTTTAACCGTATCAAGACCCTTGAACGGCGGAACAAACGCGCGGGAGCCGGCCGCGACCAGCAGTTTATCATATGGCACGCGGCGTCCGTCCGATAAAACCAGCTGTTTTGCTTCGGCGTCGATTTGCGACGCTCTGGCGTTTATCAGCGTACATCCGTTGTCCGCGTAAAAACGGGCGGGGCGGTATTTCATCTTCTCCTCGTCTGCCTTGCCAAGCAGAAGATAGGAGATAAGCGGACGGGAGTATGTATGGTGCGGCTCGTCGGTGATAATGGTGATTTCGCCGCGCTTGTCAACCTGCCGTATGCCCTCTGCCGCGCCTATACCCGCCGCCGAGTTGCCGATGATAACGTATTTGTTACCGGCCAAGCCGTTCAACCCCTTTCCTCAAACACTATCGCGCCGTTGGGACAGCCCTTGACGCACGCCGGCGTTCCCCCCGTCGTCTGAACGCACAGCTCGCATTTCTCGACTGCGCCGCCGTCCGAGGGGGATACCGCCCCGAACGGACAGCTTAAAATGCAGGTATAACAGCTAACGCACCGGTCCTTATTGATCGTGATAACGCCGTCGTTTATAGTCAAGGCGCCGGTGATACAGCCTTTCACGCACAGCGGCTCGCGGCAGTGACGGCAGGATACGGCGAAGCTGACGCCGTCCAGCTCCTCTATTTTTATCTTGGGATTGATTTTAATATCCTTGAGCGCGCGCGCCATATCCTTTTCGTTCGTCCCCGCGAACGCGCAGTAATACTCGCACAGATGGCAGCCCAAACACCATTTCTCATTTACATAAACACGCTTCACACATATCACCCCATAACAAGATAATCGCCGCGTCCGGCGCCGACCGACACATATTTTATCGGGCATTTCACGGCGTCCTCGATAAAACGGATATACCTGAGCGCCGCGCCGGGCAGCTCCTCGGGTTTCCGGCACTTGGATACATCAGTACGGAAACCGTCCAAATACTCAAAGACCGGTTTGGCTTTGGCGAGCCTGTCGCCGGTGGGGAACCCGTCGATCCTCACGCCGTCAAGCTCATACGCGACGCAGACGGGGATTTTTTCCATATACGAAAGCACGTCCAGTTTGGTCAGCGCGATCTCATCAGCGCCCTGTACCCGTATGCCGTAGCGGCTTGCCGGTATGTCAAACCCGCCGACCCTGCGCGGTCTGCCTGTCGCCGCGCCGTATTCCGCGCCGGCCTCTCTCAGCGCGGAGGCTTCGCCGCCGGACATCTCCACGGCGAATGGACCCTCTCCCACACAGCTGGAATAGGCTTTCATCACCCCGATCACGCGGTCGAGTTTGAGCCCCGGGATACCCGCGCCGATGGGCGCGTATGCCGCCAGCGTCTGCGAGGACGTGGTATACGGGTAGATGCCGTAGTCTATATCCCTGAGCGCGCCGAGCTGCGCCTCGAATAAAATCTTCTTTCCGGCGGAAGCGGCAAGATATTCCGACGTGTCGGTGACATAGGGGCAAAGCTGCTCCCCGTACTCACGCAGCCAGCTAAGCAGCGCCGGTAAATCCGTCTCGCCGCCGTAGCCTCTGAGAGTGATATTCTTCCACTCCACGATGTCTGCCAGCTTTTGCTCTAAGGTTCCGGCGTCGAGCAGGTCGCCCATGCGCAGCCCTTTTTTCATATATTTATCGCCGTATACGGGCGCTATGCCGCGTCTTGTCGAGCCGTATTTTTTATCAAGGAGCCGTTCCTCCTCCAATATATCCTGCGTTTTATGATAGGGCATACAGATAAAGGCTTTGTCGCTTATCTTCAGATTTTCCGGCGTGACCTTAACGCCCTTCTCATGCAGCGTCCTGATCTCACCGCAGAGATGTTCAAGGTCAATGACCATGCCGCCGCCCATGACGTTGACGGCGCCGTCGCGCAGGATACCGGACGGCAAAAGATTTAAGATAAATTTGCCTTTCTCGTTTACAACCGTATGTCCCGCGTTGTTGCCGCCCTGATAACGGCAGATTATATCATAGCCCTCCGACAGCAAATCGACCATGCGGCCTTTGCCCTCATCGCCCCAGTTGATACCGACTATAGCCGTAAGCATAATGCGAACCTCCCTATACCGTAATTTTTACGTCAACGCCCAAAAGCTCCCTGTTCGCGTCAAGCACCGCCTTGGCCTCAGTCAAAAACTCCGCGGTCTGCTCCTTTGCCCTGCCCGTGAAACATTCGGCGCGCAGCAGCTCCTGAAGCTCTCCGCCGGTCAGGCCAAACGCGGCGTCCGCCGCGATACGGGCAATCAAGTCATTCTCTTTGCCCTCCAGCTTGATCCTTTTCGCCGCCTCGACGGAATGTTGTCTTATACGCTCGTGCAGAGCCTGTCTGTCGCCGCCTTTTTTCACGCAGCGCATCAGGATATTTTCCGTCGCCATAAAGGGCAGCTCTTCATCCAGATGTTTTTTGATAATACTCGGATAGACCGTAAGCCCGCCGGCGATGTTTATGACCAGCGACAGGATGGCGTCGGCGGCGAGAAAAGCCTCGGGGATAGATATACGCCTGTTCGCCGAGTCGTCCAGCGTCCTCTCCAGCCACTGCGCGCTTGCCGTCAGCGCGGGATTCAGCGCGTCCACCGTCACATAGCGGGCAAGCGAGGCTATGCGTTCGCTCCGCATGGGATTGCGTTTATACGCCATTGCGCTCGACCCGATCTGGCCTGTTTCAAACGGTTCGTCAACCTCTTTCATGTGCGACATCAGCCGTATGTCGTTGGAGAATTTATAGGCGCTCTGCGCGATCCCCGACAGCACCGATAACGTATAGTAATCGACTTTTCTGGAATAGGTCTGGCCGGAAACGGCGTATATCTTCTCAAAGCCCATCTTTCCGGCTATCTTCAGCTCCAGCGTTTTTACCTTTTCATGGTCGCCGTCAAAGAGCGAGAGGAAGCTGGCGCCGGTGCCCGTCGTACCCTTGCAGCCGAGCAGCTTTAGGTTTTTCAACACAAACTCCAGCTGTTCAAGGTCAAACATGATGTCCTGCATCCACAGCGTCGCGCGCTTCCCGACGGTGGTGGGCTGCGCCGCCTGAAAATGGGTATATGCCAGACAGGGCAGGTCTTTGTACCTCTCCGCGAAACCGTACAGCGCCGCCAAAGCGTTTACCAGCAGTTTTT
Organism: Oscillospiraceae bacterium; assembly: GCA_009777255.1. Classification (GTDB taxonomy): domain Bacteria; phylum Bacillota; class Clostridia; order Oscillospirales; family UBA929; genus WRMG01. Next base: position 16,285 of record WRMG01000005.1, on the reverse strand, counting down.
TAACAAGCAGCAGCGCGGACCTCTGTATTATAATATCCGTGTTGTCGCCCACATAGCATGACGTCGCGCCGAGATGTATTACGGGCTTTGCCTTGGGGCACTGCTCGCCGTAGGCCAGAATATGCGCCATGACGTCGTGCCGCGTCTCGGACTCATGCTTTGCCGCCGCGTCATAGTTGATGTCGCTTACATGCGCCTTCATCTGGTTTATCTGCCCGGCGCTTATGTCAAGCCCCAGCTCTCTCTGGCTCTCGGCTAACGCTATCCACAGCCTGCGCCATGTGGAGAACTTGTTGTCGTCCGAGAAGACATACTGCATTTCGGCGCTCACGTATCTCTTGCATAAAGGATTTTCATATATATTACTCATAGTTTATTCCCCCGCGTGTTTTACGCCCAGTATTTCAAGCTCCTTTTCGTTCAGCCCCACGCCGCGGAGCATAAGCCGGTTGCCTTTCAGGCTCTCGATTGAGTTTATCCCCATGCCGCCCATCATCTCCTTTATCTCATGCCGCCAGGCTGTCAGCAGATTGACAAGACGCTTATAGCCGATCTCGGGGTTAAGCCGCTTTACAAGCTCCGGCGCCTGTGTGGCGATACCCCAGTTGCACCTGCCGCCGTGACAGCTTCTGCATAAGTGGCAGCCGAGCGCCAGCAGCGCCGCCGTGCCGATATACACGCAGTCCGCGCCCAAAGCGACGGCCTTTACTATGTCGGCGCTGGAACGGATGCTGCCGCCGGCTATTATGGATACGTTATCGCGGATGCCCTCGTCCCTCAGCCTCTTGTCAACTCCGGCCAGAGCAAGCTCGATAGGGATACCCACATGGTCGCGCATACGCGTGGGAGCGGCGCCCGTGCCGCCGCGGAAGCCGTCGATGGCGATTATATCGGCTCCGCTTCTGGCAATGCCGCTGGCTATGGCCGATACGTTATGGACGGCGGCGATCTTAACGATGACCGGCTTTGTGTAGCGCGTCGCCTCTTTGAGCGAAAAAACAAGCTGCCGCAGATCCTCGATTGAGTAAATGTCGTGGTGGGGTGCGGGCGAGATAGCGTCGCTGCCCTCGGGAATCATTCGGGTGCGCGAAACGTCGCCGATGATTTTCGTCCCCGGCAGATGGCCGCCGATTCCGGGCTTGCCGCCCTGCCCCATTTTAATTTCGACGCCCGCGCCGCTGTTCAGGTATTCGGGATGGACGCCGAAACGTCCCGACGCGACCTGTACGACGGTGTTTTTACCGTATTTATAAAAGTCCTCGTGCAGCCCGCCTTCGCCGGTATTGTAAAGGATGCCCAGCTCCTCCGCGGCGCGCGCAAGGCTTTCGTGCGCGTTGTAGCTCAGTGAGCCGTAGCTCATGGCCGAGAACATCACCGGCATAGACAGATTAAGCTGCGGCGGCAGATTGTTTATTATCCGCCCGTCCTTGCCGCGCTCAATTTGCCGGGGCTTCGCGCCAAGGAACACCTTTGTTTCCATAGGCTCGCGCAGCGGGTCTATCGACGGGTTTGTGACCTGCGAGGCGTTTAACAGCAGCTTGTCAAAATATACAGGATATTCCTCGGGGTTGCCCATGCTTGACAGCAGTACGCCGCCGCTGCCCGCCTGCCGGTACAGTTCGTTTATAGTCTTGCCGCTCCAGTTCATATTCTCTCTGTATGTATTGCCGCTTTTTACGATTTTCAGCGCGCGGGTGGGGCAGAGAGAAACGCAGCGGTGGCAGTTCACGCATTTTGCGTCGTCGCAGACCACCCTGTTCGCGTCGGGGAGATATTCATGCGCCCCGTTGGCGCATTGGCGCTCACAGGCGCGGCAGGCGATACATCTGTCGGAGTTTCGCGTTACCTCATAATCGGGATATATAAAATTCACCGGCACTCCGCTTCACCTCCGTCCAGGCATACGATCACAGGCTGGCCGCCCTTGGGCGCCCATGCCGAATCCAAATCCGGCTCGATTATTCTGATAGCGGCTTCCTCGCTCGCTATATATACGGTGTCGCCCTTTTCGCCGACCACCATGCTCCTCAGCTTCAGCCTGTCGTTTAACGCCATAAGCCCGCCCTCGAACCCGACGAGAATGGAAAACGGGCCGGTTATAAGCTGTTCCGCGAACACGATCCGCAGATACTCATGCAGCTCTCTCTCCTCCGGCGCCATGCGCTCGATGGTCTGCCAGAACGGCGCGGCGATAACGGACGCGATTTCCTTAAACGTAAGCCCTTTTTTTCTGTGCAGAAAATCTATTATATATGTTATAACCTCTGTGTCGGTTTGCAGCGTGCATTTATATCCGTAAATTTCGATAGCGCGCCTGTTTGCGTCATAGGACGATATTTCACCGTTATGCACCACGGAATAATCGAGCAGCGCGAACGGATGCGCGCCGCCCCACCAGCCCGGCGTGTTGGTAGGATAACGCCCGTGCGCCGTGAAGCACCAGCCCTCGTAATCCTCCAGCCGGTAAAATCTGCCCACATCCTCGGGGAACCCGACCGCTTTGAAAACTCCCATATTCTTGCCGCTGGAAAACACGTAGGCGCCGGCGATTTTTGTGTTTACCCTGAATACGCACTTAGCCATGAATTCGCGTTCGTCAAGCTGGCTGTCCGCCAGCTTGGTGGGCAGCGGCGTGACAAAATAACGCCAGATAAGCGGCTCGTCCGTAATCTCCTTTATCTTCCTTGTCGGTATCTTCGAGAGATTGATAATATCAAAATGCCTCTCGAGAAAATCCTCGCATTCCTTTTTCGAGGCCGCCGAGTCGTAGAAAACATGTAAAGCGTAGTAGTCTTTATATTCGGGATAAATCCCGTATGCGGCGAACCCGCCGCCCAATCCGTTCGAGCGGTCATGCATGACGGCTATCGACTTTATAATGGCCTCGCCGCCCACGCGTTTTCCGGATTTATTGATGATTCCCGATATGGCGCAGCCGGACGGTATCCTGATTTGACCCTCTCGCAGCATTATATCGACCTCCTGAAAACAGTATAAAAGCGCCCACCAAAAAGATGAACGCCTTTGTCCAACAAAAATATTATATAACATTATATTAAAAAAGTCAATAAAAATTTTTTCTAAAAAACACTTGACAGCTGTTTGGGTATAATTTATTATAGGATATAGGGGTATATAGTATATGTCCGCGAATACGATAGGGAGGTATATAGAATGAATAAATATACGAACGCCGAAGCTGTTATGAACCGGCTGAAACGTATAGAAGGGCAGATGCGCGGCCTGATAAGAATGGTCGAGGAGGATAAAAGCTGTGACGAAATACTTATCCAAATCGGCTCGGCGAAATCCGCGCTGCACAAAACGGGGCAGGTCATTTTAGAGGGGCATCTTCATCACTGCGTGCTGGACGGCATCCGCGAAGGAAACGGCGAGGATACCATAAAAAAGCTGTCGTCGGCTATCGAGCAGTTCTCACGAATAGTATAGGAGGAGATAAATATGTTTAAGAAACTTTGTGATTTGCTTTCCGGCTGGAAGGCGACGGCGATCGGCGCCGCTTTTCTTGCCCTCAGTTTGATATTTATGTTTGCGAAGATACATATACCCGTGGATCCCGCGCTGGTAACGGTGCTGCTATGCGGGTATCCGCTTCTTTATTACGCCGTCTGGCGGCTCGTCTTCGGCAAGGGAATATATAAAATATCCTCCGCCACGCTCATTTCGATTGCCATGATCGCCTCTATTTGCATCGGCGAGCTGTTCGCGGCGGGCCAGGTAGCCTTTATCATGGCTATCGGCGCGCTTTTGGAAGAGAAAACAGTCAAACGTGCGAAAAAAGGCATAAAGCAGCTTATCGGTCTGGCGCCCGAACGGGGACGCGTCGTCAGGAACGGCACGGAGGAGATGATACCGGTCGAGCTGATTCAAAAGGGAGATATTTTGCGCATACTGCCCGGCGAGGCCATGCCCGTTGACGGCGAGGTACTGTCCGGCAACACGTCGATAGACCAATCCATCATAACCGGCGAATCTCTGCCGATTGATAAAACGGTCGGCGACAACGTGTTCTGCGGCACTATAAACCGCTTCGGCTCAATCGACATAAAGGCGACAAAGGTGGGAGAGGACTCCTCCCTGCAAAAGCTTATACGGCTGGTACAGGAGGCAGAGAATAAAAAGGCGCCCTTGCAGCGCGTAGCCGACAAGTGGGCGGTGTGGCTCGTGCCGACGGCGCTTTTGATCGCGGTCGCTACATATTTCTTCACCGGCGACATTATAAGAGCGGTCACGGTGGCGATCGTATTCTGCCCCTGCGCTCTGGCGCTCGCAACGCCTACGGCGATCATGGCGGCGATCGGTCAGGCCGCCAAGCACGGCGTTATCATCAAATCCGGCGAGGCGCTGGAACGGATGGGCAAGGTCGATACAATCGCGTTTGACAAGACCGGCACGCTGACGCACGGCAATCTGGTTGTCAGCGATGTGGAGGGCGACGTTTTGCAGATCGCCGCGTCGCTGGAGCGGTATTCGGAGCATCCTATCGCCAAAGCCATCGTCGCGCATTACGACGGCGAATATCTGGAGGTACGCGACTTTATCGCAACCCCCGGTGTCGGCGTCGAGGGCGAAATTGGAGGGAAACGGGCGGCCATCGGGCGCGGCGGCGTTGTGACCGTTGACGGCGTATACGCCGGAAAAATCACGGTCGCGGACGAGCCGAGGGAGTCCGGCGCGGACACGGTTGCGAGCTTGCGCGGCATGAAGGTCGCCTCAGTCATGCTGACCGGAGATAACCGCCAGACCGCCGAAGCTGTCGCCGCGCACGCGGGCATAGCCGACATTTATGCCGAGCTGCTTCCCGACCAGAAGGTAGAGCGCATACAGGCGCTGCAAAGCGAAGGGCGCGGCGTTTGCATGATCGGCGACGGCGTGAACGACGCGCCGGCGCTGAAAACCGCCGACGTCGGAGTGGCGATGGGCAGCATGGGCAGCGATATGGCCATAGAAGCCGCCGACATCGCGCTGATGAGCGACGACATAGCTAAGCTGCCTTACTTAAAGCGGCTGTCCAACGCGACGGTCAGGCTGATCCTTTTTAACATCACAATTTCGATAACCTTTAATATAATCGCAATAACTCTTTCGATCCTCGGACTGCTCGGCCCGATCACCGGCGCGCTGGCGCATAACGCCGGTTCGATAATGGTGGTGCTGAACGCGGCGCTGCTGTACGACAGAAAGTATATTTGACGGCGGAAAATACCCGATAAATAACAAAAAGGGAGGAAACGGCAATGCCCGAGTCACAGCTGTGGATACATTTAGCGCCGGATATGCTTTTGGAATGGGAGCAGAGCCATCTCGAGGGGCGCGATGTGGAAAATCTTAAAGAACTATGCTCCGAGATCGCAAAGCACAACAACGAGGAAATGGCGGAGCGGGCCGAGGGAATGTTGAAGAGCGCGCCTTTACGGGAGGATTTTACGTTCGTCGAGCCGTCGGATTACGAAGGCATCCAAAAAGAAAAACCGGCCTCGGCCGGCAAATATTCCGGTATTCCAAAGGGCGCGGAGCTTGAGGACAAACTTACGGGGGCGTGGATAGGGCGTATCGCGGGCTGTCTGCTCGGGAAACCCGTTGAGGGGTATAAAAGCGACGCGCTGTGGCGGCTTCTCAGGGAGACGGATAATTTCCCCCTGCATAAATACATCGGGGATTTCAATGACAAGCTGGTAAAAGGCGGCGCCCCCGTGGACGACGACACAAACTATACCGTTTTAGCCCTGAAGCTGCTCGAGGTATACGGACGGGATTTTACACCCGATGATGTGCTGGAGGCATGGCTCAAATGGATACCCTATCTGCAAACCTGCACCGCCGAACGCGTCGCGTACAGAAACGCCGCGAACGGACTTGCGCATACCGCAACTGTTAAAAACCCGTACAGGGAATGGATCGGCGCGCAGATCCGCGGCGATTTCTTCGGGTATATCAACATAGGCAACCCGCGGGCGGCGGCGGAAATGGCATGGCGCGACGCTTCGGTCTCCCATATCAAAAACGGGATCTACGGCGAAATGTTCATATCCGCGTTGATCGCGGCGGCGGCGGTCTGCGGCGATATTAGGGACGCCGTTGAAAAAGCGCTGGACGAAATACCCCGTAATTGCAGGCTCCGGCGCGACATCAATCAGGTACTGTCGTGGCATAAGGACGGCTGTTCCGCCGACGCGGCCATTGAGAAGATACACCGGACATATGACGAGCATACGCCCACGGGCTGGTGCTATACCAACCCCAACGCAATGGTGGTGGTAATGGCTTTGCTGTACGGCGAAAAGGATTTCGGAAAAACCATCTGCCTCGCCGTTCAGGCGGCGTTTGATACCGACTGCAACGGCGCGACCGCCGGGTCGGTTATGGGCATAATGCTGGGAGCCGGTAAGATTGATTCATACTGGCCGGAGGCGTTCCATTACCGCCTTAAAACATCCGTCGAAGGATATGAAACAGTGTCAGTTGATGAATTGGTGAAAAAAACAGTCAGCCTAACTATATAGATAACGCGGCGCGTTATCTAAGAGCGCCGCCATATTGGCCGCCACATTCCCGCCGCCGCCCAGTGATACGCGTTCCTCCACCACCGGCATAGCGAAATGCGGCGTTTCGCGGGACAGCTCTGCGCATATCGGCGTGCCAGTAAATGTCAACACATAAATCGCCGAAAACGGCGGCGCGGACATTTTTGATGCCCTCCAATATTTCGCAAAGACGCTCCCGCGTCATCCCCTGAAACGTATCCATTCTATACCTCCGTAAGCCGTGCGTATAAATTTGGAATACTGACTTTGTGGTTAACGGTAATCGGGCGTAAATTCTTTTTCATATAAAACACGCGCCGGCGTCAAACGGCTCGGGAAGCCCGCTGATTGCTTTCAGCCATCCCTTGTACTGCGTCAGGTCCATCGGCGGGAACCCGTTGATATAGTGGCTGCCATACCGTCTGCCGTCCGCTTCCCACTCGATGAGGTACAGCTTTTTCCGGCCCGGCAGGGATTCGAGCGCCGGCAGAAACAGATTCTCGTTTGCCTCAACGTCCGCCGTCCCCTCTAAAACGACCTCTCCGGCGTCATGGTCGGTTATTTTATAGCCGACGCTGTGCCGCTCGCGCGTATCGTTGCAAAGGCACACCTTATGCCGCCAGCCCTCCGATTCGCCGATGATGATATGCAGCGGCTGCTGCGCGCGCCGGACGTAATAAAACGCCAGCTTTTTGCGGTTGTAATAATCCGCCACGGCGTCGGAGAGCTGAGGCCAGCCGTCGGCGAGATTCCACCATAGCATTCCGGTTTTGCGCCATTTCTGCGCCCGTGTGTTTTCAATCAGGAATTTCAGCGCCTCGGCCTGTGATATTTGCGAAGCCGCGATAAATTCGCCCAGCTCCTCCGGTATTGAGCCGAACAGAACCTTGACCTGCTTGAACATCAATACGTTGCGGTCATAATCGCGTTTCAGCCCCGTTATATATTCCGTGTTGTGCATACGCCACGATGGGCTGTCCTCAGAGAAAGGCCAAAGCTCGTCCTCGGGAATGAATTTACGCAGGCTGGAAGCGGCGGGACAGCCGTGATAGCTGATCTCGCTGATAAAATGCGCTTTGCAAAGCCTGTGGAAATCGCCTTTATAGTAATCGCGCGGGCCGTAGTTATGCTGCTCCGGCATTTCGCTGTCGTCAGGGTAGTTGCCCTCGATCAGCGGAGAGCTGGGCAGATATTCGCGGTAAGGGTCGTGCATCATCACGGCGCGCGGCAACGTTTCCCTTGTCACCCTGTTATACCTGCCGTGGGGATAAGCGTGGCCCAGCAACGCGTACATGACGTCGATCTCATTGTCGCCCGCCCAGAGTACGACGCTGGGATGGTTGCGCAAGCGGATAATAACGGATGCCGCCTCTTTGCCGATTATCTTATCAAACTCCTCATACTGGCTGTATAAGGCGCAGGCCAAGGAAAAATCCTGCCAGACCATAATACCGTGCCGGTCACATAAATCATAAAATTCGTCACATTCATAAACATTGCCGCCCCACATGCGTATCATGTTGCAGTTTAAGCCGCGCAGCATCTCGTGGGCCGCCGGAAGCCGTTCCTTATCGCGGCTGTGCAGGCAGTCGAGATGCACCCAGTTCGTCCCCCTTGCCATGACGGGAACCCCGTTGACAACAAACCGGAACTGATTAGCGCCGGCCCCGCCGTAAGCCCTCTCCAGCTCCACCCTTCGGATACCGATGCTTTCTGTCCGCGTATCCGCAATCTCTCCATGATGCAGCAGGGTGAATGTCACTTTGTAAAGGCTTTGCTCTCCATATCCCACCGGCCACCACAACTTTGGGCCGCTGATTTTTATTTGCAGCTTGTTTGAAACAAATATCGTCGGGGCTTCCGCCGTAAAGCGGCTTTCCCCGCAGACACCGTCCACGCGGACGGAGAACCCCTCCAAAAATGGGTCGTCGGTGTTGAACCGGTAAAAGACATTGAGGTCCGCCGAGTATGGGCCGACGTCCGGCACGGAGTAATACACCTCTGTAATAGCCGTCCGGCCGCGGGTAAAAACCGTCACGTCCCGCCACATCCCCGCCGACATCATGCGCGCCGAAATATCCCAGCCGAAGCTGTGGGCGGGCTTGCGGACGACGGCGTACTCATCGGTCAGCGGCTCCCATGTGCGCACCCCGGCCGGAAAATATTCCCGCCGGGCTTTGTTGACCGCCGAGGCGATGTGGACGGCGACTGTATTTCTCTCACCGGGCTTCGCGTGGCTTGTTATGTCAAACTCGTGGGGAATCAGCATATTGTCCGCGCAGCCCGCTTTGGCGCCGTTAATAAATACTGTGCCATAGGTGTCAAGCCCGTCAAAACGGATAAATATATCCTCGCCCGCAAATCCCGCGGGAATATCAAACCCGCGCTCAAACCACCAGGAATAAAACTCGTATTTGCGGTATGAGAGGGAATTTGTCCCGAAGTACGGGTCCCCGGCAAGTCCGGCGGCCATAAGATCAAGCTCGACATTACCCGGGACATCCGCGTCAATCGCCGTAAGGTTCAGGCCGCGCAGCTCCTCCGGCGTTTCCGGCGTTTTCCCCTGCTCGGGATAGAACCGCAGCGACCATTTGCCGTTTAGAGATAGGACGTTATTCACAGTCATCCGCCTTTCAGTTAATTATTTGCCGGCACATCCGCGCCCGTATAACCACTTTTTATTTTTTTCTGACAACATTTTTTGAATATGAATGTTTAATCTTGCAATACAGGCATATGTCTGTTATAATAGGGAACAAATTCTGACATATTGGAGGGTTGATTAGCTGTGGCAAGAAAAAAAGCTAACGCGAAGGACGCTGTTATTACTTCAACTACAGTGATCGGACCTGGTGTGAAGTTGGAATCGGCCAACCTTACAGGTTCTGAAACAGTCATAATTAGAGGAACATACTTGGGCGACATAAATCTTGACGGTTTACTGGTGATTGACGAAACCGGCAGCGTTATCGGAAATATCCGGGCAAATAAAATCGAGATCTCAGGCAAGGTAAAAGGCATCGTTTGCTGTGACGCTACGATACACCTGACCTCAACGGCGTATGTGGAGGGCGGTATCGCCACCCAAACGCTGAAAACAGACGAGGGCGCCCGTATAAACGGGCAATGCCGCATGACAGACGACCAGACGGAGAACATCGCGCTGGAGCTGTTTGAAAAAGAGGGTAAACTTAATTTTGATTTTTCCAAGCTGAACGACGTTATAATCCCCGACAGCGGAATCCCCATCACATGACATATATGGTATGCTTTTAGCTATTTGCGGCTGATAAACCGCATGAACTGCCGCCAGTCCTCACGGCTGAGATAATGCGCCCCGTCCCTTATATGATAGCCTATATGCCCGTTATGGCAGGGCTCGCCTGTCACGGGTCTTTCGCCTTTACAGACAAAGCCCTCAAGCCCCAGCGCTTCCCACACCTTTCCCGCCAGCACGCAGGAGAGAAACTCATGCTCAGGGCCGGCCCATTCGTCGCCGGCCGCTGACGCGACGTAGACATAACGCGGAGCCGCCGCCGCCAGCAGAAAATGCTGGTCGAAGGGCGGTTCTTTTTCCGCGTACTGCCTAAAACCGTCGCGGAACCAATACGGGAACGCGTCTGTAATATTCCGGATGGTTTCGCCCTTCTTGCCTCTGCTGACCGCCGCTCCGCAGCACCCCGATTCGTTCGAGATTACAAAGGAGAATCGGGTATCAACGGCTCCGGCAAGCAGCGCGGTTTTCCCTAAGCGGGAATGTCCGACAACAGCGGCGCGGGACTTATCCAGCTCCGGCAAGGTCGCGGCATAATCCATGACCCTCACGGCCGCCCACGCCCATAAAGCGATTTTACCGCAAGCCGCGTTGCCGTCCAACTCCAGCGCTCCGGCCAATCCGCTCAGGAAATCGCCGTTGTCGGCGCAAACATCCTCATAGCAGAACGACAGCACCCCAAAGCCGCTGTCAATAATCTCCTCGCTCGGCATATACCTGTCCGGCACATCCGCAGAAAAGCTGATATGCACAAAGAACGGCACGGGCCGGCCGGCGTTGGGGATTGTTACGCTGACGGGGAATGCGAAGCTGTTTCCGTTTTCCAATTCGGCGCGGAGAAGAATTTTTCTCAGCGGCGCTTTTCCCGCGCAGAAATCCTCGTCGGTTTCTATGACGTCCCATGTCAGGGCTGCCGGCGTGGGCGGCAAAAACCCGTATTCCTCCCCGCATAAAAGCCTGACGATCTCCTCTCTTCGGGACTGCCAGTCCGCCGTATCCAAGCCTTTTTCCGGCCATATTTCAGGGATATTACATCTATTCATTTTTTACCTCTCAATTTCAACCGCCGCACAGCGACTATTAATATAACCGCACCGGCAAGGCCGAGCGCCGCGCCGATAATGGTATATAACGCCGGACCGTCTTTTTCGCTGTCCGCCGCGGGCGGCTCGGGCTGAGATGCCGGTTCCTCCTCAGGCGGCGCGGCGGCCTCGGGCGGCGAAGCGGGCTCTTCCTCCTCAGGCGGCGCGTCAGGCAGCCCGATATGGTCATACTCGCCCGCGAAGAAGCCCTCGGGGTCCAAAACGGCGTAAAAGGTCTGCTTCGCAACGGTGCCGTCGCCAAACAGCAGGGGACTGCCGCCGCTGCGCCAGCTTGTGGGATCGTCGATGCCCCAGACGGTGACGCGGGCAATAGAGTCGGAATGTTTTTTGAAAATCCGGAACAGCTGCGCGTAAAGGATCGCCTGCTTGCGCTCCTCCGCCCAGTCCAGCGTTTTGAACTGCGAATAATCTCCCGCCGGTATGTCCAGCTCGGTTATGCTGATTTCCGCGCCGGTGGCGGCCCAGCGCAGAATGGTGTCCTCCACATCCCGCGGCTCCAGATTGTCGGTCCAGTAATGCGCCTGCATACCAAGCCCCTCAATCAGCAGCCGCCCCGGCTCGTTATTGCGCGTGTCGGCTTTCCATTTTTCGTTAAGCTCCTCCGCCATTTTAGCGATTGCCTCACGCTTTTCCCGCTCCGTTTCATTGAAATCGTTGTAATAGAGGACGGCGTTTGGATCGGCCAGCCGCGCAAACACAAAGGCGTCGTAAATATAGTCGGCGCCTGATTCCCCGGCGTCCGAATCGGCGCCGTTTTCATAAGCCATGTACCACGGCGCCTCGCCTTTGCGCAGCGCGTCCCTCCAATCGGAGGGGTTGCCATGGACGCTGTTCTGGAACGCCTCGTTAACGACATCCCATGAGATAACGCGCCCGGCGTAGTGTCCGGCGACCGTGGAGATAAAATCCTCCATGCTGGCGCGGGCTTCAGCGCGGGTCATAACCGTCCCGTCGTCGTTATGGTTCAGCCACGCCGCAGACTGGGAATGCCACACCAACGCGTGCCCGTGTACGAGTATACCGGCTTCGCCGAGTACATCAAGCATGGCGTCGGCGTTATCAAGGTTATATTCCCCTCTGCTTCTGCCGCCCAAGGTGTCGGGCTTCATGGCGTTAGCGGCGGTCATCACGTTGAAATGCCGCTTGATCAGCTCAAAGCGCTGGCCGGAGAGGTCCTGACGGTTATACGCGGACCCGAGCAGAAAATATTCCCGATAGCGCTCATACAGCGAGGGGAGCTGGATGCTGTCCTGTATCCCGTCGCCGCCCGCGTCCGCCGAGAAATAAACGTCGTCGATATAATATTCGGCGTCGGACGAGTTGTTTTCAACATAGACTGTTATGTAATCGTCGCCGGAATACATGAACCTCCCAGTCAGCTCCGTCCACCCGTCGGATACGGATATGCTTTTGATAAGAATATTATGGTATTCCGCGGAGCCGCCCTGCCCGACCTGGGTTGACAGCCTGAATATAGAGGTGTCGGGCGTCTTGGCATGCACCCAGACCGATATGTCGTGGAACGCGCCTGACACGACATGGGACGTCACATTGATTGAGGGGCCGTTCCAAGCGTCGGTGCGGTCGGTGATCAGCAGAGAGTAACCGCCGCGCGCCTCCTCCGTCACAACCGTCAGCACCCCGGTTCCGGCGGCTTTTTCCTCTTCCGTGCCGCGGGTATCAAACCCCATAATGGTGCCATCCTCGAAATCTATGAACAGCGTTCCGTCCGCGGCTCGCGCCGGAAAACGGGGCTGTAACGCCGTCAGCAGCAGCGCCGCCAAAACGGCCGCAAGCATAATCTTAGCTCTCATCGTTTTTTAGCACCATCCTTAAAAATTTTTCCGTGCGCCCGAATGCGCTACAGCTCGAGCAATAGCGCGACGGGGCAGTGGTCGCTGCCGTAAATGTCAGGATATATCAGCGCGTCCGCAACGCTGCCCGCGAGCCTGTCGGAGCCCAGAAAATAATCTATGCGCCAGCCGATGTTTTTCTCCCTGACCCCGGGCATAAACGACCACCAAGTATACGCGCCGTGCCTGTCGGGATACAGGCGGCGGTAAAAATCCGTGAAACCGGCGTCCAGCAAAGCCGAGAATTTATCGCGTTCTTCTATCGTAAAGCCCGCGTTGCGCATATTCGACTTCGCGTTTTTAATGTCTATCTCCTGATGCGCGCAGTTGAGATCGCCGCAGATTATGACCGGCTTGACTTTGTCCAGCCCTGATACATAGCGCCTGAAAGCGTCGTCCCACCGCATACGGTATTCAAGCCGCAAAAGCTCCCTCTGGGAGTTGGGGGTATACACATTTACCAAATAGAAGCCGTCAAACTCCAGCGTTATGACGCGCCCTTCGCCGTCATGCTCCCCGGCGCCTATCCCATACGACTCGGAAACCGGCGTCAGTTTGGAAAATATCGCCGTACCGGAATAGCCTTTGCGCAACGCGCTGTTCCAATACTCGTTATACCCGTCAAGCCCAATCTGGGCTTGGCCGCGCTCCATTTTCGTCTCCTGCAGGCAGACGATGTCCGCGTCAATACGCGCCAAAGCCTCTGAAAAACCCTTCTTCAGACAGGCTCTGAGCCCGTTTACGTTCCACGATGCCAGCTTCAAACAAATCGCCCCAATCTCAACAGATGACATAATCCGCGGTGACAAATCAAGAAAGACAATATGAGAGATGTCACGGGCGGACGGCGGACACTCCGGCAATTTGCGCGCCGTCCCGCAGAAACAGCGGTATTACTTCGATCGGCGCGTGTGCCTCAACGGTTTGCCCGCCCTGAAACACAAGTCCGGTGGCGGATTCGGTCCAGCTTGCGCCTTCGGGCAGATAGACCGCGCGGGTTTTCGCTCCCGCCTCCAACACCGGCGCGACAAGCAGGCTGCCGCCGAGCATATAAGCGTCGCTGATCTGCCAGCACCGGCTGTCCCGCGGAAAAACATAGAATAACGGGCGCATCGGCGGCGCGCCGGTTTTATGCGCCTCCTCCATCAGCGTCCGCAGATACGGGCGCATTTCGTTCCGCAAACGGATATACCCCTCCATAATACCGGCGGCTTTTTCTCCATAGCTCCAAATCTCGTTGGGCGCGCCGGTGCCGAATTGCCGCACACCGTTGCGGAACTCTTCCTTCGGCGGCATGTGGGGCATACGGTGTCCGTGCATACGGAAAACAGGGCAGAACGCGCCCCACGCGAACCAACGCAGTACAAGCTCCCTGAAAGCGGGATCGTCGGGGTTGCCGCCGTGGAAGCCGCCGATGTCGCTTGTCCACCACGGGATACCCGACATCGCCATCGACAGGCCCGCCGCAAGCTGTTCGCGCATTGAGCGGAACGAGGAATATATATCCCCCGACCAGACCAGCGCGCCGTATCTCTGGGAGCCGGCCCACGCGGCGCGCACCAGATTAACGATCGCCGTTCTGCCCTCCGCCCTCATGCCGTCGTAAAACGCCTTTGAATACATGGCGGGGTATATGTTGCCCACCTGATTGGCCGGCCCGATATGGTGGCGCTGTATGTCAAAATCATAATGCCCGTACTCAGGCTCCGCCTCATCCAGCCAGAACAGCTCAACGCCCCTGTCTATATAGTTCTCTTTAACGCGGTCCCAGATATACTGCCGTGCCTCGGGATGCGTCGCGTCGAAGAACACAGTGCTGCCCATCCAATCCATGTGCATCCCCATGCCCCTGTCAACTCCCACCAGCAGCCCGCGGGACGACATAGCCTTGAAATTCTCGCTCTCCTTGTCTATTGTCGGCCATACCGAAACCATCAGCTTGGCGCCCATCTCGTTCAGCTCACGGATCATACCCTCCGGATCGGGCCAGCATTCGGGGTCGAAACGGAAATCGCCCTGACGTGTCCAGTGGAAGAAATCAGCCACCATCACGTCGGGCGGAAGGCCGCGCCTGTTCAGTTCCCGGGCGACGGCCAGCAACTCATCCTGAGTTATATAGCGCAATTTGCACTGCCAGTACCCCAGCCCGTATTCCGGCATTTCGGGCGGAAATCCTGTAGCGCGGCAATACGCGGCAAGAATATCCGCCGGCCCGTCGCCCGCGCAGATCCAGTAGTCAAGCTGCAAGGTTGACTCCGCGACCCATTCCGTCATGTTCGCGGCAAAGCTGACGCGCCCGATTGCGGGATTGTTCCACAGAAAGCCGTAGCCGCGGCTTGAAACCGCGAACGGCACGCTGCATTGTGTATTACGGTGCGCCAGCTCTAAAACACAGCCCTTTTTGTCGAGCAGCCCGTCCTGATACTGGCCCAAGCCGAATATTTTCTCGTCGGGCTGAGCCTCAAATCTGGCGGTCAGTCGGAACGCGTCCTGTCCCGGGACCGGCTTCAGCTCCCGCGCCCTGATGTTCAGCGGCAGACAGTAGCGCGACAGGTCGTCGCGGTCGCGGTAGTATTCCTCAAGCAGCGTTTCGCCGCGCGTGTTCTCAAAGCGCAAGCGGTGTCCCTCGCCGACGCGCGCGCGTATCTTCCCGTTTGTAACGCAAGCGCCCTCCGCGTCCGGCAGAGCGCCGCCGCTGTTGTCGGGAGTCTCCAGAAGAGCCCACGGCTCCTCGAGCATCTCTGCGCGCTGTGTGGCGCGAACGCGCAGCGCGTCGCGGCCCCATGGCTCAATCCATACCGTTTCGCGGTTCCGGCGTATGACCAGCCTCCCGTTTTCAACCGTTATCATTAAAGCCCCTCTCTTCCGAAATCAATTTTCTCCATAGGCTCAACTTGACCGGTAGTGTATGTCACTTTATCCTTGGAAACAGGGCACGCCCACTCAACGGCGTTCTTTATTACCGTCTGCACCTCGCTCTGATAATAGATCGGGAATGTTTCGTGGCCGGGCTGGAAATAGAAAATTTTGCCCGCGCCTCTGGTAAAGCAGCAGCCGGAGCGCAAAACCTCGCCGCCGGGGAACCATGTTATAAACACAAGCTGATCCGGCTCAGGGATGCCGAAGCGCTCGCCGTATGTCTCATCCAGCGGGATGATAAAGCAGTCGTCCAGCCCTTGGGCGATGCGGTGGCTTTTGTCAATGACCCAAATGCGCTCGTATGTACCGCCGTTATCATACCAGCGCAGATTCCATGTGTCGGTCCCCATAAGGGTTTGGAATATCTTGGACGCGTGGCCCGAATGAAGCACAATCAGCCCCATGCCCTCAAACACGCGGTCTTTGACGCGGCTGACGACCGCGTCGCTGACCTTGTCATGCGCCGCGTGCCCCCACCAGATAAGCACATCGGTTTTTTCCAGCACCTCAGCGGTAAGGCCGTGTTCAGGCATATCCAGCGTCGCCGTTTTAACGTCATGCCCGGCTTCACGCAGGAATGAGGCTATAACG
>WRMG01000004.1 GCA_009777255.1 Oscillospiraceae bacterium | reverse complement strand
TCGGCTCCGGCGCCGCCGATCCCTCGCAGTACGACACCTTCCTCGCCGAGCTGAAAGCCTCCGGTGTTGACGACGTCGTAGCCGAGGCCAACAGGCAGCTTCAGGAGTTCCTCGGCAGCTAAATCAGCTTTTTCCTAATTCCTATCTCCTTTCCTTCCATAATAGCCCCTGCCGTCCACTCTCTCCCGGGCGGCGGGGGCATTTCTTTGTCAATTGACAAAAAATAGTTAAAAATGTATAATACCCGCATGAAGAAGAAACAAAAGGAAAAAGGGTTCTCGCTGAGATGGGGTTTGATCGGTATAGTCCTCAGCTGCTGGGTGCTTCCGATGATCGTGATACTCAGCGCGCTTGCCTTTTACACCAATCTTAGCGTGCAGCGCCATTTCGACGAAACGGTGCGCGCCTCTATCTCCGGCGCGGTCGAAGCCTGCCGCCGCAGTCTCGGCGAGGCCGTCGCGGCCTCCCGCTTCGCCTCTTACGACGGTACGATACAGACCGCGTACCGCGAATACGCCGAACATAACGACCGCCTGCTGCTGCACGGGTCGGTGCAGGATTTTCTTGATCGCAGCTATAAATACGACGATAACTTTCTGGCCACAATAATATTTCTGCACAGCGAGCCGCAGTATCTTTACCACACGTTCAACCCCCGGCGCGGCGCGGCGTACTCAAACGTGCAGGAATATGAGCGCGATGTCCACGGCAGCGTAATAGACCTCGCAAGCGAGCTGGACACAAAAATAGCGTTCGCAAACATAAACGGCAGTATTTATATGATACGTAACCTTGTAAACTCCGATTTGGTCCCCTACGCGGCGATCGTGTCCCTGCTGAATCACGGGCTTATGTTCAGCGGCTTCGGCAACATCGTATGGGAAACCGGCGCCACGCTGTACTTAAACGGCGCGCCCGTCGGTATAGTTCTGGACAGCCCGCACCCGCCGCTGCTTCCGATACCCCTTGGCTATAGCCTCTCTTCGGGCGAACAGGTAGTAACCGACAGGATCGGCGCCATCCTTGTTTACGGGCGCGAGAGCGTTGACGCGGTCGATATCCGCTATGTCGTCGAGGTGGACCGTCAGGGCTTTCTGCGCGGTTTCTTCGGTTATACGGACATCGGCCTTCTGCTCCTGCTCTTTACTGTACCGCTGCTCATGCTGGCGATACTTTTCTTTTACAGGAACATCTTCAAGCCTATAGACAGCCTTGTTTCCGCCGCGGATAATATACAGAGGGGCGCGCTCGGCTATCAGGTGGGCGGCCTTGTCGGCAACCGTGAGTTCAGGTACTTAAACGAAGCCTTCAACGGCATGTCCGCGCGTATAAAACAGCAGTTCGAGCAAATCTACAGCGAGGAGCTTGCGCTGCGCGACGCGCGAATAATGGCGCTGCAATCGCAGATAAACCCGCATTTCCTGAACAACACGCTGGAGATAATCAACTGGGAGGCGCGGCTCGGCAACAACGCCAATGTGTCTAAAATAATCGAGGCGCTAGCCGTCATGCTTGAGGCGGCGATGGACCGAAAGAGCCTGCCGCTTGTGCCTCTCGCGCAGGAAATGATGTATGTGGACTCATACCTCTATATCGCCTCGACGCATTTCGGCGACCGCCTTGTCATCGAAAAGGACATAGACCCCTCGCTTCTTCAGTATAAGGTGCCGCGGCTCATCATGCAGCCTATCATCGAGAACGCCGTCGAACACGGCGTCGGCTCCGGAAATAACGGCGTTATCGCCATCGCCGCCGAACGGCAAGGAGCCTATATGAAGCTCGACGTATACAACAACGCCGTCATGTCGGAAAAGGACGCCGAAACCGCCGCGCGGCTCCTGTCGCCGGATTACGACGCCCGCAGCGGCGGCTCTCTGCATCTGGGCATACATAACGTGAACATACGGCTGAAGATGATTTACGGCGAGAGCTCCGGGCTGAGCATAACAAGCGACGGCCGCGGCACCACCGTGTCGTTTGCGGTGCCGCTTGATTTTGACGATTCGCAGATCACGGGTGAATTGATATGAAAGGGTGAGCTTGTCCATGTACAAAGTGCTTATAATCGACGACGAGCCAAGGATCGTCAACGGCCTGACCCATGTTATACCGTGGGCGGACTACGGCTGCGCCGTCGCCGGCACGGCCTATAACACGACCGACGGCAGCAGGCTGATACGCGAGCTTTCGCCGGATGTCCTGTTCACCGACATCCGTATGCCGGACGGCGACGGGCTGACTATGCTCGCGGGCCTTAAAACCGAGTTCCCCGACATGCAGATAACGGTGCTGACGGGCCACAGCGAGTTTAACTACGCGCGGCAGGCCATACAGCTCGGCGTGACGCGCTTCCTGCTCAAGCCCTCCAAGATGGACGAGCTTTTGGAGGCGCTGGATTTCATGACAAAAAAGCTGGACGAGCTGCACTCACGCGGAAGCTCCGGCGACCGCCGCGGCGGCGGCGCCTTGTCCGAGGCCGCGTCCTTTGTGGTGCGTCAGGCGGCTAAATATATCCAAACGCACTACGCCGGCCGCATCTCTCTTTCCGATGTGGCCGACGCGTGTTATGTTAGCCAGTGGCATTTAAGCAAGCTGCTCAATAAATACACGGGCCAGACCTTCTACGACATTCTCAACGCCGCGCGCGTAGAGCAGGCGAAAACGCTTATGCTTGATCCGGCGCTCAGAATCAGTGATATTTCAGAGATGGTGGGATACGCCGACACCCCGCATTTCTCACGCGTGTTCAAAAGGCTCGAGGGCGTCTCGGCCAACGAGTACCGCAACGCCAAAGCGATTTAATCGGCGAGTATGCGCTTTCCCAGCGCGCTCATTAATATCGCGCCCGCCGCAACGGTTATTAATGTTTCCGGCACTAAGAACATCGCGTTATAGAAAACCGAGTAGAATATCATCAGCCCCTGGCCGCCGAGGTTGTCCAGCACCCATGCCCCGAAGGTAAAGCCCTCCTGCGAGAAAAACCATTCGGCGTACTGCCTGAACAGTATGTAGCCCGACAGCGAGTGGGCAAGCAGCCGCGCCGCGCACGCGATAACTATTCCCCACACAAGGCCCGAACGCTCGCTTTTAAGTTTCCCGCGCGTCACGGCGGCAAGCCCCAAAAATGTATACGCCGCTATGTAATCCAGAAAGAGCATCAGCGTCAGATCCAAAAGATCCATCGAGGCGAACGCCGCGCCGCCCAGACTGCCCAGCAGTATGCGCGTCAGGCTGAACGCAAGCCCCCCCAAAAGCCCCCATTTAAGCCCGTACTTATAGGCGAACACGCACACCGGCAGCATACTGAACGCCGTTACCGAGCCGCCGTACGGAAGCCGGTAGATCACAAGCATTGATAAAAGAGCTGAGAGCGCGACCAGCATCGCGCCTGTTGTCAGACGTTTGACAGTGTTATTCATTTTTTCTCTCCTTACGCCGGTATTAACCGGATCAAGTTCAAGGGTTCGGCATAAAGCCGTCTCAGCCCGTCACAGCGCCCGCTGTGCAAAGCACCCCTGTAAGCCGGAATTATAACAGGTCGTCCGGCGTTTGTCAACAATTTATGGTTGACATAACCGGTGAGTATGATATAATATCCAAAATAGACTGGATATGGTGGTAATTATGACATATAGATTCTCAGCCCCCATGACGGGCCTTAAGCCCTCGGCCATCCGCGAGCTTTTCAAGATAACGCAGCAGCCGGACGTTATATCGTTCGCGGCGGGGAACCCGTCGCCCGACGCGTTTCCGTCGGAGGAGCTGGGCGAGCTGTCGGCGCGCATATTCGCCGGCATGGCGGGCTTTGTGCTGCAATACGGCCTTACCGAGGGCTATATGCCGCTAAGGGACGCCGTTACACAGCGCCTTAAAACCCAAAACATAGGCCGCGAGGGGGACATGACGGTAATCACCTCAGGCGCGCAGCAGGGCATTGAGCTTGCGGCGCGGGTATTATGCGACGCGGGCGACGTCGTGCTGTGCGAAACCCCCAGCTTTATCGGCGCGCTTAACACCTTCAGATCGCACGGCCTGAAGCTGAAGGGCGTGGACATGGACGGCTCGGGCATTGTGCCTGAATCGCTTGAAAGCGCGCTGAAAACCGTCCCGAACATAAAAATACTGTATACCGTTCCAACGTTCCAAAACCCCACCGGCATTACTATGACGCTCAAACGCCGCGAACAGGTTTTGGAACTTTGCGCGAAATACGGCGTCATAATAATCGAGGACAACCCCTATGGGGACCTGAGCTACGACGGCGAGCCGCCGCCGGCCATAAAAAGCATGGACACTGAGGGTATAGTCGTCTATGTCGGCTCGTTCTCAAAAATAATTTCGCCCGGGCTGAGGCTGGGATACGTCGCCGCCCCCGCCCCCATAACCGAAAAAATCGTGGTGGCGAAACAGGGTGAGGACGTACACACCACTCTGTTCTCACAGGTGCTGGCGCATGAGTTTATGGCGCATTACAATCTCGACCTGCATATAGCCAAATGCCGCGCGCTCTATCACCGCAAGCGCGATTTGATGGTATGCGCGTGCGCGCGGTATCTCGACGCGGATATTATTAAACCGGGCGGAGGGCTGTTTTTGTGGGGAACCCTCAAAAACACAGACGACAGCATGGCGTTTTACCGGCGCGCGCTGGATAAAAAAGTCGCGTTTGTGGCAGGCAGCGTGTTCCTGCCGGATACGGACGGCGTCACACCCGGATTCAGGCTGAATTTCTCAATGCCGTCCGACGAACAGATAGGAAAAGGCATAGAGATATTAGGGGGACTTATATGAGAAAACGTGTGTTCAGCGGAGTGCAGCCGACGGGACGGCTGACATTCGGAAACTATTCGACCATGCGCCACTGGCCCAAGCTGGCCGACGACCACGACTGCATTTACTGCGTTGTGGATTTGCACTCGGTCACTATCACGCGAAAGCCGGAGGAGCTGAGAAACGAAACGCGCAAGGTGTTCGCCGCACTGCTGGCGCTCGGCATCGACCCTGACCGCGACATCCCGTTTATCCAGAGCCATGTTCCGGCGCACAGCGAGCTTATGTGGCTGCTGGGCTGTCACACTATGTTCGGCGAGCTGTCGAGAATGACACAGTTCAAAGACAAGTCGGCGCGCCACGCGACTAACGTAAACGTGGGGCTATTCACTTATCCCGTGCTTCAGGCGGCGGACATATTGCTCTATGACGCGCATTTTGTGCCCGTGGGCGAGGATCAGCGTCAGCATGTCGAGCTGTCGCGGGATATATGCCTGCGCTTCAACGGGCGCTACGGCGATGTGCTTACCGTGCCCGAGCCGCTGATAAAGGGCGCCGGCGCCCGCGTAATGAGCCTTTCCGAGCCCTCGGAAAAGATGAGCAAGTCCGACCCCAACGAAAACGCCACGCTGTTTGTCACGGACGGCAGGGACACTATCGTCAAAAAGATCAAGCGCGCGGTCACGGATTCGGACGGCGCGGTGCGCTATGACACCGAAAACAAACCCGGCGTTGCCAACCTGATGACGCTGTATCATATCTCAACGGACAAGCCGTTCGGCGAAATCGAGAGAGAGTTCGACGGCAGAGGCTACGGCGTATTCAAGGCCGCCGTGGCGGAGGCCGTCGCCGACTGTCTAACGCCTGTGGGTCAAAGGTTAAACGAGTATCTGTCCGACGCGGCTCAGCTGGACGCGCTGGCGCGGCGCGGTGCCGAGAAGGCTTCGGAGAGAGCCGTAAAAACACTGGAACGCGTGTATAACGCGATGGGGTTTTATAAATGCTAAACGACGCTCAGATAACTAATCAGGTAATAGTGTATATAGTGCTGGCGTTCGCCATAGCGTGCGCGGTATCGTATTTCATATCGCCGCTGGTTATGAAATTCGCAAAGCTGGTCGGCGCGGTGGACGTGCCCAAGGACGAGCGGCGTATGCACAAAACACCGCTTACGCGGCTTGGAGGGCTCTCCATCTTCCTCGGGTTTATAATCGCGGTATTGATCTTCAACGACATAAGCATACAGGTCGCGGGAATACTTACCGGCTCCGTCATAATCGTGGTATTGGGCGTTTTGGACGACATCTACCGCCTTAAAGCGTGGGTGAAGCTGATCGTCCAGATCGCCGCCGCGCTTATTCCGGTTTTCTGCGATGTCGTGGTGCATGTGTTATCCAACCCGCTGTATATCTTCGGTATCGGCGGGCCTTATCTCGAGCTGGGCATCTGGGCATATCCGATAACCGCTGTCTGGATTATCGTTATAACCAACTCGGTCAATCTCATCGACGGGCTCGACGGGCTTGCCGTGGGCGTGTCGTCCATCGCCAGCATCTCCATGCTTATTATCGCGGTCGTGCTGCCCACGCCGTATGTCGCTATCCTCATGGCGGCGCTCGCGGGCGGGTGCATGGGCTTTATGCCGTTCAATCTGAACCCCGCCAAGATGTTCATGGGCGACACCGGCGCGACGTTTCTGGGATATATCCTCGCCACAACGTCAATACTGGGATTATTCAAGCTGTACGCGATCATATCGTTCGCCGTGCCGTTTCTGGTACTGGGGCTGCCGATATTCGATACCGTGTCGGCGATACTCCGCCGCCTGTCAAAGGGCAAAAGCCCGATGAGCGCGGACAGGGGCCATGTCCACCACAAGCTGATCGACATGGGCTTTACGCAGAAGCAATCCGTTGCGATACTCTATCTCATGTCCGCGCTGCTGGGCATAACCGCGGTAGTGCTGACCACCGCCGGCGAGATCAAGGCGCTGATATTGCTGGCGTCGGTACTGTTCGGCGCCTCGGTAGCCGTCGGGCTGTTCGTTATCGGCCGCCGCAACGGGGCAGGCGCCCTGCCGGGCAATGAGAACGGGGCAGATAACGACAACGGTAATGATAACGGCCCGGAGGATGAGGAATGAGGGTCTTGACCGTATTCGGAACCCGTCCCGAGGCAATCAAGATGGCGCCGCTGATCCGCAAGCTGGAGGCGTGTCCCGATATAGACGCGCTCTGCTGCGTTACGGGCCAGCACAGGGAAATGCTGGACGGGGTTCTGCGGAAGTTCGATATAAAGCCCGACGCCGACCTTGCGATCATGTCGCAAAACCAAACCCTCGCGGATATTACCAGCCGCACGCTGAACGGCCTGACGGACGTTTTCGCCGCGCTAAAGCCCGACCTGACGCTTGTACACGGCGACACCTCGACGACGTTCGCGGCGGCGCTGGCGTCGTTTTACGCCAAGATACCCGTGGGCCACGTCGAGGCCGGGCTGCGGACGGACAACCGCTATTCGCCGTTTCCCGAGGAGATGAACAGGCGCATGACCTCGCGTATCTGCGGCCTGCATTTCTGCCCCACCGTCAAAAACGCGCTGAATTTGAAAAACGAGGGCATAACCGAAAACGTATACGTCACGGGCAACACCGTGATAGACGCGCTGAATATAACGGTCGGCGGCGATTACGCGTTTGAATCCGAAGATATAAAAACTGTGGATTTTTCGAAACGGCTGCTGCTGGTCACTGTGCATCGCCGCGAGAATTACGGCGGCCTCGAAAACATTCTCCGCGCGTTTAGGCATATACTTGAAACCAATCCCGATACGGAGCTTGTCTGGCCCGTACACCTAAGCCCCGCCGTGCGCGAGGCGGCGAACGCCATGCTGGGGGACGCGCCCCGCGCGCGGCTCATCGAGCCGCTGAATGTCTGGGACATGCACAACCTTATGGCGCGGTCAGCGCTGGTGCTGACGGATTCGGGAGGCTTACAGGAGGAGGCGCCCGCGCTGGGCAAGCCCGTGCTTGTCCTCAGGCGCGAAACGGAGCGCCCCGAGGCGGTGGAGGCGGGCACGGTCAAGGTATGCGGCGTGGAATATGACGCTATCGTCAGGGAAACGGAGCTTTTGCTGAATGACAGGAAAGAGTACGAGAGGATGGCGAAAGCCGTCAACCCCTACGGCGACGGCAAGGCAAGCGAGAGGATAGTGAAGGCGATATTGGACGCTGAAATTCCATAGCGGTAAAAAGCAAAACACCCGCCGCCTACGGGCGGCACCCTCTTCACTAAAGAGGGCAAGGTCATATGGAGATGATACGGTGATACAATACAATCGCAAGTATAAACCACGAGCGCAGGAACTGCGTAAAAACGCCACTCCGCAAGAAAATAAATTGTGGTATGAATTTTTGAGAAAACACCCTTGTCCTTTCACAAGACAAAAACCTATAGATAACTATATCGTTGATTTTTTATGTCCGTCAAAAAAACTTGTTGTTGAAATTGACGGGAACCAGCATTATACAGACAATGGCTTAGAGTACGATAGCATACGTACTGATTTATTTGAAAGTTTGGGACTGCACGTTCTTCGTTTTACCAACACAGAGATAGATGCTTCATTTGACGAAGTGTGTGCGGCGATACAAAAATATGTAGACTTGTACAACGATTGATCTGTCCTATCCTTGCCCTCTTTAGTAAAGAGGGTGCCGTCCGCAGACGGCGGGTGTTTTGAAAGCGAGACTGAGAGATGTGAGCGAAGCAGTGTATGGGCTATATTCGCGCTGAGGGTAATCCCTTCTAAAACAGCATAAACTAACAAGAATCATCCGTATTCACCCCTCCCTATCAACTGATATATAATCCCTGACAGGGGGAGCATTAAACTATGAACCGTAAGCAAAACGCGAAGCTGGCGTCTTGGGCGGCCGTGATTACGGCCGTGCTGGTGCTGTTCGCGTTATTTTATATGTTCCGGCGCGAGGGAAACGATCCCCGAATCATTCTGCCGCCAGACCCCAACGAACTGTCCGAGGTCAACACGCCGGCGGAGGAGATAGCCTCCTCCGGCGCGCTCAATCTTGAGCTTGTCGAGATTACACGCGAAAACGCGGCGGCGCTTATCGCCGCCATGCCGCGCCCCGCCGCATATTCAAGCGCCGGAAGCACAGTGGTTTACGGCGGCGATATGTCGCGCGAGTGGACGCACCGCCTCTATACTCTGGACGACTATCAGCTGATAGAGCGGTATGAGGACGGCGATTTGCTGGACAGGGTGATTTATACCCCTGACAAGGTTTACATGTGGCTAAACGAGCAGGTGCAGGAGATCGCGCGCGGCTTTTTCTCGGCCGACGCGGCGGGCCGTATGCCGACCTACGAGGATATACTGGACATCGCTCCCGATGACATAACCGGCGCCGAGTATATGCGCGAAACCGAAGCCCCGGGAGTTTGGATAAAGGCCAGCATCATGTCGGCGGACGTTGAGTATTGGATAGATCTGGAAAGCGGGATGCTGACGCGGGCGGCCGCCGCCCGTAACGGCGTGCCGATATGGGAGTTCACGCTGTTGGAGCTTACGCTGCAACGCCCCGACGACGAGGTGTTTCTCCTGCCGTCCGGGGCGTATGTATGGGAGTAATCGGGATATAAGGGCATAGCTGTGGTTGCGTTACGCGGAAAATTTATATTTGTGTGCGGAACGGACTGTAGGGGCGATTTCTAATCGCCCGCGAATTTCAACCAACGTTTGCGTATTGCAGGCGAACGGAGTTCGCCCCTACAAAGCGCGGAAAATTTATATTAGTGGGGGAAAGTAATGGTAATATACACTTTACACAGCAGGCTGCCAAATGCTAAAGCAGATGAGTTTTATAACTTCATGACTAATGTGCCGGCAGAAATGTATGCTAATTGGCTGCCTGAAGAACATTACGAGTTCCATGTAGTTAAACGCAGTAACAATAGCCCTAAAGGTGATTTGTTCTACTTTGACCAAAATATTGGAAAAAAATATAGAATGAAATTCTATGCAATAATAAGGGTGGCAAACAAGCCTAACCGCATAGTGTTCCAAATGCGTAAACTTGGAATAAATCTGCCCGGTTATTTAGAGTTGGATTTTTCTGATACAGATGATGGACTTCTTTTAACCGAAACACTGCGTATTGGTCTAAATGGAATTGGAAAAATATGCGACCCGTTTATCAAGATTGTTTATGGTAAAAGGTTTTATTGTGTGTTTGGAGAACATCATAAACGGGAGTGGCAAAACCTATCTGAAATTATGCAATGAAATCTGCTGATTAGCAATGGGGCAGACGGCGAAGCCGGACGGGGTGGTCGGTTTTTCCCGCTCTTTAACCACCCCGCCCTATCGGGTATCATATGAAAAACACCGCGGCAAGAATAATCAGCATGTCTATATCCCCGCTCTCCTGATACAGATAATACAGCAGAATCAGCAGCATTATGTCGCCGCTGTCAAGGTCAAGATCGGATAAAAGACTCCCGATCCCGCTGCCGCCTCCTCCGCCGCCGCCTCGCCGGAACAGCGAACCCCGCCCGTCGCGTCTGCCGCGCTCCCTCCGGTCGGTCCGTTCACGCTCACGGTCACGGTCGCGCTCACGGTCACGGTCGCGTTCCCTGTCTTGACGGCGTTCCCTCTCCCGTTCGCGGAATTTCTCGCGTTCACGCTCGCGGCGCTCCCTGCGCTCTCCGTCGCGCGCGCCCCGCCCGCGCTCTTCCGCGGGCTCGGCAGCCTCGGGCGCGGGAGGCTCTTCGCGCGCTTTCACGCTCTCCTCATACATTTTGCGCTGGTGCGCGAATGTAAACGGCTGTTCGTACTGCGGCTCGAAGAAGCCGCCGCTTTGATAATACCGGCTGTACATATCCTATCTCTTTCCCAGCAGACCGCCGAGCAGGTTGCCGAATATATCGGTCCCCAAAGCCTCTCTTGCGACATTGGCAAATTTAAGCGTCTGTATCGCTTTGTCCACGCGTTCGCGTCTGGCGGGCCGCAAATACGGCTTGACGGCCTGCATAAGCGCGGATTTCTGCGGATCGCTGCCTTTGTTATACGCCCCGAGCAGCCGCGCCGCGTTTGCCATCAGATTCGGGTCGATGCCGTTCTCGCCGGTCAGTCCGCCCAGCAGGGCCGAAAGATCGGGCGCCTGCGCCGCCTTTTCCGCCGACGGCGGCGCGGGGTCGCCGGAACCGCCGCCCAGCGAGCGCGCCGCGTTCATCACCTTGTCCATAGCCTCGGGCGACGATAACACGGCATTAAGTTTTTCTTCAAAATTATCCAAGTCAATCGCCCCTGATCTTATTTGCTCTTCTTGTTGATTTCCATTACCTGAGCGGCAAGCGCCTTGCCCTCTTTGCTTGATAATATGGTCTTAATTAAATCCTTTGTGGCGGCGGTATCGCCGCCTGCCGCCTTTTGCGCGGCGCTTTTCAGCGAGTCCCCGCCGTTCGCGGAGAGCTGCCCGAGCAGTCTTTTGCCCTCCTCGGTATCTAAAATACCCATATACTTGTCGATGCCGGGGACGGTATTCTTGCCCTTCGCCAGCAGATTTTTCGCTAAAAACTCCAAATTACTGTTGCTCACTTGATCACCTCGTATTCTGTATTGCGGAATACTCGCGCTTATGATATTATATGTGAGGGTCGCTCAAATTGTGAATAGGGGTTTTTACAATGCTATTAACGATTGACGTTGGAAATACCAATATGGTGTTCGGCTTGTTCAGCTGCGGCGGCATCGTCGCCAAATTCAGGCTCTCGACCGTAACGGCGCGCACCGCCGATGAGATAGGTCTTACCATCTCCCAATTTTGCGCGCATTTCGGCTTTAACCTCAGGGACATAGCGGATGTGGCCGTCTGCTCGGTCGTGCCGCAGATTATGTACACGCTGCGCCACGCCGTCGATAAGTACCTCGGAATCTCGCCCCTTATCGCGGGCGAAACGCTTGAGGTGCCCGTTACCAATCTATGCGACGAACCCTTGGGAGTTGACAGGGCGGTCACGCTTACAGGCGCGCGCGAAAAATACGGCAGCCCGTGTATCGTCGTGGATTTCGGGACGGCGACAAAGATAGACGCCCTTAACGCCAATGGCGAATATATGGGTGGCGTGATATGCCCGGGCGTGAGCATATCAATGGAGGCGCTGTTCGAGAAAGCCGCGAAGCTGCCGCGCATAGAGCTGAAAAAGCCCGAGCGCGCGATCGGCGTGAACACGGTCGAGCAGATGCAGGCCGGCGCCGTATTCGGATTTGTGGGCAGCGTGGAATATATAATAAAACGCTTCAGATCTGAAATGGGGCTTGACGGCGTTACGGCCGTGGCCACGGGCGGGCTGGCGCGGCTAATCGCGGAGCAAACGGACAGCATCTCGCGCGTGGACCCAAACCTCACGCTGACGGGACTGCTTGAGTGCTATAAAAAAAGAAATTAATGATTGGAGAAATATCTATGACTACTACCGAACTGCGGCGGCAAATTGATACCGGAGCGTTTGACGGCGCGTTTTCAGCGCTGTACGCCGACGTGCCGGCGGCGCGCGCGCGTTACCTAAACGCCGTGTCGGCGTTTGAGCGGCTTTGGGGCGAACGCGAGGCGATACTCGTGTCCGCGCCCGGGCGCACGGAGCTGGGCGGCAACCACACCGACCACCAGCGCGGGTCCGTACTCGCGGCGGCGGTGGACATTGACATAATCTGTGTGGTCTCGCCGAAAGCGGAGAAAAACCTGCATATCTGCTCCGAGGGGCACCGCCCCGATATTATCGGGCTTGACGACCTGACGCCGCGCAAGGACGAGCGCGGGCACGGCGGAGCGCTGGCGCGCGGCGTCGCGGAATGGTTCTATAAAAACGGCTGCAGCGTCGGCGGACTGGACGCCTACACCACCTCGGACGTGCTGGCGGGGTCGGGGCTGTCCTCCTCGGCGGCGTTTGAGGTCGCCGTCGGCAGCATGCTTAACCTCCTGTATAACGGCGGCGCGGTGACGCCCGAAGAGATAGCGCTGGCGGGCCGTTACGCGGAGAACGAGCATTTCGGCAAGCCGTCGGGGCTTATGGACCAGATGGCGTCGTCGGTGGGCGGCTTTGTGCATATAGACTTCAAGTCGCCCGAAAAGGCAATCGTCACGCCCGTCAGTTTTGACTTCGCGGCGACGGGCTTCAGCCTGTGCGTGATAGACACAAAGGGGACCCATGCCGATTTGACCGAGGATTACGCGGCCATCCCCCGCGAGATGCGCGCGGTCGCCGGATATTTCGGCAAGCAGTATCTCCGCGAGGTTGACGCGGACGGCTTTTATGCCGCTCTGCCGTCTGTCAGGGCGGCCGCCGGCGACCGCGCCGCGCTGCGCGCCATGCACTTCTTTCAGGACAGCGCCAACGTGGAAAAGCAAGCCGCCGCCCTTTCGGACGGCGACTTCGCGGAATATTTGCGGCTAGTCAACGCCTCGGGCGGCAGCTCCTTTACATGCCTTCAGAATATCTCCGCCGGCCCGAACGGGCAGGAGCTGGCTCTGGCGCTGGCCGTCAGCGCGCGCCTGCTCTCGGAGCGCGGCGGCGCGTGGCGCGTACACGGCGGCGGCTTTGCCGGCACCATACAGGCGTATGTGCCGAACGCCTTTCTGGACGAATACCGCGCGGAGATGGACAGGATATTCGGCGGCGGCGCGTGCCGCGCGCTGAGCATACGCCGTGCCGGCGGGATACAGGTGTCGGCGTGAGTGACGGATTATGAAAATCACACGCTACTCTGATTTGAAATCCTTCGGCGCCGATACGCTTGAAATCCTGCTCGAAAACGAAGTGCAGAACAATCTTCCCATAAGCTTTATTTTGAATGAGCAGGGGCGCGACACATCGGACTGGCTGCTGTTATCAATCAAAGACGGCGGCGGCGGCGTTGTGCTGACCGCCGCGCAAACGCCGCCGTTCAGCATCGTCTTATACGAAACCGGCAACCGCCCGAACCGCGCGGCGGTCAGATTGCTGTCGGACGAACTGAAAGCCATGGGAGCCGCTCCGCCCGGCGTGGTAGCGGAACAGGGGCTGGCGCGGCGGTTCGCGGAAGCATACGCGGGCGACAGCTCTCACCGCCATATGTCCATGAATATCATGCGGCTCGACAGCGTGAGCAAAATTGAAAAAGCCCCGGGCTTTTGCCGTCCCCTGCGCGAGGACGATTTGTTTTACACCCCGTATTGGGAGAGGGCTTTCAGCGAGGACTGCAAAACCGAAACGTACAGTATTCAGGAGAATGTCGGGCGGTTAAAGGCGCGCCTCGGCAAAGACAGCCATTACATCTGGGAGGACGGCCACCCCGTATCACAGGCCGTCAACGGCCGTAACACACCAAACGGCGGCGGCATTAACGGCGTATACACGCCGCCGCACTACAGGGGCAAGGGCTACGCCTCCTCCGTCACGGCCGAGCTGTCGCGGAAGCTGCTGGAGCGGGGCTTTAAGTTCTGCTATCTGTTTGCCGACGCCGCGAATCCCGTTTCCCGCGGCATATACCGCAAGCTGGGCTATTACGATCTCTGTGTATTCGATGAAATTAAATTCAAAAAGTGACGGTCACGGTTCGCCATAAAAACTGAGGGACGCCCGCAAAAGCGGGCGTCCCTTACACTTTCTGTTCTCAGGAGGAGAAGAAGTTGATATAGCCGAACACGAACACGGCCACGAATAATATCGGCAGCACAAACTGCACATACGGCTTGACGGCGCGCGGGAACTTCAGCCCCTTGCCGCTGTTCGCCTCCTCGAGGAAATTCTCCCAGCCCCAGCCGCTTTTATATACGCAGAACAGCAGATAGACCAGCGCCCCGAGCGGCAGGAGATTGTTGGAGAGGATAAAGTCCTCCAGGTCAATGATAGCGGAATCGCCGCCGAACGGGCGGATGCCGCTCCACACGTTAAAGCCCAGCGCGCAGGGCAGCGAGAGCAGTACCACGGCGGCGCCGTTTACAACCGACGCCTTTTTGCGTGCCCAGCCCAGCTTATCCATTGCAAACGCCACAATATTCTCAAACACGGCGACGACCGTGGACAACGCCGCGAAGAGCAGGAACAGGAAGAACAGTATGCCCCAGAACCGGCCCAGCGGCATCTCGTTAAAGATATTCGGCAGCGTGACGAAAATCAGTCCGGGGCCGCCGCCCGGGTTTACGCCGAAGGCGAAGCACGCGGGAAAGATGATAAGGCCGGCCATCAGCGCCGCGAAGGTATCCAGCGCGACTACGTTCACGCTCTCGCCCATCAGGCTGCGCTCCTTGCCGATATAGCTGCCGAAAATAGCCATGCTGCCAATGCCGAGGCTGAGCGTGAAGAACGCCTGACCCATAGCCGCGAACAGAATCTCTCCCAGCCCGTATTCACGGACGGCGTCGAGATTCGGGACCAGATAAAAGCGCAGCCCCTCGGCCGCGCCGGGCAGCGTCACCGCGCGCACCGCGAGTATTATCATGATGATGAACAAACACGACATCATGATTTTTGTGATACGCTCAACGCCCTTTCTAAGCCCGATGGCGCAGATGAGGAACCCTATGGCGCAAACGAGAATCATACCCATGATGTTGTTAAACGGGCTTCCGACATGCGCGCCGAAATTGGCGCCCACCTGATCCGGCGTAAGCCCCACAAAATCGCCGCGGATCATATAGAAGAAATAGAACAGTATCCAGCCGGAGATCGTTGTGTAGAACATCATCAGCAGATAGTTGCCCGCCATGGCGAACCAGCTGAATATATGCCACTTGGAACCCTTAGGCTCCAGCACATGGAAGGATGTCGCGGCGCTTCTCTGGCTCGCGCGCCCGACCGAGAACTCCATGGTCATGATAGGTATTCCCATCATAATGACGAAAGCGAGATAAATCAGCACAAACAGCGCTCCGCCGTATTGTCCGGTGATATACGGGAACCGCCATATGTTGCCCAGTCCGACCGCGCAGCCGACCGAAAGCAGAATGAACCCGAGCCGCGTTGAAAATTTTTCCCGGTTTTCCAAGTGTATCTCCCCTTTATAATTATTAACCGGCCATGACCGGCACTCTATTCCAGCATTGTAACACATATTGTTTTTGAAAGCAATACTAAAATAAACAAATTGCAGGGCTGACACATGAAAAAATAAAACGCCCCCGCAGGGGAAAAACACCCGGCCCCGCAGGGCCCCCGTCCGTAGGGCGCGATGTCCTCATCGCGCCGTTTTTCGTCCCCCCGTCCCCCCGTCCTCTTGTAACTTATAACTTATAACTTGTAACTTATAACTTGTAACTACACCCCTTTGCGCCGCCTATATGGCTTTGGGTCATCAGTAAGCCCCACAAGATAATCAATGCTGGTTTCATAGTATAGTGCCAGTTTGCAGACTAATTGCAAAGGAATTTCGCGTTCGCATCTCTCATATTTGGAATAGAGGGACTGGTCGCATTGTAAATAATCCGCGACTTGCCGCTGTTTCAAGTCGTTATCCTCCCGTATATCGCGGATTCTAAGGTTCATAATTTGTCACCACCGCAACAATTATAATGCTGGACAAATATTCCTATTGACAAAAAGGACAATGTGTCCTATAATTACTATGAGAGGTGGGTATGGCGAAAAATACGACCGCATTCAGCGGTCGTTTTTTCGCGGGGATCGGCGGTCGGTTAAGCTCAGCCGCCGGTGGAGAAGATGATGCTCCTCGCGTCGCCCCAGCCCACTCCGAAGCAGGCATAGCCGACATAGCGGTCGATCAGCGGGTTGTCAAGCTCGATTTGCAGCACGCGCGGCTTCTCGTTATACACCAGCATAACGGTTTCCTTCATAAGCCTTGAGTCGCAGACGGCCCACTGATTTTTTGTAAAGCCGTCGCGCCCGCCGCCGATTACAAGATAGCGCATACCGTAAATGGGGTTGGCGGCGTTCGTATCGCCGTCGGGGTTAAGCACGGGCGCCAGCTTGGCGTTCACGCCGCACAGCTCCTTGGCCTTGGGCTCAAGCTCCGGCGAGACAAGCAGCGTGTCCATCTCGCACAAAAACGGCAGCCCGTCGGGCGTTACAAAGCGCGAGGCCAGTATCTGCGCCTTGGTTATGGCGGCAGTTGAGAGTTCCTCTTTTATCATGTTCGAGAAGGTCCCCGCCGCCTCGTCGGGAAGACTCACGCGGTTGGCGCTGCCCTTTGACGCCTGCCAGTGCTTGTCGCTGGCCCAGGGCCGGCCGTCGCCGCCCGGCATGTCCTTATTGAACGCGCCGCCGAACAGCCTGAGCAGATGCGCGTAAACGGTCATCGCGCCGGAATTGCCGAGCTGCGCTCCGGCCTTACGCGTGACGCCGATCTGATCGGTCTTCGCCTCCATATAGCCTATATCAACCGACAGGTTGAACTCTCTGGGGATGATGATGGTTGAAAAGCCGCGCTTACAGGTGCCGGCGGTAAGGGTCGTGCCGTTATACGGCGCGTACTCGTGAAAGCCGCCCAGCCCCTCCAGCGTGTAATCGGCGGTGTTATTGTCGCTTACTTCGCCGCAGATCTCCTTCAGAGCGCTCATACGGTTATTATAGGCGATCTCAAACGCCTTGCCCACGAATTTATGGTTGTCGCTTTTCCATGCGGTTGTATTCATTCTTTTTTTCCTCCTTACGCGAAAATGGTTTTCAGTTTAATCTCGGTCAGCCCAAGCCCGGGCACATGCCCGACGACGGTGAGCGCCGAATCGGCAAGCTCGGCGTCAAGGCTTATCCCGCAGAGCTTCGCGTTTAATTTGCCGGTCGCATAGCCCACCGGCGGATACAGCTCGAACACGTCGCCGGCCGCTATCTGCCCGCCGCCTTCGCCGCGGTCGATGGTGATTTTGCCGTTCGCCTCGGAGCTGATTATGTTATAGGCCGTGCCGAGCGGGTCCTTGTTCGTTGAACCGGCTTCCTTGTCCACAAGCTTGGCGCGGCCGTTTTTCAGGCCCGCCGTTTTCGCGGCGCAGGTGAAGAAGTCCGTATCGCCTGTCAGCACGGTGTATTCCGGCGTCTTGCAGACATATACCTGCGTGGGCGAGTCGTAAACCTTGATAGCTCCGCCGTTGGAGCGCGGGTTGAACGCGTCGCTTACGCCGAGATGGTTTTCGGCGGCGACGCCCAGCACCGCGGCCGCCGAGGGCGGCGCGGCGACGACTTTGCCGTCGGCCAGGGCCACGGTCTGCCCGCTGATTATAACCGTACTCCCGTCAATGGGATACTCTCGCGCCTGACGCACCTGCGAGCCCGAAAGGTCAAAACTGGGGTTCATAATATAAATTCCTCCTTCTATCTGTTCAAAAATTCGTTTGCGGTCATTCTGAGATGCGGGTATGTCTTGTTCCACAAATCCAGCTGTTCTGTCTGTTCGCGGCTCAGCCCCGTAAACGGCTCGGACTGCCCGCTGCCCGTCGAGCGTCTGCTGCGCCTCTCCCGTCTGGCCAGCGCCTCGCCTTCGATGATCCTTACAAGCTCCTTGTATTCCTTGTAAATCTCCTTAAACGGCTCGATGCCGAAACGGTTTTTGCCGAAGCTCAAAAACGCGGGCGACGTGACAAGCTTGTCCAGCCGCACGCCGGGGTACGCCTGCCTGAAATCCGCAATGTCGTCGTCAACGTCCATAGGGGTTTCGATGGTTTCGCCGTCAGCGGCCGTTTCAATGACGGTATCCGCCGCGGTTTCATCACATTTGTTCATGGTATCTCTCCTTTTTTGTATTAAGCATCCTTGCGTATAAAACATACCACAGCTATAAGCGACATAGACGGACATCTTTAACGCCTGCGCACAAAAACGGCGTGCCGGGGCGTCACGCCCTACTTGACGTTTTTTATATTTGGGTGTATACTGTGTCGTGGGGGAATCGCCATGGAAAATTTGTTTCAGGTGCGGCTGACGGATATTATCAGGGAGTTCAACCTCTCGATAGCATACGCGCCGGAAAACCTTGACGAGATCATAGTGGTATCGGACAATGTAAACCGCCCGGGCTTGCAGCTCGCGGGCTTCTTTGACTACTTCGACGCGAGCCGCATACAGGTCATGGGCAAGGTCGAGATGACCTTTATCAGCCGCTTCAAGCCGGAGCAGCGCTACAAGGCGCTCGAAAAGCTGATGAGCAAGCATATCCCCTGCGTAATAGTGTCGGGCGGCTACGCGCCGTACCCCGAGCTGCTCACGCTCGCGGAGAAATATAGGATACCGCTGCTGCGAACCAACGATACGACGTCGCGCCTGATAAGCGCGCTCATCGCGTCGCTGAACATCGCTCTCGCGCCCCGTATCACAAGGCACGGCGTCTTGGTCGAGGTTTACGGCGAGGGTATACTTCTGCTGGGCGAGAGCGGCGTGGGCAAATCCGAAACGGCGCTGGAGCTGGTCAAGCGCGGGCACAGGCTTATCGCCGACGACGCCGTCGAGATAAAAAAGGTGTCGGCGAAAACGCTGGTAGGCTCCGCGCCCGAGCTTATAAGGCACTATATAGAGCTGAGGGGCATCGGCGTCGTCGATGTGCGCCGGATCTTCGGCATGGGCGCCGTCAAGCCGACGGAGAAGGTCGATCTCGTGATAAACATCGAGCCGTGGCAGGATAACAGCGCCTATGACAGGCTGGGGCTTGACGACCAGTTTATCGACATCCTCGACGTGCGCATACCGCTCTTGGTCGTGCCGGTCAAGCCGGGCAGAAACCTAGCGGTAATAATAGAGGTCGCGGCGATGAACAACCGCCATAAAAAGCTGGGCTACAACGCCGCGCAGGATTTTGCCAGCAGAATAAACTCATACTTCGAGAAAATCACCGAGGAGAACAAAGACAATTAGGAGTGTTGTATAACATGAGATATAATTTTACCGTGTTAATCGAACAGGGGGAAGACGGCGCTTATATTGCGACAGTGCCCTCATTAAAAAGCTGCTACACGCAGGCCGATACGATACCTGTGTTACTGGAAAAAATTCATGAGGTTATAGAATTGTGCCTTGAAATAGAAGACGATGTTCCGGTCTCCGCAAAATTTATAGGCGTTCAGCAGATAGAGATTGCAGTATGAGCAAACTAAAAATAATATCAAGCGCCGACATGTGTAAGCTGTTGGAAAATGACGGATTTGCCGCCATAAGGCAAAAAGGAAGCCATCGTTTTTACCGGCACGCCGACGGGCGTACCACAGTTGTCCCAATGCACGCGGTGGATTTAGATAGGTCATTGATACGTAAGATTCTGAAAGATATAGATATGTCAATAGACAACTATAACAGCAGAATCTAAAAATAAGTAAGCTGCCGGAGAGTGAAAAATTGAAAAAGAAAATAATTGCCGGCATATTATCTGCTGTAATATTAATTGCGGTTTGTTGCGGAATCTACTCTGTTTCCGGCAGCTCGGCCCGTACAAAAAATTTGCTCGCTTATTTGGAAAGCAAAGGATATTCAGCCTCTGAAATAAGAGATATTTCAGTAAAGCACTCATTCGCCGGTTTATTCCTGGGCTATGCCGAATGGACGGGGTATGTAGAATTTGAAAACGAAGCCGGCATACAATATCATTATGGCTTCACAAACGGAATATCTCAGGGGGGCTTTTCCGGCGATTTGGAAGTTTACGGCAAGCTGGAGAAAGAAGAACTGCTCGAAATACTAAAGCATCTGGAGCGATAGCCCCATAATATAAGCAAACCGCGGCGCGCCGGATATAGAAATTTTATATTTAGTGAGGATAGATTGCCGGTGAAAGAACCAATTCACGGAAAAAAAGTCGTTCTAAGAGCTTTATGCGACGGGGACGCGGCATTTTTTGCCCGCTGGTATAATGAGTCAAAGGTTATGTTTCAATGCGGATTCCATGAACCGACAACCTTTGAATATGAACTGAAGAAAATACAGCGTCCGGAAACAGCCGAAGAAGAATGGTACGCAATTACTGATATTTCCGGCCGGATTGTCGGTGAAACCGGATTTCTCCGTATGTGGCGCCATTGGCATTGTACGGACATGTCGATGATTATTCCCAATCCTGACGATCAAGGCAAAGGATATGGCATTGAAGCGGGGCGGCTGATGTTAGACAGAGCTTTCCGTTATCACAGCATGAACCGTGTATCAATCGGCGTTGTCGCGTTGAATACACAAGCCATGAAGTATTGGGAACGGCTTGGATTCAAGAAAGAGGGTATTCAAGAGCAGGGATACTTCCATAACGGGAAGTTCAGCGATTTCATTATGATGCGAATATTAAGAAGCGAGTATAATCTCACCGTATAAGTACCTTAATTATCATTTGCAAACATATTATAGAGGAGGCTTATTATGTACATCGGAGTTGACATCGGCGGAACAAATCTGGTGGCGGGTCTGGTAAACGACGACTGCCAAATAATCGAAAAGCTGAAAACCCCCACAAAGCCCCAGCGCGGCGCTGAGGAAGTCCTGGCGGACGTCGCGCGGCTGTGCCATGAGCTGGCGGCAAAGGCCGGGATCGGCATGGACGAGGTCAAGTGGGTCGGGGTCGGTTCCCCGGGCTCCATCGACGCCGAAAACGGCGTGTTCGTATTTGCCGGAAACCTCCCGTTCCGCAACACACCCGTCGTTAAAATCCTCGGCGAGAGCATCGGCCGCCCCATCTATGTCGGCAACGACGCCAACGCCGCGGCGCTGGGCGAGGTTTACGCCGGCGCGGCAAAGGACTGCGATTCCGCGCTGCTGTTCACGCTGGGGACGGGGCTTGGCGGCGGCATCGTCATAAACCGCAGAATATACTCGGGATTCAACGGCGACGGCGGCGAGGTCGGGCATATGGTCGTCGAGGTTGACGGCTGCCCCTGCACCTGCGGCCGTAACGGCTGCTGGGAGGCTTACAGCTCCGCGACCGGACTTATCCGCATGACCAGAGAGGCCATGGAGTCCGACAAAAAGAGCCTTTTATACGCGGCCGCCGCCGAGGAGGGCAAGGTCAGCGCGCGGACGGCGTTCGTCGCGGCCCGCAAGGGCGACCCGAGCGCGCGCGCCGTTGTTGACAAGTATATAAAATATCTCGCCGCGGGGCTGGCGAACATGATAAACGTGTTCCAGCCGGAGATGGTTTGCATCGGCGGCGGCGTCTGCAACGAGGGCGACTATCTCATGCTCCCGCTCATCGAGCAGACTCGGAAGGAGCAGTTCAAGGGTTCCCCCAAGCAGACGCTCATCCGCGTCGCGGAGCTGGGCAACGACGCGGGCGTCATCGGCGCCGCCATGCTGGGCAAGCAGAGCTGCTGACATTAATTTTCTTTGGAGGCTCTATGACATCTTTCGCCGACGAAATACGCGCCGTTTTCCCCGATACGGATATACGCGAGCGCGTCGATATGCGCGACTACACGTCGTTTCGTATCGGCGGGCGCGCCGACCTTATGGTGTCGCCGCGCGATACGGACGAGCTTTGCCTCGTCTGGAAGCGCGCCCACGAAACGGGACAGCCGGTATATCTGCTGGGCAACGGCTCCAACATCCTCGTCTCCGACGCGGGGCTAAGGGGCACGGTCATCAGGCTTACCGGCCTGAACGGCGTGACGGCTGACGGCGATACGGTAACGGCGCAGTGCGGCGCGCGGCTGTCCAAAATGGCGGTCGTCGCGTGCAACGCCGAGCTGAAGGGTCTGGCGTTCGCGCACGGCATCCCCGGCACCGTCGGCGGCGCTTTATACATGAACGCGGGCGCGTACGGCGGCCAGATGAGCGACGTCATCGCCCGCACGGTGTTTCTCGGCAGTGACGGCGAACGGCGCGAGCTTAACGGGGCGGAGCATAATTTCGGATACCGCCGCGGCTATTTCACCGACGCCGCCGACTGTCTTATACTGGAAACAAGCGCGGTCCTGAAATACGGCCACTCTCTGGACATAAGGCGCGATATGGACGATTACGCCGAGCGCCGCCGCGCGAGACAGCCGATGTCCCAGCCCAGCGCGGGCAGCGTGTTCAAGCGTCCCGAGGGCCATTTTGCCGGCGGGCTTATCGAGCAGTGCGGGCTTAAAGGTCTGGCCGTCGGCGGCGCCAAGGTGTCGGAGAAGCACGCGGGGTTCATAGTCAATACCGGCGGCGCTAAATGCGCCGACGTGTTAAAGCTTATCGAGATTATACAAAAAACGGTGCTGGCGAAAACGGGAGTGGAGCTAAAACCGGAAATTAAGGTGATAGGATAAATGACGTTAAAATTTCTTACATTTGGATTCAAGTACGGTATGCCAAAAGAAACCGACATGATGTTCGACGTCAGGTTCCTGACAAACCCGTTCTATGTGGACGGGCTGCGGGAACAGACGGGTCTGGACGCGCCGGTCAGCGATTATGTGTTCAGCTTTGAAAACAGCCGCGAATTTTTCGAGCGGCTCTGCGGTTTTTTAGATTTCGTGATCCCGCAGTTTCAGCGCGACGGCCGCGAAAAGCTGACCATAGCCATAGGCTGCACCGGCGGCCGCCACCGTTCGGTGGCCGTCGCCGAGCGTTTGGCGAGGCATTTTAAGGCCGAGGCCGGGCATAGAGATATTACGGAGGCGAATTGATTATGACAAATACCCCGGGTTATATCAGGGAATCACATCTCATGGGACCGCGGATAGTCGCCATCGGCGGCGGCACCGGACTCTCCACAATGCTGCGCGGGCTGAAGGAGGTGTCGGCCAACATAACGGCGATCGTCGCCGTAAGCGACGACGGCGGCAGCTCCGGCTACCTGCGCCATGACCGCAGTATGCCCCCGCCCGGCGACATACGCAACTGCATGATGGCGCTGGCGAACACCGAGCCGCTGATGGAACAGCTGATGAATTACCGCTTCGAGGGCGGCGCGTTCGGCGGCCACAGCTTCGGGAACCTCCTGCTGGCGGCGCTGAACGACATCAGCCCCACGTTCGACCAAGCCGTGGAGCGTATGCACGACGTGCTGGCGGTCACGGGGCGCGTCATGCCCGTCACCACCTCGGACGTGTATCTCGAGGCCGAATTTGAAAACGGCGCCAAGGTGCTGGGCGAATCCAAAATTTTCAACTTCAAAAAGGCGCAGGACTGCCGCATCCGCTGCGTGCGGCTTGTGCCGCAAAGCCCGCCCGCGCTGCCCAGCGCGCTGAAGGCCATACGCGAGGCGGAGTATATCGTCCTCGGGCCGGGAAGCATTTACACCAGCGTTATCCCCAATCTGCTGGTTGACGGCGTCGTTGACGCCATAATGGACGCCGACGCGCTGAAGGTCTATGTCTGCAACGTTATGACGCAGGAGGGCGAGAGCGAGGGCTATACGGCCCACGACCATGTGCATGAGCTTATAGCGCACTCCCGCGAGGGGCTTTTCCAATACTGTCTGGTCAACAACGCGCCGGTCCCGCCCGAGATCCTCGAGCGCTACAGATCCGAACGCGCCGAGTACATAGAGGTCGATGAAACAGCGTTTGAAGGCGGCGCCGTCGAGCTGATCGCCCGCCCGCTTTTCGGCAAGCAGCATAACTACGCCCGCCACAATCCCCGCAGTCTGGCATACGAGCTGCTCAGGCTGATGGTCGATAAAAAGCCGCGCGACGGCGAGCTGGGCTCGCTGGACAACTGTATGCTGAGCTGGCTGGAGGGCAGACTGTAATCATGAGGAAAATCACCGTCGTCCCGCATAATCCCGAATGGGCCGGAGAGTTCGAGCGTATCAAGTCCGAGCTGACGCGCGCGCTCGGCGGTCTGGCGCTTGCCGTCGAGCATGTCGGCAGCACCTCCGTCACCGGATTATACGCAAAGCCGGTCATCGACATTGACATAGTCATTGACAACAATACGTTCCAAGCGGTCGAAAGCCGCTTAAACGGCATAGGCTACAGCCATATCGGCGATTTGGGCATACATGGCCGCGAGGCGTTCGGCTACGAAAACAAACCCCATTTAATGGAGCATCACCTATACGTCTGCGAAAAGGACGCCGACGAATTAACGCGCCATTTGGCTCTGCGCGATTTTCTCAGGGTCAGCGAAGAGTACCGTGATAAATACAGCCGCGTTAAACTGGAAATGGCTGAAAAATTCCCGCATAATATCGACGCCTACATCGACGGCAAGCAGCCCCTGATATTGGAGATTTACGCAAAGCGCGGACTGGACATAACATATAAGGACAGCTGTTGACAGGGATATGCAGGGGTCGCACACTGGGCGCCCCGCGAAACTCCCAGAGGTGATACCATGTCGTTTTCGTCCGATTGCAAAACCGAGATGTGCAAAACGCCCGTCCGCCGCGAGTGCTGCGCGCGCGCGGAGCTTTACGGGTGCTTTTTGCTGGGGCTGAGATTCACCCCCGACGAGGTGGCGCTTATAACCGGCCACGAGAGCTTCCCCGCCAGAGTGCGCGGGCTTTTGGAGTTCGCGTTCGGGCGCGGGCCGGAATTGCGCGGTCAGGTCGGCAAAATCCTGATAAGCGTGCCGTACCCGTCGGAGCTGGCCGCCGCGTTCGGGCACGACAAATCGCTCAGGATCTCCGTCCAGCTTAACCGCGCGGTCATCGAGGACGAATGCTGCCAAATATCGTTCATACGCGGGGTGTTTTTGGCGGGCGGCTTCGTGTCAAACCCCGCGAAAAAATATCATCTCGAGATAATAACGCCGCATGTCACGCTCTCGCGCCAGATCGACACACTGCTGCGCGAAATGGAGCTGCCCCCCAAAACCACAAGCCGCTCGGGACATCAGGTGCTATACTACAAGGACTCCGGCTATATCGAGGATTTCCTCACGCTGTGCGGAGCGCCTGTATGCACAATGGCAATTATGGAGGCGAAGGTTGAAAAGGACGTGCGCAACAACATAAACCGTATAGTAAACTGCGAAACCGCGAATCTTGGCAAGACTCTGGATACAAGCGCCGCGCAGTGCGGCGCCATAAGACGGCTTAAAGCGTCGCAAAAATGGGACGGGCTGCCCGAGCCGCTCCGGCAGACGGCGCGGTTAAGGCTGGAGTACCCCGAGGATACGCTCTCCGAGCTTGCCGAACGCGCGGGCGTCGGCAAATCGGGCGTAAATCACAGACTGAGAAAGCTGATGGAAATGGGCGATCAAGCGTAGCGCGCGATCCCTCAATCGCGCCGGAAAGGGAGCTTATGTCTGATTTTGTTCATCTGCACCTGCATACCGAATACAGCCTGCTTGACGGCGCGTGCCGCATAAACAGGCTCTTCGACCGCGTTAAGGAGCTGGGGCAGTCCGCCGCCGCGATAACCGACCACGGCGTTATGTACGGCGTCATAGATTTCTACAAGGCGGCAAAGGCTGCCGGCGTCAAGCCCATCATCGGCTGCGAGGTATACGTGGCAAAGCGCTCGCGCTTTGACAAGACCCACGAGCTTGACAGCGAGCGCTATCATCTGGTGCTGCTGTGCGAGAACAACACAGGGTATCAAAACCTGCTGAAGCTCGTTTCGCTCGCGTTTATCGACGGCTTTTACGTCAAGCCGCGCGTTGACAGGGAGCTTCTGGAAAAACACCATGAGGGGCTTATCGCCCTCTCGGCGTGTACCGCCGGCGAGATACCAAAGGCGATACTCGCGCGCGATTACAGCCGCGCCAAAGAAACCGCGCTGTATTACTCAAATCTGTTCGGCAAAGACAATTTCTTTCTCGAGCTTCAGGACCACGGCACGCCCGAAAACGCCGAGATAAACGCGGGCATCCTGCGTCTGGCGAAGGAGCTGAACCTCCCGCTGGCCGCCACCAACGACTGCCACTATATCTCCGAGGACGACGCCGAGGCGCAGGACGTGCTTATGTGCATCCAGACCGGCAAAACCGTCGAGGACGCCGACAGAATGAGCTACGAGGGCCTGGGCCTGCATATCAAGTCCTGCGACGAGATGCTTGCCATGTTCCCCAAACACCCCGAGGCCATCACGAATACCGCGCTTATCGCCGAGCGCTGCAACGTCGAAATAGAGTTCGGCAAACAGCGGCTGCCGCGCTTCAAGCTGCCCAAGGGCAAAAAAAGCGCCGAAAGCTATCTGCGCGAGCTGTGCGACAAAGGCTTTGAAAAACGCTACTGCGGGCAGTGTCCGCCGGATTCCATGCCCGAACACAGGGAGCGCCTTAACTTCGAGCTGGATATGATAATCCGCATGGGCTATGTGGACTATTTCCTCATCGTCCACGACTTTATCGCGTTCGCCAGAAGCAGCGGCATCCCCGTCGGCCCGGGACGCGGCTCGGCGGCGGGCAGCATGGTGTCGTACTGCCTCGAGATAACCGACGTCGATCCCATGCGTTACGCGCTGTACTTCGAGCGGTTCCTCAACCCCGAGCGCGTCAGTATGCCTGATATAGACATCGACTTCTGCGTCAACCGCCGTCAGGAGGTCATCAACTACGTCATCGGCAAATA
Source organism: Oscillospiraceae bacterium (assembly GCA_009777255.1). Lineage (GTDB taxonomy): Bacteria > Bacillota > Clostridia > Oscillospirales > UBA929 > WRMG01. The sequence continues at coordinate 30,070 of WRMG01000004.1, read as the reverse complement.
CGGCGCGGACAGAGTCGCGCAGATCGTCACGTTCGGCACCATGGCGGCGCGCGCCGCCGTGCGCGACGTGGCGAGAGCGCTCAATTACCCGTACGCCGAGGCCGACATCATCGCCAAGCTGATACCGTTCGCCGTGAACATGACGCTGGACAACGCCCTCAGAGTATCCCCCAGGCTGCGCGAATACTACGACGGCGACGAGCGCGTCAAGCGCCTCATAGACATGGCGCGCCGGCTCGAGGGTATGCCGCGCCACGCCTCCACACACGCCGCCGGCGTGCTGGTCACGGCCGAGCCGGTCAGCGAATATGTCCCGCTGGCGCGCAACGACGAGGCCATAGTCACCCAGTTCCCCATGAACACGCTGGAAGAGCTGGGCCTCTTGAAAATGGACTTCCTCGGCCTGCGAAACCTGACGATTCTATATAACGCGGTGGAGCTGATAAAATCCAAAAAGCCCGGGTTCACTCTGGAAAACATCCCCGACGACGACAAAGACGTGTTCGACATGCTGTCGCGCGGCGAAACGGCGGGCGTGTTCCAGCTGGAAAGCTCGGGCATGACCGGCGTGTGCGTCGGGCTGAAGCCCCATTCCATCGAGGACATCACCGCCACCGTCGCCCTCTACCGCCCCGGCCCCATGGACTCCATCCCGCGCTTTATTGAGAGCAAGCACAACCTGAACAAAGTCACCTACAAGCACCCCCTGCTAAAGGATATGCTGGAGGTCACCTACGGCTGTATCGTCTATCAGGAGCAGGTGCTTGAGATCCTGCGCCGTTTGGGCGGCTTCTCACTGGGCCACGCGGATCTGGTGCGCCGCGCGATGTCCAAGAAAAAGCTGAAGGAGCTGGCGCGCGAGCGCGACGCGTTCATCACCGGCGCGGTGTCAAACGGCGTGGACGAGCCGACCGCGCGCTCGATTTTCGACGAGATACTCGACTTCGCCAACTACGCGTTCAACAAGGCTCACGCCGTAAGCTACGCCGTCATCGCCTATCAGACCGCCTATATGAAATACCATTTCCCCAAGGAATACATGGCCGCGCTGCTCACATCTGTTCTCGACTGGCAGGGCAAGGTGGCGGAATACGTCGCGGCGACGCGCGAGATGGGCATAAGCGTTCTCCCGCCCGATATAAACCGCTCGGCGGCGGTATTCTCCGCCGGCGACGACGGCATCCGCTTCGGGCTGGTGGCGGTAAAAAACGTCGGCGCGGGCTTCGTAAGCGCGCTTATAAACGAGCGCGCCGCCGCCGGCGATTTCACGGGCCTGCGCTCGTTCTGCGAGCGTATGCTGAAATACGACCTGAACAAGCGCGCGCTTGAAAACCTTATCATGTCCGGCGCCATGGACAGCTTCGGCCGAAGAAGCCAGCTGCTGGAAATCTACGAGGCTGAGCTGGAGTCCGCGTCGCACGAGCGCAAAAGCGTCACCGAAGGCCAGATCGGATTTTTCACCTCGGAGGAGGCGCCGGAGGCTACTCTGCCCGATATTCCCGAGCTGGACATTAAAAAGCGGCTCAGCCAGGAGAAAGAAACCTGCGGCATGTATTTCTCGGGCCATCCCATGGACGAATTTAAGGACGCGCTGGCCGGCGCGGGCACAACTCAAATATCCAAGCTGCTCGGGGAGGATTCGGAGTTTGAGGACAACCAGACCGTCACCGTCGCCGGAATGATCTCGCATGTGTCCACCAAGACCGCGCGCAACAACTCGCTCATGTCCTATGTAACGCTCGAGGACGCGACGGCGGCGATAGAGCTGCTGGTATTCTCAAATGTCATACGCCGCTCGGGCGAGTATCTGAAAAGCGGCGAGGTCGTACAGGTAAAGGGCAAGTATTCCACCCGCGAGGACAAAGACCCCCAAATCCTCGCCGACGAGATAACGCCGCTCTCCCACGTTGTAGGGCGCGCCGCCCCCGCCGCCGCCGCCGCGCGCGAACACCTGTATATCCGCGTGCCGGACGGCACGGAGCGCGTCAAGGCGATGCTGGGCTTCTTCCCCGGCTCGACGCCCGTAACGATAGTATCACAAAAGACAAACAAGCGCATCGGCGGCAAATGCACCCCCGACGAACGCCTGCTTACCCGCCTGCGCGCCCTCCTCGGCCCCGAAAACGTAAAGATAATTAACAATGATCAATGAACAATTAACAATCAAGTACGCGTCCCCCCGTTGTTATCTGTTAACTGTTAACTGTTAACTGTACTCTGTCGTCACGTCCTGTTGCGTATACAGATAAAAACTATGCCGTTCGTCCAGCATCAGCAGAAAGACGTCCTCCGCCCGCTTTATGCCCCTGTTCGCCAGCTCATTCATGATATACTCCTCGGTAACGCCCATAAAAGCTATGTTGTTTTTAAGGACACGCCCGTCATTTATTATGATAACAGGCAGCGTCGCCTCCCGCTGCACGACCGACAGCATCCCCCCGCGCTCCAAAACGGCAAACTTCACACTGTTTATATCGGTAATATCCTTCTGCCTCAGCGACTCGACCAGCTCGTCAATGGTCAGCCTGTTGCGCTTCATCGCCTGCTTGATTATCATGCCGTTATTAATAATAAGGCTCGGCTTCCCGCCGAACAGATCGCGCAGCTTAACGCTCTTCAGCGCCAGCGCCGACATAATTATCTCCATGAACAGTATAACAAATATCGCGCCTATGGAATGATACAGGGGTATACTCTCCTGTGTCATCGGCAGCGCGGCCAGCTCCGACATCATTATCATTGCGACCAGCTCGCTTGTCTCAAGCTGCCCCAGCTGGCGCTTCCCCATCAGCCGCATGGCGACCACGACCAGCGAGAACATAACAAACGTCTTATATATTATAGCGAGCATAAAAAAACCACCTCGCGGCTAGTATTGCCCGAGGCGGCCTTTTTATGTTTACAGCACATTCCGTCAAAGCCGAATCAATACTTTTTCAGTATATCGTGGCGCCCCACATCAAGAAGAATAATAATTTTATCGCCTTCATAATACCAAATAATGCGAATATTCATGTTAACACTGCACTCAAAAAGATCAGCCGTTCCCTGAATCCGTTTTGCCCGCAGTGACGGGTGCATGGGATTTTCGGCAAGCAACCCGAGTTTTTTCATTATTTGCTTTTTCTCATTATCGGTCAACGCCTTATAATGCTTTTGAAACCGGTCGGTAAAAGTAAGCTGATACGCCATCAATTCCCCTCCAGCTCGGCAAACAGCAAGTCAATATTACTAAAAACAGGCTTTTCCCCCGAAGCTATCTTCGATTTTGCCGTCTCTATCTCACCTCTCAGCTCGTCAAGATATTTTTTAGGATACACCGTTACCGGCATTATAGTAATAACGCCGTTATCTTCCGCTATTTCCAGCTTATCGCCCTCGCTCAGCCCCAATTTTGAAACAATTTTCTTCGGAATGGTGATCTGCGATTTCTGCCTTAATTCCGCCAGCATAAAGACTCCCTCTCTTAAAGTCACAAATTCTTACTTTCCTATTATAAGTATATATGACTATTACTCAAAAGTCAACAGCAATTTCTGCGGGCACTCCAGCTCACACCCCTCGCAATTCGGCTTCCTGGCAAAGCAGACGGCCCGCCCGTGCGCCACAAGCCCGTGGCAGAACCCGACCTGCCTGTCCGGCGGCACAACCGCCTTCAGCGCCAGCTCGACCTTATACGGGTCCTTGGTATCGCACAGCCCCAGCCGGTTCGAAAGCCTTATGCAATGCGTGTCGGCGATAATCGCCGGAGCGCCGTATATCTCGCCGAGAATCAGATTCGCCGTCTTGCGCCCCACCCCCGGCAGCCTCAGCAGCTCGTCCATGTTATCCGGCACGCGCCCGCCGTGTACCAGTATCAGCCGCTCCGCGCACACCTTGATGTCATGCGCCTTCTGCCTGTAAAAGCCGCACGAACGGACAATCTCCTCCAGCCGCCCTATGCCGGCCGCCGCCAGCGCCTCCAGCGTAGGAAACTCCCCGAACAGCACGGGCGTCACCGTGTTAACGCGCGCGTCGGTACACTGCGCGGCAAGCCGCGTGGCAAACAGCAGCTTATAGCCCGCGTCGAAATCCAGCGCGCAGCTCGCGCGGGGATAAAGCTCCGCAAGTTTGTTAATAATATCCTCTATCACCTGAAACACCTCTCTATATTGATATTATATCACGTCGTGCCGCCGCCGCGCAATCCCCCGCAGGAACGCCCCCACGACTGACACATGAAAAGATAAATCTCAAGGAAAAACACCCGCCGACTGCGGTCGGCACCCTCTTTTCCGAAAGAGGGCAGGGATTTGGATGCGCAAAAGCCTATCTTTGCCCTCTTTTGTAAAGAGGGTGGCCCCGCAGGGCCGGGTGTTTTATCCCCGCGAGGCCGTTTTATTTTTTCATGCGTCAGCCCCGCAGGAACACCCCCGTAGGGCGCGATGTCCTCATCGCGCCGCCCCCCCACCGCTCCGGTCGTCCGGCGCCAACAACCATAATATAACAAACGGAGGCTATATGAAAATTTTTATCTGCGCGCTGTTTATCACCGCCGTCACCGCGACGGCCGCCTTCTCCCTCACCGACATCTACGCAACCCCTGCGGATTTCGAGTCCGCCCTGCGCTTCGACGGCTTGGAAAAACAGGCCGCCGCATACGCCGGCAGACTCGGCGACCCCGCCGTGCTGCAAAGCGCGGCGGACCTCTTCGAAAGCTGCAACGCCGAGCTGGACAAGCTGTACGCCTACAGCTACCTCTCCTACGCGGACAACACGCTCGACAGCCGCGCAAGCGAACAACTCAGCGCCATGCGCGCCGCCGCCGAATATGTCGATCGCGCCCTTATGCCGCTTAGAACGGAGCTGGCCGCACTGAAGGGCGTGGAGCTTCCCGACGGCGGCGCCATGCGCGAGCTTGCGCCGGCGCTCAGATTCCCGCAGGAAATAGCCTCGATCGTCCTCAACGCCGACTTCAACGCAAAGCCCGTCACCCGCCCCGACGGCACGCCGTCAAGCGCCGACTATTCCGAGCTTGCCCGCGCCCTGACCGGCACCGACAGAGATTACCGCAAGGCCGTATACGAGGCGTATTATTCCACGCTCAGAACACACCGCAACACGCTCTCGGCGGCGATGGACGCCCATGTGGGCGGACGCCTGCGTCAGGCCCGCCTCAGCGACCCCCGCTCAACCTACGAGAACCAGATATTTACTCTCCGTTATCAAATGCCGCCGCTCACGGGCGATATATTAATAAAAGCCGTATATAATACTCTGAGTATATACCGTCGCGGCGGCGAGCTTCAGGCCGCGCGGCTGGGAGTGGAGCGCTACGCCCCATACGACGTCGAGCCCGCCGCCGGCTCCGAGGAGGGCCGCTACAGCTATGACGGGGCGCGCGAACTGGTGCTGTCCGCGCTAAAGCCTCTGGGCCGCGAATACATCTCCGCCGCCGAGCGCGTTCTATACTCCGGCCACGTAAACGTCCACCCCAAGCCCGGCAAGCAGTCCGGCGCGTTCTGCGTGTCGCCCGGAAGCGGCATCGACCCGTATATCCACATGAACTTCGACGGCTCGTTTAACAGCGTAAGCACGCTGGCGCACGAGCTGGGCCACGCCGTGCATTTCATCCTCTCCGCCGGTCAGGAGCCGCGCCACCGCGACCCCTCGCTGACGGCGGCCGAAACCGCCGCGATCACCAACGAAATCCTCCTCGCCAAATATATGCTGAAGGAGGCCAGCGATTTCTCCGAGCTGCACTCCGCCGCGTCCGTCTACGCCGAGCTGATAAGCTCCACATTTTACAACCAGACGCGGCTGTTCGCCTTCGAGCGCGCCGTCTACAGCCACATCCAAAACGGCGGCGCGCTGACCGCGGACAAGGCCGACGAGCTATGGTTCTCTATAAGCGAGCCGTTCCGCGGCGGCCATGCCGACATCCCCGACGACGCGCGCGGCTCATGGTCGGCGGTGCCGCATCTTTACCGCGACTTTTACGTGGCGAACTACGCGTTCAGCGCGGCCGCCGCCGAAACCCTCGCCGAAAACATCCTGAACGGCAAAACGCGGGAATATCTCAGCTTCCTGTCGCTGGGCGGCTCAAAGCCCGCCTACGGCGCCTTTTTGGATCTCGGTATTGATTTCCTCGACAAAAAGGTTTATAATGATATAGTAGACCGCTTCGGCCTGCTGTACGACATAATGGGCCGGACAATGGAAACAGAACACGGAAAGAGGGAATTGAATGCAGCGTGAAATAATGGACTTAATAATGTCCGCCGACCCCGAGGTCGGCAAAATGATCAGGCGGGAGTTCGAGCGCCAGCGCGGCTCGCTCGAGCTTATAGCCTCCGAAAACTTTACGTCGCCCGCGGTCATGGCGGCGATGGGCTCCGTGCTGACTAATAAATACGCCGAGGGCCTGCCCGGCAAACGCTACTACGGCGGCTGCGAATATGTGGACGAGGCGGAGGACGCCGCCCGCGAACGCGCCTGCGCGCTGTTCGGCGCCGAACACGCCAACGTCCAGCCCCACAGCGGCGCGAACGCGAACAACGCCGTTTACTACGCGTTCTGCAAGCCCGGAGATACAATACTGGCGATGAACCTCTCGCACGGCGGCCACCTCTCGCACGGCAGCCCCGTCAACATCTCCGGCAAATATTACAACATCGTGCCCTACGGCGTGGACGAAAAAACCCAGCGCATAGACATGGCCGACGTGCGCAGGCTGGCGCTCGGGCATAAGCCCCGCATGATACTGGCGGGCTATTCGGCCTACCCGCGCATAATCGACTTCAAGGCTTTCGCCGAGATCGCCAAGGAATCCGGCGCCCTGCTGTTCGTCGATATGGCGCATTTCGCGGGCCTTGTCGCGGCCGGCCTGCACCCCAACCCCGTGGAGTACGCCGACGTCGTAACGGCCACCACGCACAAAACGCTGCGCGGTCCGCGCGGCGGCCTGATTCTCTGCAAATCCGCATACGCGAAGGACATAGACAAAGCCGTGTTCCCGGGCACACAGGGCGGCCCGCTTATGCACGTCATCGCGGCAAAGGCCGTGGCGTTCGGCGAGGCGATGAAGCCCGAGTTCGCCGAATACCAAAAGCGCGTGCTGGCAAACGCCAAGGCGCTCAGCGCGGCGCTCACCGCCAAGGGCTTCAACCTCATCTCCGGCGGCACCGACAACCACCTCATGCTGGTCGATCTGCGCAGCTTCAGCGTAACCGGCAAGGACCTGCAGATAAACCTCGACAGCGTCGGCATAACGCTGAACAAAAACGCGTTCCCCGGCGATACATACAGCCCCTTTATCACCGGCGGCGTCAGAATAGGCACCCCCGCCGTCACCACCCGCGGCCTCACCGAAGCCGACATGGCCGAGATCGCCGAGCTTATCTACCTCGCGGTCACTGACTTTGCCGGCCAAAGCGCGAATATACGCGCGCGCGTCGCGGCCCTGTGCGAAAAGTACCCCCTGTATGCGTGAGCCGCTGGCCGAAAGACTGCGCCCCTCAACTCTTGACGACGTCGTCGGTCAGGAGCATATCCTGGGCAAAACGGGCGTCCTGCGGCGCATCGTTCAGTCGGGGCTCTTGCCCAACCTGATATTCTACGGCCCCTCCGGCACCGGCAAATCCACGGTGTCATCCATTCTCGCGCGCGAAACGGGCCGCAGGCTGTGCAAGCTCAACGCCACAACCTCCGGCCTCTCCGACGTCAAGGAGATAATAGAGAGCCTCGACACCATGCTCGCCCCCAACGGCGTCCTGCTCTATCTCGACGAGATCCAGTATTTCAACAAAAAACAGCAGCAATCCCTGCTCGAGTACATGGAAAACGGCAAGATAACGCTCATCGCCTCGACGACCGAAAACCCCTACTTCGCCATATACAACGCCATCCTCTCCCGCGCGACGGTGTTCGAGTTCAAGCCGCTGGAGCCGAAGGACGTCATCATCGCGCTGAAGCGCGCCGTCACACTGCTGGACGCGGAGGTTGACTGCCCGCCCGAGGTGCTGGAGCATATCGCCGTATCCTGCGGCGGCGACGTCCGCAAAGCGCTGACCGCGCTGGAGCTGCTGGAGGCCGCCGCCGCCCGCGAGGACGGCATAGCGGTGTTTACGCTGGAGGACGCAAAGCAGGTGACCCAGCGCTCCGCCATGCGCTTCGACCGCGACGGCGACAGCCACTACGACGTGATGTCGGCGTTCCAGAAATCCATGCGCGGCTCCGACCCCGACGCCGCCATCCACTATCTGGCGCGGCTGCTGGCCGGCGGCGATATAGCTTCCGCGTGCCGCCGCCTGCTGGTCACGGTCAGCGAGGACGTGGGGCTTGCGTACCCCCAATGCGTGACAATCGTCAAGGCGTGCGTTGACGCCGCCGTCCAGCTCGGTATGCCCGAGGCGATGATGCCGCTGTCCCAGGCGGTGATACTCGTCGCCACCGCGCCTAAGTCCAACACCGCGTCGGGCGCGGTCGGCGCCGCGCTGGCGGACATCCACGCTGGCAAAGGCGGCGAGGTCCCGTCGCACCTGCGGAGCAGCGCCTATAAGGGCGCCGAAAAGCTCGGGCACGGCGAGGGCTACAAATACGCGCACAGCTTCGAGAACAATTACGTCAGCCAGCAATATCTGCCCGACGCGCTGAAAAATGTCAAATACTACAAATTCGGCGCAAACAAAGTCGAACAGACCGCAAAAAAATACTGGGACGAAATAAAAGGAAACAAATAGCGCCAACCCGTCGCCACAGAAAATTTATATTTGCGTGCGGAACGGACTGTAGGGGCGATTTCTAATCGCCCGCGAATTTCAACCAACGTTTGCGTAGTTGGATGTCGTAACGCCTAATATGAAGCTAATAAGCATTTTCTACATTAATCAACATCGGACATCAACCCTTAACAACACCCATCCTATAACTTATAATAAACCTTTCCCATGTATAAATCCCCGCGATTCCGCAAAACTAAAAGCCGGCGATAAATTTCGTCTGGCTTTTTTATTTTACGGAGAGGGTGGTTTTTACATTGATTACAATCGGCGTCTGGCAAGGGACAAAGGGCCTGCTCACGCAATCGCTTCTGCGCTTTTTCCCCGAGGGCGGCTACATGCCGCGCCCTCCCGAATGTGACATCTGCGTCTCCGACGGCCCGCTGCCCGACGCGCTTAACCCCTGCCGCTGCCGCATAGCGGTCCTGCCGGGCGACAAAAAGCTCGACTGCCGCTATCTGCAAGCGGGCCGCGTCGTCACCTACGGCCTGTCCGGCAAAAACACCGTAACGCTCTCCAGCATCGACGAAAACAGGCTCTTCCTCGCCCTCCAGCGCGAGATAATCAGCCTCGACGGCCGCCGTATCGAGCAGCAGGAGCTGATCATCCCCGACGCGCAGCTCTCAAACTCAACCCTAGCCGGCGCGACAGCCATGCTCGTCTGTCAACGAGCTGATAGTTACTAGTTAATAGTTACAAGTTACAAGAAGAAACGAAGCCCCCATCCTCTTATAACTTATAACTTATAACTTATAACTTATAACTTATAACTCCCCGTCCCCCGTCCTCTTGTAACTTGTAACTATTAACTAGTAACTAGTAACTTGCAACTGGTTCGGCTGTAGGGGACGACGCCCTCGGCGTCCCGTGACCGACCGCAGTCGGCGGGTGTTTTTCCCCGAACTTTATCCCGTCCCCCGTACCCCGTCATCCTCTTGTAACTTGTAACTTGTATCTTGTATCTTGTAACTAGTAACTAGTAACTTGCAACTGGTTCGGCTGTAGGGGACGACGCCCTCGGCGTCCCGTGGCCGACCGCAGTCGGCGGGTGTTTTCCCCCAAACTTTATCCCGTCCCCCGTACCCCGTCATCCTCTTGTAACTTGTATCTTGTAACTTGTAACTACCGCTCCCCCGTCCTCTTGTAACTCGTAACTATTAACTTGTAACTGTTCTAACCCGAAGGCTTAGTTAATATACTTCATCAAGTCAACAAATGAGGTGGAGTATACGATGGACGACAATATGATAAAGCTGACGGGGATCCCAACCGGACCCCCCGTATTTTCCCACGAATCCCACGGCGTAAAATTTTACCGGCTGGCGCTCGGCGTAAAACGCCTGTCCGGCGCCGAGGACACAATAAACATACAGGCTCAGCAAGCGCTGACCGCCGCGCTCGAACCGGACCTCGACGGCTCACCCCTCAGCGTCGCCGGACACCTGCGGTCATTTAACAACAAAAGCGGCGTCGGCAGCAAGCTCGTCCTATACGTCCTCGCGCGCGAGATTCTCACGGCGGACGCCGCCGAACCCCACATAAACGCGCTGAAGCTGACCGGAACGCTCTGCAAAAACCCCATATACCGCAAAACCCCGCTGGGCCGCGAAATCTGCGACCTGCTCATCGCGGTATCGCGCTATCACGGCCGCTCGGACTACCTGCCGTGCATAGCGTGGGGCACCCACGCCCGCGGCTGCGCCGAGCTGAAAACCGGCGACCGCGTCGCGGTAAAGGGCCGGCTTCAGAGCCGCGAGTACACAAAGCTCGAAAACGGCGCGGGCGCGACAAAAACCGCGTTCGAGGTGTCGGCGTCCGAAATCCTCCCCATCCAGAACGAATAAGAAACAAAAAACTGCGCAAAATACAAAACGTACTAACAAGTAAAGGAGTTGTACGTTTTGGATAGAGTATCTCTTATCCTGGTGATTTTGGGTTCGCTCAACTGGGCTTGCGTAGGTCTGTTCAACTTCAACTTTGTGGACTATACGTTCGGCGCCGGTTCGGCGCTCAGCCGCGTAATCTACACAGTGGTAGGCATTGCCGGAATATGGTGCATATCGTTGCTGTTCCGCGACAGACACAATACGGTTGAGGATATGTGATGATAAAGGCGCGGCGTCTGCCGCGCCTTTCTACATACATCTCAGCGCCGCCCAGCCCTCGCTGTCCAGCCGCTCAACCACCTCAAACCCCGCGCCCCCCAACGCCGCGCCCACCTCGCCCGCGCGCTCCGAGAGTATGCCGGAGGCTATAAGACATCCCGCCGCCGCCGCCCGTAATCTCCGCGCAAGCGGGCATATCAAATCGGCCACCAAATTCGCGCACACAATATCCGCGCTGCCCATGCGCTCCCAAAGCCCCGCGTCCTCCAAAAGATTCCCCCGCTCAACGGTCAGCGCAAGCCCGTTGCGCCCGGCGTTCCGCAGCGCGATGTCACAGGCGTGCCCGTCAATATCCGCCGCGAAGGCGCTGCCCGCGCCCAGCAAAAGCGCTGTGACGGACAGTATGCCGCTGCCGCACCCCAAGTCTATAACCGTGTCGCCCGGCTTCACCAGCCTGTCCAAAAGCTCAAGGCACAGCCGCGTCGTGGCGTGCGTTCCGGTCCCGAAGCTCACGCCCGGGTCGCACCAGAACACCGCCCTGCCCTCGGGGTTGTCCAGCGGCTCCCACTCCGGCTGAATCAAAATCCGCGCGCCGATTTTAATCGGCTTGTAATACCTCTTCCAGTTGTCAATCCAGTCCTCCTCGCAAACCACCGCCCGCGTGAAGTCCAGCCCGTCAAGCCCCTCCGCGCCGCCGTCGCCGTCAACGTAAAAGCTGACGCTCGCGCCGCTCTTCTCCAAAAGCCCTTCGTCGGCAAGCTGCCAAAACGGCTTCTCCCTCTCTATAAAACGCCTGATCTCCTCCGCGTCCTCAATCTCCAGCTGGTCATACCCCAGCGCCGCGAGCCGCGCGCAAACCGCGTCAATCTCATCATGCGTGGTTTTTACAGTAAATTTTGTCCATTTCATATTGACAAACCGCCGTTTTCGTAATAAAGTCTATATACTATGAAAAAAATTATCGCTTTTATGAAACAGCTGAACGAGGACGACGTCGCCGGCGTCTCCGCGCAAACGACGTTCTATCTGATGTTCGCGCTCTTCCCGCTGCTGCTGTTCGTCATCATGCTGCTGGGCTACATGGACATATCCGTCGGCAAAAGCGAGCTGTCGCTCGTCCTCCCCGAGGTTGTCCTCACGCTCATCGAACAGCTGCCCGAACGGTCAAGCCGAACCGTTCTGGTAATCCCGCTTATCGTGGCGACATGGTCGGCCTCAAGCGCCGTATGGGCGCTGATGCGCGGCATACACAAGGCCGTCAACGACGGCAAGCGCCTCAAGCTGAACATCCGCACGCGCGGGCTCGCGCTTGTGTTCACGCTCGGTCTGGCGCTGGCGACAGCCGTCCCCATCGCCATCTCCATCCTCGCCAGAGGCACAATCGTCCATGTCGCGCTCGCGGGCCGCGTCGGCGCCGCGTGCGTTATTTTCCTGTTTATCGCGTCGCTTTACACCTTTACGCCCGGCTGCCGCCACATAAACAGAATCCGCGTCCTCGGCGCGGCGGCCGCCACATTTCTCTGGCTGCTGCTTAACTTCGCGTTCGGAAAATTCTCGGCGCTGTTTTTAAGAATAAACCCGCTCTACAGCGGTGTCAGCGCGTTTTTGTCCGCCGCCGTTTGGATGTACGCCATCAGCTTTATCATCATGCTTTGCGCCGAGTTAAACGTGTTCATGAGCCGCGAGGGCTACTGATACAACCGCATAATACTGCCGTCCAGCTTCAGCAGCATACCCAGCCGCTCCGCCAAAAGATTATAATTGCGGCTCATGGTCAGGCTGTCCGTATCGGGCGGCCTGCGCTTTATAACGCCCTTCCTGCGCGCCTTCAGATACCTGTTTATCGCCTCATACCGCGGCAGCAGCAGATACAGAAAATGCACGTTATAATAATCGCCGTCCGCGCTTATCATATACGGATGCGCGCGCGCGTATGTAAGATGCACGGCGGTTTTCGCGTATCTCCCCTGATACTCGGGGTGCAGGCTGTAAATCTTATTGAAATAATCGCGGTATTCCTCCCACCGCCCCAGCTTGTCCAGCATCTCCAGCTTCAGGGTTATAAGGCAAATATCCCAGCGCATATAGCGTTCGCCTGGGATTTTTCTCTTGTGCGGAGTAATAATATCATACGCGAAATCAACAAAATCAAGCCCGTCCTCATAGATGGGCACAAGACTGTAATACTCCTGCAAAAACTTAGGCGCTTTGTCGAGTATCAGCTTCAGCGCGCTGTATACATCTCCGTAATTCTGCTGCTCAAACAGCCTCCGCAGCGTTTGGGGACCGGCGCTGAAATCGTCCGAATAGCCTGATTTCCAAGCGTCCACAGTGATTTCTCCCCTTTAGCCGCCGTCACGGGGATCCCATATTGCCCCCTCGGTGGCCTCATAATTTTGGATATGCTCCATCAGCACAAACTCAATATAGTTCGTCATCGAGCGATGCGCCCTTGTCGCCAGTATTCCGATTTTGTCAAAAACCTCGTCCTCAAGCCTCAGCGTGAACACCCTTTTTTTGGTCGCCATAATATACCTCACCTATATATACTTTACATCAATACTACCAGTATTTTATATATATGTATACTGTCTTTATGCAGTCAGGTGACATCACTTTTTTCGGGCATAAAATGATCATTTAATCAAAATATCATTCACAGCACCTTCCTCAGATATTGCCCGGTATACGACGCTTTGTTCTTCACGACCTCCTCCGGCGTTCCCTCCGCGACGATCAGCCCGCCCTTTTCGCCGCCCTCCGGCCCCAAGTCAATTATATAGTCGGCGGTTTTGATAACGTCAAGATTATGCTCGATTACCAGCACGGTATTTCCCGATTCCACCAGCTTGTCCAACACCTCTATCAGCTTATGGACGTCGGCGACATGTAGTCCTGTAGTTGGCTCGTCAAGTATATAAATAGTAGACCCCGTGCTGCGCTTTGACAGCTCTGTCGCAAGCTTTACGCGCTGCGCCTCGCCCCCTGAAAGCGTTGTGGAGGACTGTCCCAGCCGCACATAGCCCAGCCCTACGTCGTACAGCGTTTCCAGCTTGCGCTTTATGCGCGGCACGCTGTCGAAGAACGCCAGCGCCTCCTCGCAGGTCATATCCAGAACCTCGTGGATGTTTTTGTCCTTAAAGCGCACTTCAAGCGTTTCGCGGTTGTAGCGCTTGCCCTTGCACACGTCGCACGGGACGTAAATGTCCGGCAGGAAGTGCATCTCTATCTTTATCAAACCGTCGCCGGAGCAGGCTTCGCACCGTCCTCCGCGCACGTTGAACGAGAAGCGGCCCGGCCCGTAGCCGCGCATTTTAGAGTCCAATGTCTGCGCGAAAAGGTCGCGGATTTCGCCGAAAAGCCCCGTGTATGTCGCGGGGTTTGAGCGCGGTGTGCGCCCTATCGGCGACTGGTCGATGTCGATGACCTTGTCCAGATATTCCAGCCCCTCGATCGTGTCAAACGCGCCCGGGCGAGTCCTTGCGCGGCCCAGCTCGCGGGCCAGCGATTTGTGCAGAATCTCGCTGACAAAGCTGGATTTGCCCGAACCGGACACGCCGGTTACGCACACGAATCTGCCCAGCGGCACGGTCACGTCGATGTTTTTGAGGTTGTTTTCTCTGGCGCCGCGGACGACCAGCGTTTTGCCGCTGCCGCCGCGGCGTTTCCGCGGCAGCGGTATCTGCATTTTGCCCGAGAGATACTGGCCCGTAACGCTCTCCGCGCAGCCGCATATGCTCTCGAGCGTGCCCTCGGCGACGATGTGCCCGCCGTGTATGCCGGCGCCCGGGCCCACGTCGATTATATAGTCGGCGTCGCGCATTGTGTCCTCGTCGTGTTCGACGACGAGGAGGGTGTTTCCCAGGTCGCGCAGGCGTTTCAGCGTTGCCAGCAGGCGCGCGTTATCGCGCTGGTGCAGCCCGATCGACGGCTCGTCGAGTATATACAGCACGCCCATCAGCGACGAGCCGATCTGTGTGGCCAGCCTGATACGCTGGCTTTCGCCGCCCGACAGCGAGCCCGACTGCCGCGAAAGTGTGAGATATTCAAGCCCGACGCTGCGGAGGAAGCCTAAGCGCTCGCGTATCTCTTTGAGTATGCGGTCGGCGATGAGCGACTGCTGATGCGTAAACTCGACGGTGTCCATAAACCGCAGCGCTTCGGTGATGGAAAACGCCGTGTAGTCCGCTATGTTCAGGCCGCCGATCCTGACGGCAAGGCTCTCCTTTTTCAGGCGCAGGCCCTTGCACTCGGGGCACGGCACCGGCGACATGTACTCCTCTATGTCGCGGCGCGACGCCTCGGACTGCGTGTCCCTGTAGCGCCGCTCGAGGTTGTTGACAATGCCCTCGAACGGCTGATTATATGTGCCCTTGCGGTATTCGTTGTTGTAGGAGAGCGGTATTTTCACGCCCTTTGTGCCGAACAGGAGGATGGTCTGTGTCTCCTCGGGCAGGTCGCGGACAGGCGTGTTTAAGCTGAATTTATAGTATTTGGCCAGCCCGTCAAAATACATGCGCCCGATGGTTCCCGGGTCCGCGCTCCAGCCGGTCGCCAGAACGGCGCCCCCGCGTATTGACAGCGAATTGTTGATAACGCGGTCGGGATCGACCTTCAGCTTCGCGCCCAGGCCCGTGCATTTCGGGCAGGCGCCGTAGGGGTTGTTGAAGGAGAACATGCGCGGCGTAAGCTCCTCGATCGAGACGCCGCAGTCCTCGCAGGCGTAATTCTGTGAGAAAAGCAAATCCTCGTCTTTGTCCGTGACGTTTACCACGACCAGCCCGCCGGCCAGATTTGACGCTATCTCCACCGAATCCGTGAGCCGGCGGCGCACGTCGTCGTTTATTATCAGGCGGTCCACCACCACGTCTATGGTGTGTTTTTTGTTTTTGTCAGGCTTTATCGTCTCGCCCAGATCGTAAATTATGCCGTCAACGCGCACGCGCACATAGCCCGAACGCCGCGCGTCGTCAAACACCTTCTGATACTCGCCCTTGCGCGCGCGCACTACGGGCGCAAGCACCTGAACCCGTGTCTGCGCGGGCAGCTCAAGTATCTGCCCGATTATCTGGTCGATGCTCTGCTGATGTATTGTTTTGCCGCATTTGTGGCAGTGGGGCGTGCCCACCCTTGCCCACAGGAGCCGCAGATAGTCGTAAATCTCGGTTATTGTGCCGACGGTTGAGCGCGGGTTGCGCGAGGTGGTTTTCTGGTCGATTGAGATGGCGGGCGAGAGGCCGTCGATGCCGTCAACGTCGGGCTTCTCCATCTGGCCCAGGAACTGGCGCGCGTAGGCGGACAGCGACTCGACATAGCGGCGCTGGCCCTCGGCGTAGATGGTGTCGAACGCGAGCGACGATTTGCCGGAGCCGGAGAGCCCCGTGAGGACGACAAATTTGTCGCGCGGGATTTTTACGTCGATGTTTTTCAGGTTGTGCTCTCTTGCCCCGCGGACATGTATGAATTGCTGCATAAAGAATTATCTCCCTAATTATTTTTTCTGTTCCGCTCTCAATGTGATTATCCGGTCCCTTAACAGCGCGGCGTACTCGAACTCCAGCATTTTTGACGCCTCCTTCATCTCTTTTTCGAGGCGCGCTATCAGCTCTCTGCGCTCTTTGTCGCTCTTGGGGTCGAGCGTTCTGCCGGAGGCGTCGGTCTCTTTGGAGATCTCCAGCGAATCCCTGACGCTTTTTATTATCGTCTTGGGCGTGATGCCGTGCGCGGTGTTGAACGCCATTTGCAGCTCGCGGCGGCGGTTTGTTTCGGCTATGGCGCGGCGCATGGACTCGGTGACGCGGTCGGCGTACATGACGACATTTCCCGCCGCGTTGCGCGCGGCGCGCCCGATGGTCTGTATAAGCGACGTCTCGTTGCGCAGGAAGCCCTCTTTGTCGGCGTCCAGTATCGCCACAAGGCTTACCTCGGGCAGGTCCAGCCCCTCGCGCAGGAGGTTTATGCCCACAAGGACGTCGAACACGCCCAGCCTAAGCTCTCTGATTATCTCGATGCGCTCTATGGTCGGCACGTCGTGGTGCATGTACCGCACCTTAATGCCCGCCTCCTGCAAATAGCTGGTTAAATCCTCGGCCATGCGCTTGGTCAGCGTCGTCACCAGAACGCGCTCCTTTTTTTCGACGCGCGCGTTTATCTCGTTCAGCAGGTCTTCTATCTGCCCCTCGATAGGCCGCACGGACACCTCGGGGTCCACCAGCCCCGTCGGGCGGATGACCTGCTCCACTATCTGCCCCGAGCGCTCGCGCTCGTATTCGGCGGGCGTGGCGGAGACGTATACGACCTGATTTATTTTGCCGCTGAACTCCTGAAAGTTCATGGGGCGGTTGTCGTATGCCGACGGCAATCTGAAGCCGAAGTTGACCAGCGCGGTCTTCCGCGCCCTGTCGCCCGCGTACATGCCGCGCACCTGCGGGACGGACACATGCGACTCGTCGATTATCAGCAGAAAGTCGTCGGGGAAATAGTCGAACAGCGTGTACGGAGTCGCCCCGGGCTTCCTTCCCGACAAAACGCGCGAATAGTTTTCGATGCCGCTGCAAAACCCCAGCTCGCGTATCATCTCGAGGTCGTACATCGTGCGCTGCTTGATACGCTGGGCCTCGATGAGCTTGCCCTCGGACTCGAACGCTTTGACGCATTCCAGCATCTCGTCCTCTATCTCGCGCAGCCTCGGCTCGATCTTTACGCGGTCCAGCACGTAGTGCGTCGCGGGGTATATCGCCGCGTGGGAGAGCTGGCGGCGCGGCACGCCCGTGAGTACGTTTATCTCGGAGAGCCGGTCTATCTCGTCGCCGAAAAACTCGACGCGGACGGCGTAATCGTTGGTATATGTGGGGAAAATCTCTACCGTGTCGCCGCGGACGCGGAACATGTTGCGCTCAAACGCGATGTCGTTGCGCTCGTAGCGTATGGCCACCAGACGCTTTAACAGCTCGTCCCTGTCCTGCTTCTGGCCCTGGCGCAGTGAAACGGTCTGTTTTTTGTACTGCTTGGGGTTGCCCAGCCCGTAAATACACGACACCGACGCGACGACGACGACGTCCCGCCGCTCGAACAGCGAGGAGGTCGCGGAGTGGCGCAGGCGCTCTATTTCGTGGTTGATTGAGGCGTCTTTTTCTATATAGGTGTCGGTGTGGGGGATATACGCCTCCGGCTGATAGTAGTCGTAATAGGACACGAAATACTCTACGGCGTTGTTCGGGAAAAATTCCTTGAACTCGGCGCACAGCTGCGCGGCCAGCGTTTTGTTGTGGGCCAGCACCAGCGTGGGCTTTTGGACGCGCTGGATGACATGGGCCATCGTGAACGTCTTGCCCGAGCCCGTTACGCCCAGAAGCGTCTGCTCGTCCAGCCCGTTTATGATGCCGCTTGCAAGCGCGTCGATAGCCTTGGGCTGGTCGCCCGCCGGCTTATATTCACTTACTACCTGAAACCCGGCCAAAATTATCACCTCAGTATATTATAACAAAACAAATGTTCGATTGCAAGAAGTTTTTTCACAGAAAATTACACGTAATGCAGGGGCGCACATGGTGCGCCCCTGTTGCGGATATTATTAGACGTGACCTAGAACAGCCACCTGACGCCGAACAGCAGCGCAAGCCCGGGGATGCCAAACACCGCCGTTACGGCCAGATTTACCGCGGTCAGGCCCAGGCCCAGCCCGAGCATGTTGGCTATCGCAAGGCCCAGCACGCCGAAAACCGCGTTTAATAATATGCCGCCTGCCGCTTTGTCCGGTTTGTTCATCTCTTAGCCACCTCCAGCGGACGCGTGACCTCCGCGTATGTCTGCTCCAGCTCCAGCTCGCGCGCGAGGCGCAGGAAATAGTTGTACTTGGCCTGAAGCGCGTTCAGCTCGAACACAAACGCCTCGATAAGCTCCGGCTCGACGGTGTGGTCGAATTGCAGGCGCGTGAGCCGGATCTGTTCTTTCAGGGAGCGTGTTTGCAGCAGTATGTTTTCTTCTTCTGAGTTTCGTTTTTTTCCGCGCATTGTTATCCCGCCTTCTGTTGGTACTATATTCCAATTGTGGACAACATATGCACGCATTAAACATCGAAGCGCGGACAAACTATGAGCGTGATGATGAGCTTGGTCCTCAGACCGGTGGCCGCAATAGGCCGAATGGTCAGGATAAAAAACAGGTATACTGTTTTTCCTTGCAGCTTAGTTACAACAGCTTGGTAGAAAAGGTTTGTCTCATTGTCACAGATCGCGGGGGATTTATCCCCCGCGATTGTTTATCGCGGCGGAGTAATTTTGGCGACAAAAATCCCCCCCGCCAGTGGTTTGACGGGGGGCAAAAATAAGGGGGTTGGAAAAGAGCGAACGATTTTTAACTCGTTGGCCTTAATGCAGATTATAAACTAAAGAAAAAATATAAAAAGCGCCCGTGGGGGGTGTGTTGGAAAAATTAAAAAACAGCGCAAAAGGGACCGGCCGGCGGCCGATCCCCTGTTTGGAAATATTGTCCCGCAAGCGCGGGTTACATCAGCTTTATCGTGTAATAGACCGCCAGCACGAACAGATAGCCCAGCACGCCGACCATCATCCAAAAGGCGATGCCCGAGCCAGCCGCCAGCACCGTGACGATCGACAGCAGCATGAGGCCGAGGGTTAAAAAGATCATGTTGTAGTTCGCGTTGAGCGGCAGGAATTTTTTGTTCAGCACCTTGCCGTTGTTTTTTCTGGCGGCCAGCAGAACCGGTACGGCGGCGACCAGCAGCGCTATCGCAAGAATATATGTCGCGTGTACGACGAGATGCCACGGCCTGTGGTGCAGCCAGCGGCTGAACAGGTAGAGCGTGACCGCCGTGCAGCCGGCGACTATGGACTGGAAAAAGAAGTCGCGCTGATAGATGCTGTAAATCATGTACAGAAACGCCGCTATCGGTATCGCCGCGTACAGTATGCCGAACGCCCTGAAGGTGTAGAGGCGTATGAACAGCAGCATTGCCGCCATGACCAGCGATGTTCCGCCGAGAAGCATCAGCCGCCCGAACCACAGGCCGTGCTTTTTTTGCCGTATCACAAAAGCGGCGGCCATGAGTCCCGCGCCGGCAGCGCCGAAAATGGCGGCCCCGAACGAGCAGAACGTCACCGCGCCGTAGTAAGCGAACGAGTTGACAAATCTGCTTATGAACATGACAACCAGCAGCAGCAGCAGGCTGAGGCTGAACACGATCAGGATTCTGTTGGTGGTCGCCTCGTCCTGTTTTTTTGCGTTAATTTTTTCGTTTTGACTTTTCACAGCAATAGTCCTCCTAAATTTCCCGCGCCTGGTACATCAGCACGGCCAGCGCGGCCAGCGGAGCCGTTTCCGCTCTCAGTATCCGTTTCCCCAGCGAGACGCTACGCCATCCCGCCGCCGCCGCGAGAGCCGCCTCATTCTCCGTAAAACCGCCCTCCGGCCCGCACATTATGCTGATTTTTTCCGGCAGCTCACCGGCCGCCGCGCGAATTGAGATATTTTCCTTTTCATAGCAAAATAGCTTTAAGCCTCCGGCCTTTGTCAGCGCGTCCGCAAATCCGCCGGAGTCCGAGACCTTGACCAGCTTTCCCCTGCCTGACTGCTTCGCCGCCTCCATCGCTATGCGGTTCAGGCGTTCCAGCTTGTTCGCGCTGCCGGCCGCCACGCATCTCTCGCTTGTGAAAAGGTGTATCTCGCCGGCGCCCAGCTCCACCGACTTCTGCACCGCGAAGTCGAGGTGCTCGCCCTTGGTGTAGGCCAGAAAGAGAGCCGCGTTGAGCGCGGGTTCGTTTTCCGACGCGGTACGCTCCCCTATTCTCAGTTTGACGCCGTTATTGCCAATTTGTTCCACAACGGCCTGATAATCGCCGCATTGGCCGTCGCACATGACAACGCTTTGACCTATCTCTATACGCAGCACCTTGGAAATATGCCGCGCCTCGGATCCGGTCAATAAAACCGTGCCGTTATGGGCTTCTCCGCTCCAGAAAAATCTCCTCAAATGCTGCATGGCGATACCTCTCTGAGTATGATAACAAATTTTTTTGGATTTTGCAAGAATTTTTTAACAAAAGGGTTTTTGTTTCTCATGATTTCTCATTTCGCGTTGAAGCGGGATTTGTGTTTGTTAGTTTACTACAGTAGTGTTATTTTCAATTTGCAGTGGTTTTTCTTCGTGTCTTTTCTATATCTTGTGTTTCGCGTTCAAGTGATAGGATTGCCGCGGGATATTACATCGAATTTATTCTCATTTTGTAGAATATTGTTAATATATGAGAATTATTTAGTATTCCATTTGTTTGTTAGTTCTCTACTTAACTTGATTCGCAGAATTGGCGTAAAAATGAGGGCGGCCGCCCTTCGGCGCGGAGCTTTTTTATCAGCTCAGCTTGTCGTTCAGCGATACCGGTCCAAAGGCGCAGGGCAGCAGTTCGTCAAGTGTATGTTCCTTTATTGTGCCGTCATGACGGCCGCATATGATCTTCATGCGGGGGTTAAATTCATAGAGCGTCTGGCGGCATACGCCGCAGGGGTAGCAATAGTCCTCTGTTTCGGCAACGACCGCTACTTTCTCGATTTTGAGATTTCCGTCGCATACAGCTCTGCACAGCGCCGCGCGTTCCGCGCAGATTGTCGGCCCATAGGCCGCGTTTTCTATGTTGCATCCGGTGTAGATTGTCCCGTCCTCGCATAAAATCGCGGCGCCGACAGGGAATTTTGAGTATGGCACATATGCTTTTGACAGCATAGCTTTGGCCATCTCAATCAGCTCATGGTTTTTCAATTTATGACCTCCCCTATTATATATAATGGTCTGCCCTTTGCCTCGTCGTACATTCTCGCTAGGTACGCGCCCTGTATTCCGATGCACAGCAGAACAAGACCCTGAACAAACAGAATTGCCGCGGCCCAGCACGCAATTTCGCTTATATTCGACTTTGTTGCCCAGCTATACAACTGATATACCCCTATCAGAATAGAGGCGGAAATTGTAGTGATTCCCAGTGTTTTCCCAATTTTGATAGGTCTTTGGCTGAATGACACCATGCCGTCGGCGGCAAAGCGCAGCATCTTCTTGAGAGGGTATTTTGTCTGTCCCGCGAAGCGTTCCTGACGCGTATATTCGACGAATGTCTGCCTGAATCCGACCCACGTTACCAGTCCGCGTACATACCGGTTGCGCTCCGGCAATGTTTTTAGCGCGTCGCACACGCTGCGGTCGATGAGCCGGAAGTCCCCCGTGTCCACCGGCAGTTCGATGTCCGTCAGCGCGTTGAGCGTTCTGTAGAATAGCTTTGCGCTTAGCTTTTTGAACAGTGTTTCGCCTTTACGGCCCGCGCGCCTGCCATAGACGACCTGCCAGCCCTCTTTCCACTTTTCTATCATCTGCGGGATCACTTCCGGCGGGTCCTGGAGGTCGGCGTCTATGACCACGACGGCTTGTCCGCGCGCCGCGTCCATGCCCGCCGTTATGGCGATTTGATGCCCGAAGTTGCGGGAAAAGCTGATAATTCTCATTTTTGAGTCTTGCTTTGCCAACGCGCGCGCCTTATCCATCGTTGAGTCTTTGCTGCCGTCGTTGACGAAGATAAGCTCATACGGTTCGCCGATGCCGTCCATGACGGATTTCAGCCGCCGGTATGCCTCGCCGACGACCTCCTCCTCGTTGTAGAGCGGCACGACGATCGAATAGGTCACCATGGTACATCACCCCTGTTTTCTTGCTTCAAGTTTGCGGATATTATATCTTACGGCGTTGACGCCGAATGATATAATCTTTAATCAAGTATAATATCCGCTTTGCGGATATTATATCTCAAAAAAATATATATGTAAACAGAATTTATTGGCAATTTGCCGCCAATTTATGCTTATTGTATGAGGCATAAAAATCCCGGCACAGTACTCGACTGCACCGGGGTTTTATACCGTCTATTATCTGTTTATTATCTGCTTTGCTGTTGGAGGTTTTTTTGCCGTTCCCGCTTTCCACACGACGATTTGGCCGCTCACATTTTCTACCGAGATCTCTGACCCTTTGTCCGCCGTGATATATAGCAGCGACTCCAGTGCGGGTGTTATTTGAGCTGACGAATCAGCAGACGGATTTGCACCAAGATCATAGGGATCACCCCAGAAGAACAGATCACCTTTCTTTAGCTTAAGTGAATTTTTTTTGGCGTTTATTTTGTACTTCGTCGCTTTCCCTTCACCTTTTATGCTGATTTTTTTGGGCTTTCCAGCCGCGACATAGACTGATTCACTCTCTTGATGCGGCGCTGTTCTGATGAAATATGCCTCTTTTGCCGCTTTACCATTATTATTCAAGGGCGCAATGGAAATTCCGCTGTCCTCACCATCAAAAAATACACCATAGCCTTGATCATCTACTTCTTTACCGTTTGCGGCGCCAATTTGAATATTTTTAACCGCTGCTGTTCCGCCTTTCGCAGCTAAAACCCAGTCGCCAAGTGTAGCGCCTGTTGGGTCTGACGCAATTTCATAGTTAACAACTAATTTGGGGACTGTAAGACCTGATTTAACAGTATCGAACTTGACAAGTTTCCCTTCTTCGGGGTTGCTCTTATTATCTGAAAGCCACATTGTCATGCCCTTGCGCAGCATCTTAGGAAATTTTACATCATTGAATGTATCGGCTTTCGGGACGATCCATTTTCCTCCGCCATTTACACTGTATACGGCTATCACATAATCATTTGGAACAATGAGGGTTTCATCGGTGAGATTTATTCTGAACACAGGAAGATTAGACTCGTCTATGTCGTCTATGTCGTCTATGTCGTCTGGGTCGTCTGGGTCGTCTGTATCGTCGTCTGGGTCATCGTCTGTATCGTCGTCTGCGTCGTCTGCGTCGTCTGTATTTTCGGGTTCATCGCTTTTTTCTGAGTTAGACGTCATTTCAATTTCGCCGTTTACTTTGCCCGGTACAAATACGGTTTCTATGTCGTAATCAATGCCATTCGGCATAACCCTTCCGCTGACCACCACATGGCAGGTCGAAGTGAGACCGTTGACCGTCGTGCCTGTTACGACAGTTTCGCCTTCTTCTATGGCAAGCACCTCGCCAAACGGTGTTACGAAAACGACATCTTCATTGCTGCTGTCCCATGTTATATCCTGCTTTGCAAGCAACGGTTCAAGGGCAACCCGTAATCGTACAGAACTCCCAGCTTTCATCGTAATGCCGCTTCTGTTCAGGTTTATGTGGGTCGGGTCCTCTCCTCTCGCTAAATCGCGTTCTATTACCGGAAAACCTAATTTGCCGGCATAGGTGCTATCTCCATCTCGATGCAGGAATTGTATAAACCCATTTCCCTCGGCGGCAAAATCATATCTGATTTGCACGGCGTCTGTTATTTCCACAGGCTTAACAACACCTTTACTAGGAGTGAAGAAAACCCTCATGCTATTTGCCAGCTTATTTGTGTCCATGAGTTCTCCCGCAAAATATTCCGGTTTGCCATTTATGTATTCTACTATAAAATAAGGAGAATTACCTGACTCAGGTTCTCTATGCGTAGGGCGATCTTTATTCCCGTCGTATATCCATGTGGAGTTGGAATCATCTTTATCTGGCCGCAATATATCTACTATTGCGTTAACTTTGAAATTTGCTACCGCTGTTGTTCCGGTTGAGCTTCCGTTTCCTACAGCATTTCCACCTCCGCTTTTATAAAAGCAATCTATCAACGCGCCGGAACCGGCTGAGTTCTTTCCTGTTATTTTACCGGTACCCAATTCTCCTTCCTTTGAATAATTTCTTGTTGTTTTTTCATCTCCATCGGCAAAGGAGCGTAATACAACTCCTCCTGTGTCTATCAAACCTGCGATTCCTCCTGAATATAAATAGACTTTTGTTTGGACACCGCTCATTCCCCTACCCCGCGAATGCGTCCAAGTCTCTGCATAGCAATCCACTATTTCTCCGTTTGACCAGCCCGCAATTCCTCCGGAATAACACCATACCGTGCCACCTCGCCCAGGAGCACTAGCGAGAACATTTCCCGTATAGTCACCAGATTTATATTTGTTATCACTGTTCGTAAAACTGCACCCAATTATATTACCAGTGTTGTAACCGGCAATTCCTCCCGAATAAATCCGCGCTTCGGAACTCCTATAAACCCTTATTTTTACCTCAGATTCTTCAGAAACATGACAATTTTCGATTACGCCCTTGTTAAGTCCCGCAATGGTTCCTGCCCGATATATAACGTTGCTTGATATACGATTATTTGTAGCTTCATAGATAATCGTGGAACCTTTCACTATTAGATTTCTTACGTGTCCATTTTCTCCGATAACAGGGAATAAGCCGACGTTTACTGTAGTTGGAAAGCTTGTAAAATTCGCTTTTTTCACATTATTATAACCGCTGATGGTAAATCCATTCCCATCAAAAGTACCGTTAAACTCTTTTCCTGTAGACATCAGGACATATGGTGAACTATATCCGGTGGTCGAGACTTTAATTTCATCAAGATTAATATCATTCATCAGCATATAGTTGCCGTTAGCCGGTAAATCAGCATCACCGATGTTGGCAAACTGCTGCGCGGTGTATATAGGGATTGTGGTGTTCGGGTCGTATGATGCCACGTCACTTGTATCATCTACAGAGGCTTCTATATGTAAGGATGCCGCCGCTTTATAGATAAATTCTTTGCAGAAATCTAAATGACTTTTTTGCGCCAATCTGACAAACTCCTGAACCAGTTCCATATACCGCTTTTCGTTTCCCTGAGGCAGCAGCTCCCATATACCGGTGAGCACTAAATTTTTATCTGTGAGCAGTTCGGGACGTGCCGGGACTGTGCCAAGCCAAGTGTTGTATACCGATGACACACTGTTGGGATCTGAAAAATTGGGGATTCCGCCAGAGCCGCCAACAATGCGGGCAGAAGAAAATGAACGATAGTTTTCTGAATTGTATTTTTCATTAACATATGCCCCGAGGTCCATCGCGGCGTCCATACTTGTACCTACACCAGAGAACGATACCGAAGTTTCATATTTCATTTTCACGTCATTATCACTATTTTCTTTTGTGTTAATGGTCGAGGTCTGAAATTCCGCCCATCCTCCAACTGAGTACGACGTGAGAATGTGGGTGCCGTACCTTGTGAAAAGCCTTTCGATGTTTTTTTCGTTTATAAGCTCGCTTAGGAAGTTGCGGTCTAGCTGTCTTTGAACAGCGTTTATTGTATCAGGGTGTTCCATATCGTTTATGTAAGCCTGACCGGTTTTAGTAAATATAGAGGATTGAAAGAAATGTGAATCGTAGGAGGATTTATATGCGGTACTCACACTCGTGTTAAATTTAGTTTTTGCGCTCGCTTTGAATAAGCTACCAACACCGCCACTAACGCTAGTTGAAACCGATAAATTAATCCCTGCCGCAATAGCCATGTCTTCTATTGTCTTACCCGAGGACGCTTCCACATAAGTGTCCCCATTAGAGTCGGTTCTGTAATGACCGGCAAGATCGGAATTCGGAGCCAGAATATTGGGGCGCAGCAGAGCATCAATCCTGAGTTCATTGCCTGAAAGTACATTGAACCCTCTAAATAGATAACGTTCAATGCCGGTCTGATCCAGTGCCGTTGCCGGTATGCTTCCGACCGGGACTAGCCCCGCGAACAACGCTATAACCAGCGCGAAAGATAAAGCCTTCCTTTTCATTTTTGTTAACCTCTCTTTATATTATTTTGTTAAGCCAGACTGTTTTAAGATATTTTTCCGCCTGATAATACGGCGCGGCATTTAGGGACGATTTGTATAGAAAAGTACAGGTTTTTAGCAACTTATGCTTGACATCTATAATCAAATGCTGTATACTTGGCAAATAAAGAGAATATAAGCCTCAAACCCTTGCTGCTCCGCCAAAGGTGCTTATGCGATAAGATTTATTAAAAGCCAATTTGAATACCGTAGCCGTGTGGCTAAAAACCTGTACTTTTTTTGACAAATATCACTGTCCGGCCGCCAGAAATGTCATGCGGTTGATATTCAGCCGCCGAGCGGCTTCACGCGCCGATATTTCACGGCGCTCCCACGCTTTCTGAACCTCTTGTAAATGCGGCGGACGCTCTATCGGCGGTCTGCCGAATCTCACGCCTCGCGCCTTTGCCGCGGCTATGCCCTCCGCCTGACGCTGGCGTATAAGCTCTCGCTCCGTCTGCGCGACATAGCTGAGAATCTGCAAAACAAGGTCGGCGATAAAGGTTCCAGTCAGATCGCGGTTCTTTTGCCGTGTGTCCAGCAGCGGCATATCAAGAACGACAATATTAGCTCGCCGCTCTTTTGTTATAAATCTCCACTGCTCTAAAATCTCCTCGTAGTTTCTGCCGAGCCTGTCAATACTCTTAATAACAAGGGTATCGACAGGCTTTAGCTTTTTCAGCAACCGCCTGTATGAGGGTCTTTCAAAGTCTTTGCCCGAGAGCTTGTCAAGAAATATATTACCCTCCCGAACTCCGAATTCCCGCATAGCGGTGAGCTGCCTGTCTTCGCTTTGTTCTTTTGTGCTGACACGGATGTATCCGTATGTTTGAATCATTTTATACCTCCTTCATGGATATTTGGCCAGATACAACATCTTTCTCCGGTTGATTCTTGATGTTTTTCTTTGAAGCTGTCAAAAACCCCGCCAAAATGTGCTTTTTGGCGGGGGTTTTGTATGTGTAAAATATTGTGTTGACAAGCGCGTATCCGCTGTGCTAGACTTTACGCAGCTTTGCGCGTTATGGAAGCGGGTGAGAATCCCGCGCGGTCCCGCCGCTGTATTTGGGAAGCGCGCGCCTCGGGAAAACCCGAAAACGTCACTGGGAAACCGGGAAGACTTGGCGCGGCGCGATGAACCATGAGCCAGAATACTTGCCGCGAAGTGAAATATACCTGCCGCCCGAGGATAGGCGGAGAAAGGTTGGTTTTTTATGCAAAAAAACAGAGTCCCAACGCAAAAGACCATTGTAATCGCAGTCGTGTCAATGCTCCTGCTGATCGCGGTTTTCCTGACGGCATACCATTTCCTGCGGCAGCAGGGCAGTGAGGGCGCGAAGACTATCAGCGTCAGCGTCATTGTTGACGGGCGGACCGTCAGGGAGCTGGACATCGGCACCGACGCGGCTTACTTACGGCAGGCGCTGGATGAAAAAGACCTGATCAGCGGTGAGGAGAGCGCCTATGGCCTGCTCGTCAAGACGGTAGACGGCGTGACGGCCGACGACGCCAATCAGGAATGGTGGAGCTTTACCAAAGAGGGCGAGTTCCTTATGACCGGCGTGGACGACACGCCGATTGAGGACGGCGATGTTTTTGAAATCACGCTGACCGTCGGCTGGTAGTCATGACCGGCCGGCAGAGGAAAACGGCGCGGGAGATCACCGTATTGGCGCTCTGCGCCGCCGTACTTTTCGCGCAGCAGGTCGCGCTGATGGCTCTGCCCAACATAGAGCTGGTGTCGCTGCTGGTTATCGTCTATACGCTGACCTTCCGGTATAAGGTGCTGTACATTATCTATGTTTTCGCGTTTTTGGAGGGTTTGTTCTACGGCTTCAGCCCGTGGTGGTGGATTCCGTATCTGTATGTATGGACGCTGCTCGCGCTTGTGGTATGGTTATGGCGGGCCTGCCGTTCGCCGGTTATTTGGGCGATGATCTCCGGGGTGTTCGGGCTGTGCTTCGGCGCGCTCTGCGCTCTGCCGCACTTGGTAATCGGGGGTCCGGCGATGGCGCTGGCATACTGGGTGAGCGGCATACCGTTTGACCTGATCCATTGCGTGAGCAACTTTGTGGTATGTCTGGCGCTCTGGCGGCCGCTGATGCGGCTTCTAGCAAAAGTAAAAGGGGATTGACCGGCGGTCAATCCCTTTCGCTTTTGTTGTTTGTACGGCGCGGGCTTTATTTTACTTCGACCTTTGCTCCTACGTCGGTGAGCTTCTTTTTGATCTCCTCGGCGTCGTCCTTGGAAACGCCTTCCTTGACGGCCTTGGGCGCGCCGTCAACAAGCGCCTTCGCCTCGGTAAGGCCAAGACCGGTGATTTCGCGCACGACTTTGATGACCTTGATTTTCTCGGCGCCGGTTTCGGCGAGGATGACGTCGAACTCCGTCTGCTCCTCGGCGGCGGGCGCGGCGGCTCCGGCGGCGGGCGCGGCGGCCATCATAGCCATAGGCGCGGCGGCGGAAACGCCGAACTCTTCCTCAAGCGCTTTTACAAGCTCGGAGAGTTCGAGAACTGTTAATGCTTTTACCTCGTCGATAAGTTTTGTTAATTTTTCGCTGGCCATGGTATAAAATCCTCCTTAAATTATTTGGTTGTTTTGTGATGGGTACTACTCGACTCTATGCGGTGGTTTCGGACGCTTTTTTCTCCGCTATGGCGTTCAGCGCGACGACCAGACCCCGTATGTTTCCGTTAAGCACATTTACGAGCCCGGAGATCGGCGCGTTCAGCCCGCCCAGCATCCTCGCTATAAGCGCTTCGCGCGGCGGCAGCTCCGCCAGCGCGGACACCTCGGCGGCGCTTATCACGCGGCCATCGATGTAGCCGGCTTTGATCTTGAATTTGCCGCCCGACTTTTTGGCGTATTCGCAGAGTATCTTCGCGGGCGCGATTTGGTCACCGCCTCCGATAGCCAGCGAGGTCGTCTCCTTGAGCTGGGGATACAGCTCCTCAAACCCGACGTTTTCACAGGCGCGCCTGAGCATCGTGTTCTTGACGACCATGTACTCGACGCCGCCCGCGCGCAGCTCGCGCCGCAGCTTGGTGTCGTCGGCCACGTTGATGCCCTTGTAGTCCACAAGGACGCCCGCGCTTGAATTTTTCAGCTTTTCCGACAGCTCGGCGACAAACTCCTGCTTTTGCTTCAAAGCGACTGGATTAGGCATGTATTCACCTCCAAAATAAAAATCCCCGCATACCAAAGGCACACAAGGATGTACACGACTTTATAACGCCGTATCCTGGGCGGGCAACATTACCGGCGCGAGGGCCGACCCGCTGTCTTTGGAACGCTGCGGTGATTATATCAGGAAAAAAGGGGGTTGTCAATAGTTTGGGGGAGAAATTTTGCGGCAAGCTTGACAATTAACAAGGGGCTTGACTAGGACTGGGTAGTCTGATAGTCTAACAGTGAGGTCAAGCCAATGAAAAACAAATACGTTTACCGTTCAAAAATATCAGAAACGAAATTC
>WRMG01000003.1 GCA_009777255.1 Oscillospiraceae bacterium | reverse complement strand
GAAAACACGCGCGATTCACATGGAATCGCGCACGAAAACCGCGGCGCTTATGCCGGCCGTATTAACGGGATTCTCTGAAAAGCCGTATCAGCCGTTCTTCAGGATTGCCGCCGACCACGCGGCCAATTTGCCGCCATAATCCAACCTCGCGTTGGCGGGGCTTGTCGACGGCAGAACCGTTTTTTCCGCCGGCCCTATGCCGCGCCGGTAAAATTTATAGGCGTTCCCGCCGTTGAACGCGACGGCCCGGATACCGTTCGCCTCTATAAATCCCGGCAGCGCCGTGTTGTAAACGGGATTTTTTATCGCGCTGTCAAGCGCTCCGTCGATTTCGCAGCTTTCAATAACGTCCCACAGCGCGATACCGTTATCGAAAAGCAGCCGTTTCTTTTCGCCGTAATCCGGGCTGCCGAATTCCGCTCCGAAAACGCCGAAGATTATCCTCCAGAACATATTCCGCGGGTTTCCATAATATTCGCCCCTCTCACGGGAGAGCGGGCTTGGGAATGTTCCGAGTATCAGGATTTTCGGCCGCCCGCTTATGAGCGGCGGAAAAGCGTGATACATGCGCTCGTCCCCCTTTCGCGCCGTTCGCGCCACGCGCGGCGGCGCCCGTTTCAACCGTATAGCCAAACAAGCCGAAAGCGCGTTTCCGCACGCGGTTACTTGCGCCGCCGCGACCGCTTTTCGGCCAGCAGCCAGCCGGCGGAAACGTTTAATGCCTCCGCTAATCTCAGCAGCGTTCTGGCGGACATTCCTTTTTTACCCATTTCTATGTCGTAGAGGAATTTATCGCTTATGTTCACCGTCTGCGCGAGCTTGTGCCTTGACAATTTCAAAGCGAGCCTTTTTTCCCTAACCCGGCCCCCGACCTCTGAATTGAAAGTGTCCATAATATTATACCTCACATAGTGTTTTGCGGCAGCCGCCGGGAAATAAAACCGCTATGAAATATAATAACATGGATTTTCCGTTTTGAGGTCATTTCGTGGAGCGAAAAGCACTTTTAGCGGAGCGAACTGCATTTTGGGGTCATACGGAGGGGCCTCGCGGCATATTACAAGGGGTATTCGCCGCGCGTCAGCGGCGGACAAATGAAAAAATAAAACGGCCCCGCGAGGGAAAATCGGCCGCCGCCCGCGTGACCCTTGCCCTCTTTCGCAAAGAGGGTGCCGGCCCGTGGCCGGCGGGTGATTTGATTTTTTGGCCCTGTGGGGGAAACCACCCCGGCGCTTCGCGCCACCCCTCCAAGGAGGGGAATTGGGGAAACGGACGGGGGACGCAAAACACCCGGCGCTTCGCGCCACCCTCTTTTCTAAAGATGGCTGAGGGCGCGACGGGGGGGCGGGGCGACCGTCCCTACAGGGTACGGCGCGCGCGGGGGGCACGGCGGGGCGTGGGGCGGGGGCACGTTGGGGGCGCAAAAAACCGGCGGTCGCTTGACGCGTCCGCCGTTCTTTTGTTGTTTTTCAGTTGCTTTTTTCAGCAGCCGGTTTTAATGAGTTATGACAGTATACCGGTGGCTTTATTAAGCGTTACGGTAATTTCATCTCCGGGCAGCGTGGTTTTGTTTCCAGCCATACGGATTTTGAGAGCTTTATCTTCGATATCCGCAAACTTGATGGCTTTCACGGTTTTCCACTTGCCATTTATGAACGCCTGAACCGGCTTGGCGCCTATGACTTTAACATCTTTCGCCGTGAGCACGAGGTCAGCAGCTGAAACCGCGCTGGCTTTCGGAGCGGCCAAACTCAATTCAGTTACGCTCGAAGCGGGCTTGCTGCCGGTTGACGGGATTTGGAACTGAATGTACCATTTGCCCACACTGGTCAGGCTGGCCACATTGACAACGCCGTTCGTCTGAATATCCGTGAGAGATGAGAGCGTAGCCCATGTTGTACCGTCGTCTATACTCGCCAGCCATGTCGCTTTCGCCTTGACCGTGCCCTTCGCTATGTCCATTTTAACGGACGGAGCGTTGGCGGCGGCGGCTATGCTAACCTTGACATACACGGACGGCGCCGTGGTGGCGGTGGCGGCTACGCGGACCCAAATGTCGTACTTGTAGCTCGCTACAGGCATTGTCAGCGTCGTGCCGCCGACTTCTGCCCAACCGTTGTAATCCTCGGCATATGTCCACTCCGCGCCTTCGGGTACGGTTATCGCAGCCGATAAGCCGGAATATGAGGGCTTGCCCACGGTCGGCTTGGAAGCCAATTTCTTGACGCCGAACGCATACAGCTTAATCGGTGTCAACGATTTCGCGTAGCTGCTCAGAGAGGCGACCGTTTTTGCTCCGTTGGCGGCATCGGCCTTTGTGTCGGGGGTGAATACTAAGTACCCGTCGTTTTTCAGCAGCTTGGAAATGTCCAAATTGCCGTCTTTAAGCCTGTCGGCCGCTTTAATGTCCGTCCACGACACTTTCGTGGTTGCGGTGATAGTCCCTGTGACCAAAGCATAAGCCTTATAGTCATCAGCTTTAATCATCAGCGTTTGGACGTCTACATCGTCTGACGTATTAAAGTCGGCTTCTTCAACAAGCAACACGCTCAAATCAGTAACGACTCCAACGCCAACCGGGCCAGCGCCGCTTGCGAAGACGGGTACGAGCGCCAACGCGAATGTCAGCGCAATGGTTAACGCGAATAGTCTTCTTTTCATGGGGAACTCACTCCTTTAATTTTTTCCCAGCGTCACGTTTCCTTACGTGCGCCTTGTTTCAGGCGGGGCGACCGTCGCCCGCGGGCATCCCGCCCAAAACGCGGATTTTCATTGCGACTGCGTACATTAAGGGCCGCAAGACCCTTTTGCGTCAAGGGGCGGGTGTGACCCACCCCCATTTCATGGCATTAATTTTGTCTGTCAGGCTCTTTTACTCAGCTTACCGAATGAGGGACAGAACAGTCTGCGGAACCTGATTGGCTTGCGCCAGCATCGCGGTGGCGGCCTGGTTCAGAATGTTGTTCTTTGTGAACGCCATCATCTCTTTCGCCATGTCCACGTCGCGGATGCGGCTTTCGGCGGCCTGCATGTTCTCGGCGATCGTGTCAACGTTCGAGATTGTATGCTCAAGGCGGTTCTGCACGGCGCCGAGGTTGGAGCGCAGTTCGTTGACAAGCGCGATACCGGTTTTCGGTTCGCCGTCTTCGATTTGGCCTCCCTCCGCGCTCAAGCCGTCAATTACATTGATAAGCGCCTGAAAGCCTAATGTAAACACTTCGCCGGTTTCTCCGACAGTTTCTCCGTCATTTAACTCTTCGTTTTCAGGGCTAACTTCGCTGGGATCAAAGCCTTTAAGGTCGTCGGGATCAGCGCCGGGGTTAATGCGGGCGGAGTAATCATCTATATCCTCCCACACAACACCAAGCAAGTCTCTCGCGCCCACGCCCTTGACGGCGATTTGGATAACGTCGCTGGCGAGAGTGTTCGCGCCGACCTGAATGTTCAGCGGGCCGTATTGTTCACCGGCCGTTATACCGGTTGCGGCTTCAATTTCATCACGCCAGGCGGCTTCGCCGTCCTGCCATGCCTGAGAGTCGTCGCCTTCTATTTCATCATATATACCTGACAGTATGTATTTGCCGTTGAAGTTGGTAGTTGTGGCGATACGGTCAAGCTCAACGCCGAGCTGGTTGATTTCGCCGATTATGGAATCGCGGTCTTCCTTCTGGTTAACATCGTTCGCGCCTTGAACGGCCAGCTCGCGGATACGCTGGAGTATGCTGTGGGATTCCTGCAGCGCGCCCTCAGCCGCCTGTATAAGCGAGATAGCGTCCTGCGCGTTTGACGAGGCACGGTTCAAGCCCCTGATCTGGGCACGCATTTTTTCAGAGATAGAAAGTCCCGCGGCGTCGTCGGCCGCTCTGTTGATACGGTAGCCCGAGCTGAGTTTTTCGGTCGATTTGGACTGGTTTACCTGGTTGATGCTGAGCTGACGGTGGGTGTTCATTGCCATAATGTTGTTTTGGATACGCATGATAAATTCCTCCTCAAATTTTTCAAGCGGCGTTCGCGTCATGCGGACACTGTCCTCATGCTTGCCTTAAACGTTTGCTGCGACTTGGTACCCGCTAAAACGTCCTTGTTTTGAGCAGTTGGTTACCTATGAGCATCCTGCACATCATGTGCGCTCAGTGTGATTTCGCACTTCCTTGAGTGTGAGAACTTTTTGCTGATTCTGTCGTGCGGTTTTTGCCTTACACTGCACATATCGAATGATGCCCGCAAAACTTTAATGTTTTTTTCGCTTTTACATATTGTTATTATAATCAAAGTATGTTATACTGCTCTACGATACCCGCGGCCAGGTTTGGGACATCACCGCTCCCTTACGTCGCTGCGAGGATAAAATTAAGAAAGGTGAAGATCATGTTACTGAAAGAGCAAAAAACCGGCATCATCAGCGACAACCGGCTCCACGACACGGACACAGGCTCCCCCGAGGTCCAGATCGCAATACTGACCGAGCGCATAAACCAGCTTACTGAACACCTGAAGATCCACAAAAAGGACAACCATTCACGGAGAGGGCTTTTGAAGATGGTCGGCGCGCGCCGTTCTCTTCTGGACTACCTCATTAAAAATGACATCGAGCGCTACCGCGCCATTATCGCCAAGCTGGGCATCAGAAAGTAGGGCAGGCGCCCTGCGGGCAACGCGGGGGCTTTGCCCCCGAACCCCGGGAAGCCTATATGTAGAAAGAAGGAAAACAACTTGAACGAAAGAAAATTTAACAGTAAGATTTACACCGTGCAGCTTGGCGGCCGCGAGCTGTCGGTCGAAATCGGCAAGCTGGCGGAGCTGGCCAACGGTTCGTGCCTGCTCAAATACGGCGATACGGTAGTCCTTGTCACCGCGACCGCGTCGGGCAAGGTGCGCGAAGGTATAGACTATTTCCCCCTGTCCGTGGACTTTGAAGAACGCCTTTACGCCGTGGGGCGCATACCCGGCTCCTTTATGCGGCGCGAAGGCCGCCCCTCCGAGCGCGCCGTTCTGGCCTCAAGGCTTATCGACCGCCCCATGCGCCCGCTGTTCCCCAGCGACATGCGCAACGACGTCTCCGTCATGGCGACGATACTGTCCGTCGAGAGCGACAACTCGCCCGAGATCGTGGCGATGATAGGCGCGTCGATCGCCGTGGCAATATCCGACATTCCGTGGAATGGCCCGATCGCGGGCGTCCACATGGGTCTGGTAGACGGCAAGCTGATCGTCAACCCAAGCGCCGCCGAGCGCGAAGCCTCCGACTTAAACCTGACGGTCGCGGGCTCTGAGAAGAAAGTCGTTATGATCGAGGCGGGCGCCAGGGAAGTCCCCGAGGATACGATGCTCAACGCCATCACGGCCGCGCACGAGGAGATAAAAAATCTCTGCGCGTTTATCGGCGGCATAGTCGCCGAGGTCGGCAAACCCAAGTTTGAATACGCTAAGGGTTCGTTCAATCAGGCTATGTACGACGAGCTTAAAGACTCTGTTCTTGACAAAATACGCAACGCCCTTGACACCGACGACAAAAACGTGCGCGAAGCCCGCATGGCTCAGCTGCGCGACGGGCTTATGCCCGCGCTGCTCGAAAAATTCCCCACGGCGGAGCAGGACTGGAGCGAGGTCGTTTACAAGCTCCAGAAATTTGTCGTGCGCCGCTGGCTGCTCGACGACAACAAGCGCGTGGACGGCAGAGGTCTCTTAGATGTCCGCCCGCTCGCGGCGGAAGTCGGCATACTGCCCAGAGTTCACGGCTCGGGCCTGTTCACCCGCGGCCAGACACAGGTTTTAACCGCCGCGACGCTGGGCATGATCTCGGACAACCAAAAGCTGGACACCATTTACGACGACGAGAGCAAGCGCTATATGCACCACTATAACTTCCCGCCGTATTCCGTCGGCGAGGCAAGGCCGTCACGCGGCCCCGGACGGCGCGAGATCGGGCACGGCGCGCTGGCCGAGCGCGCGCTCGAGCCGGTCATCCCCACCGAGGAAGATTTCCCGTACTGCATCAGGCTTGTAAGCGAGGTCGTCTCCAGCAACGGCTCGACCTCTCAGGGCGCGGTATGCGCTTCAACGCTCGCGCTCATGGACGCCGGCGTGCCGATCAAGGCGCCCGTTGCGGGCATATCCTGCGGCCTTATCACCGAAGACGACCGCTGGATGACCTTTGTGGATATTCAGGGCGTCGAGGACTTTTACGGCGACATGGACTTCAAGGTCGGCGGCACCAAAGCCGGCATAACGGCAATACAGATGGACTTGAAAATAGACGGCCTTACGCCGGAGATAATCAAGTCCGCGCTGGAGGTCACACGCGACGCGCGTTATGAAATCCTCGACAAGATAATGCTCCCGTGCATAGCCACTCCGCGCGACGAGGTCTCTCCATACGCGCCCAAGATGATACAGACCCAGATCGACGTCGATAAGATCCGCGACGTTATCGGCAAGGGCGGCAGCGTTATCCAAAAAATCGTCGCCGACACGGGCGCGAAAATCGACATCGAGGACGACGGGCGGGTTTTCATCTCGTCGTCGAACCGCGACAACTGCGCCAAGGCGCTTAAAATCATCGAGTCTATCGTGCTTGACCCGCAAATCGGCGAGGTATTTTTCGGCAAGGTCACACGCATAATGACCTTCGGCGCGTTCGTCGAGTTCGCGCCGGGCAAGGAAGGCATGGTGCATATCTCCAAGCTGGCCAAGGAGCGCGTGGCGAAATGCGAGGACGTCGTAAATATCGGCGACATGACATGGGTAAAAATCGTTGAGATCGACGACAAGGGCCGCATAAACATGTCCCGCAGAGATTGCGAACAGAATTTCGCGTAGGGACGCGCATTGCGCACGCTACTAAACAACATGAACAAACCCCCTTGCGGCCACCGCCGCAGGGGGTTTTTGTAACGGGCGCCCCGCTGTTTATTTACACGCCATGCTCCGCGCACACCAGCGCGAAAAGGTTCTCCACATCCTCAGCCGAGTTAAGCTCTGCTCCAATGAAATGGCATTGCCGGTAATCAACCCCCTCAAAGGTATACGCCATGGTATACGGGCAGTCGTTACTGTTGCAGCATCTGCAATCGTTCAGCCGGAAGCATTGCTTAACATTCTCCGGCATAGCGTCAATCAAGCCCATGTATTTCGAGCAGTTTCGCAGCGTTATCCTCGGAACAATATGATTATCGCATACGTCCAGCCTTATGAGAAAGTCGTCCTGCGTCGATAGATTAAACGTAGCGGAGGCGCCTTTGGACAACTGCTCAAATATGTAATACTCATTGCTGTAGCTCACGGTAAAGCTAAATTTTTCTTTCAGCTTGCCGTATAACCGCAGCGCAAGCCCGCCTTGCTCCCCGCCCACCGCGTTTGCAAAGTTTTGAAAGTCTTTATCCCGTGTGGCAATCGGTAATAATATTGAATCAATGGAACAGCCCAAAAATTGCGATAACAACGGAAGCGTCGCCGTTTCGGGCAGAGCGTGACCGTTTTCCCATTTGCTTATTGACTGCACGGAGATTCCTAATTTCTCCGCTAACTCCTCCTGCGTCAATTTTTTCTGTTTTCGTAAAGAAGTGATATGATTGCCTATCTGAATATTATCTAACATAATTGCCTCCTACGGTTAAATGTTAAATCAATATTACCGGAAATAAAACCGCTTTCCCATACAGCGGAGATATATCTTTCACACATAAACTTAAACCCGGCGTTAAGTTTACGGCCATTCCCGCAAAATATATATTACAGCTTGCGCGCCGCAAGTATAAACCGGTGTCCCGTCACTTGTACAAACCCATTTTTATCAATTTCGTTTTGCAGCTTGCACAGCCTGTCAAAATGGGTTTCCACGGAAAAATCCGGTATTTCCCATACACACGCCTTTGCGTAAAAAATCACAGCGCCCATATCAAAAAATTTAACGGTATATTTTGCCTCATCCTTTATAAGGATTTGAAACCCCATCCGCGCTAACCGGTTCGCATAGCTTTCAAGCTCGTGATCGGGGCCGCTCATAATCACTCCGTCGTTCAGGGCCAGCCTAAGCTCATAAGAATTTTTGCCGCCCACCTGCTGTGTGAAAAAATACCCGCCATGCTTCAGCGTCCGGTCAACCTCCGATAAATCAAACGACTCATGCCTGTTGGTAATAAAATCAAAGCTGTCATTGTCAAACGGTAGCCTGTCATCGGAAAAAGTCCGCGCCACTGTAATCCCAAGCGGCGACAACTCTCTTTTGCACAACTCAAAATTCGGCGGATACGCTTCCGTCGCGTATGTGTTTTTATACGGGTGGTTGATTGTAAGCAAAAACTCTCCGCCGCCCGTGC
Source organism: Oscillospiraceae bacterium (assembly GCA_009777255.1). GTDB lineage: Bacteria > Bacillota > Clostridia > Oscillospirales > UBA929 > WRMG01. The sequence continues at coordinate 50,572 of WRMG01000003.1, read as the reverse complement.
CCATATCAAGCAGAATATCGCCGTCCCTCAGATATGCCTTTATCAGCGTTTTATAATCCCACGGCGGATTGGGGCATTCCCATCTCCCGTCAATCTGAGAAAAATCCCACCCCTTCAGACTGAACCCCGTTTCTTCCTCTTTCCATTTTTTCATTAACTCCATGTCACTCATAAACAGCCTCCCAATTATAAAAAATATATACTATAAGCATCTGCCCGCCAACGGCCACAGCGGCCTACTCCCTGATCCCTCTCCCCGCCTCAAGCGCGTCCAAATCCTCAATTATCTGCTGCCAGTCCCTGATATTGCACGCGAACACCGGCTCCGCGCCGTCTACCGACACGGCAAGCCGGCGCTCGTTTAACCGCGCGAAGCTCAATTCGCGCGCGCTGCCGTCGGTCATGTGCAGCGTGATCCTCCGGTCGAAATCACCGTAGTCCCCATCAATCATGCCCGCCACCGAAAAATTCAGCACATGCGCGAAAAAGCGCCGCATGTTTATCTCCGACGTCCCCTCCGGCGCCGCGCGGACCCTCCCGCCGTCCGTGACGGTTATACTCTCGACATCATCCATTCTGTAAAGCCAGAACGCCAGCCCATATGTCAAATCCAGCGGCGTAACGTCTAAAAACCCGTAATCGCCCAGTTTATCTATATAAACCGTATCGCCGCCCTCCGGCATTATATAGCGCCCGCCGTCCGGCGCCTCGCCGCCGATATAAAGCGCAAGCTCAAACCCCTCGGCTTTCAGCCTGAGCGTATGGCAAAAAGCCGGCGACAACGGCTCCATCCCATCTGCTATCTCGTCATAATCAATGGCGGTTATCCCGTTTAATATCTTCGTGCGCACGGCGTCGTCATTGCACACGAAAGAAACGGGCCGTGTCAGCTCATAGCGGCTCAATCCCGGCGGCGCGTCGTCGTCAAGCTCGTTGCGGATAATCGTATAGCCCCCGTAAACAGACCACAATTGAGGGGTGGACAGAGAAACCTCGGTCAGCAGCGGGCGCTCTCCCGGCCCGCCGGGCCACAGCTCCCGTATGCGATAGGCGTTCAGCGGCAGCAGCAGCTGTTCGGCAAGCTCCCAGTCCACAGTAAAAACATTGCCGTTCATCAGCATATAATACGCGTTGCCGTCCAAGGTCGCGCCGCCGATGTGAAATGTTATCTCCCCGTTTACCGTAACCGTCAGCTCCGGCGGGTCAAGCCCGTAATCGCCCAGCGGCGCTTCGCCGCCGTCCAGCATCCTGTAATACGGCAGCGCGGAGGCATACAGCGCCGTAACCGCGGCCTCCTCCGAATCGCAATCCTCCCCGACCCAAAACCCGCCGTCCTTAGCCGTGATGGTAAACGCCGCGCCGTCTCTCGGGACAAACGCAACCGTTTCCACAAGGCTTGTATCCATATACACCATATATCCGCCGTGGTTTTGAACGTGGTCATACCCGTCGCGGCCGCCGTCTCTCTCGGGCCAAACCCTGACAATAACAAGCGCGGCGAGCAGCACAAGCGCCAGCGCCGCCAACAGCACCGGCCTTTTCACAGCTTCCTCCGCCCGAACCACATGCCAATCCCCGCCGCCGCCGGTATCAGCGGTATAACTATAAGTAATATAACCGACAGCCAAAGCGCCTCGCGTGAGTTCACCGCCAGCGGCACGGGCGTAATGTCCCTCGGCGGAATATCAAGCGTCAGCTCAGACTGCATTTTATTCAGCAGGCTTACTACAAGATGATAATTTTGGAAATTCGGCATACTCAGCGCCTCGTCCGCTATAACCGACATCGGCAGGAACACCACCATGTTGCCGGAGCCGTCGGCGCGCACCTGCGCGCTGACCGCGCCCAGTATAAACGGGCCGGGCAGGTCGCCCTCGCTCTCGTCAAGGCCGGTGATTAAAGTATCGGCGGAAAACTCTTTGGCATAGGCGGTGTCATAGGTCAAAATAAACGGGGTGATTACGCGGTTGCCGTCCGTCTCCCACAGCGCCGTCAGCGGCCTGGAGCCCATGGTCAGCAGATAGCGCCCGCCGGAAACTGACAGCCCCTCGATAAAATCCGTCCGCAGTATCGGCAGAATAAAATCCTGCCGCCCGTAGTTCAGCGCCGCGTCAAACACAAACGCCGGCTCAAACCTCGCGCCCCACTCGGTAAGATACAGCTCCAGCGCGCGCAACTCCGGCATGGCGGGGTCAAACGCGATAATCGCGCTGCCGCCGCCGGAGAGATATTTGTCAAGCGCGTTAAGCTCCCTCTCGCTGAAATCATACATGGGCGCGGCCAGCACCAAAAGCTCCGTTCCCACGGGTATTTCCTGAGCGGTGATATTCACCTCCGAAACATCGTAGCTAAACGCCGACAGCATCCAACTGAGATACTCCGTCGGGTATTCGCCGTGTCCGGTCAGTATGGCCGCCTTGGGCAGCACCTCGGTTATCACGTTGAGTATCGCGGAGGTGACCGCCTGTTCCGCGGCCAGCCCGACGACAGCTTCGGTGACAAACGCGCCGTCAACGTCGTATAACATCTGCGTCTCAAACAGATCGCGGACGGACAAAATTTTCGTTCTCCTGCCGCTCTCAACGATTATGCTGTAATACCCCGCCTGTTCCGTAAGATCGCGTTCGCGCACCCACCCGGGGTTCAGGTCGGGGTCGATATATTGCAGCCTGAGATTATCATTTGCGGTCGCAACACACTTCTCAAGAAAATCGCGCACATCCGCCAGCTGATACCAAACGCCGGTATCGTCGTCCGTCACCACCATTGACATATCCGCGCGGTCGCTTAAAAGCGTGATGGTCACGGCCTCGGGCAGCTCTTTCAGGATAGCCGTCGTCTGGCTTGACAGCGCGAAAACCCTCGCGCGCGTCATATCATACTTAAAATAAAACCGCTCGCCAAGCGCCCCGCACAAGAGATTTACCAGCACCAACACGGCCAGCGCGGGCGCGGCGAACGCCAGCAGCCGCAATCTCTGTCCTTTCATGCCGTGCCGCCTCCGGTGCAAAAGGAGCGCCGTCAGCATCAGGAAAAACACACAGCAGCTGGCGACAAAAACCAAATCCGCCAGCGAAAAAATCCCTCGCGTGAACGTATCGTAGCGCTTGAACAGTGAAAGCGGCCCGAGCAGGCTCTTCGCCCATGATTCGCTCATCACTCCGGCGGCGACGTCCAAAAGCAGCAGCACGGTAAACGCGCCCAGCGTCGCCAGCATAGCCACCGTCTGGCTCGACGTGAGCGCGGAGATTAACAGCCCGATCGAAATATAAACCGCCGCGAACGTTAAAATCGCCGTCATATGCCCCAAGTACTCGGCGAAATTCAGCGCGCCGAACAGTATTATTATCTCGGCGTATATAAAAGTCATAATAAACAGCGTGCCGCCAAACGCGGCCATTATCGCCCAAAATTTTCCGGCGACAATCCCGCCCAGCTTCACCGGCGCCGTGAAAATCAGCCTGTCCGTGCCGCGCCGGTATTCCTCCGAAAATCCGCGCATCGTAAGCACCGGCACGGTGAACATCAAAACCACCAGCATAAAGGTAAACACCGAGCCTAAGTCCGAATCCCGCCCTGCGATATTGACAAAGTGGAAATATATATTCATCACCAGCGCAAACGCGCCGCTGAACACATACCCCTGCGGCGTGGTGTAAAGCGAGCGCAGCTCGCGCTTAAACACAGCCCTCATCTCTTCTTCTCCCCGTAAAGTATCAGCGACATGAACATATCCTCCAGCGTCTCCCTGCCCTCCAGCGGCAGCTTTACCTCCGCCGCCAGCCTGCCGCCGTCAAGCACCAGCACACGGTCGCATATCGCCTCAACCTCCGTCAGTATATGCGTGGAGAGTATCACCGCGCGCGACCGCGACAGCTCCTTTATCAGCCGCCTTATGTCGATTATCTGCTTGGGGTCCAGCCCCACCGTCGGCTCGTCAAGTATAAGTATATCGGGGTCGCCGATCAGCGCGGCGGCAAGCCCGACGCGCTGCCTGTACCCGCGCGAGAGCCGCCCCGTCACGCGCCCCTTCACATCCAGTATATCCGCCTGTTCGCAAACCCCGTCGATATGCTCCTTTTTGTCGCGCGCCGCCGCGCCCTTTATCTCATACACAAACTCCAGATACGCCCGCACCGTCATCTCGTTATAAAGCGGCGGCGTATCGGGCAAAAACCCGATGTGCCGCGCCGCCCTCAACGGCTCCTTGGCCAAATCCGCGCCGTCGATAAAAACCTTGCCGGCTGTGGGCGCGAGAAACCCCGTAAGCATATTCAGCGTGGTCGTCTTGCCCGCGCCGTTAAGCCCCAAAAGCCCCACAAGCTCACCGGCCCTGACCTCAAAGCACAGATTATCGGCGGCTAAATGCTCGCCGTATTTTTTCGTCAACCCTTCTGCTTTCAGCAAAGGTGAATTCCTCCTTACACGCGGATGATCAAATTCCACGCCTGTCCCCTGATTGCCCGGCAGGGCACCTGCCCTTTCAGCAAATCACGCCGCCCCCCATAACTATATTGTCCTTATAAAATACCGCCGACTGCCCGGGCGTCACCTTAACGCCCCCGTCAAAATAAACGGTATCCCCCTCAACCCTCGCTCTGTAAGTTTTCGGGCTGTGGCGGACCTTAACGTCGAACATCCCTGAACCGCTTCCGTGCCAAACCATGTCGCGCAGCTCTATCTCGGTTTTATACAGATGCTCTTCCCCGCCCAGCACCACCTGATTTTTCCCCGCGTCCAGCGCCGTGACAAACAGCCGCCCGCCGCTTGACACCCCCAGCCCGCGCCGCTGCCCGACGGTATAGTTCAAAAGTCCCCTGTGCCGCCCGAGAACATTCCCGTTTACATCCACTATATCGCCCTCCGGCATACCGCCGCCGCGCGAACGGATAAACGACGCGTAATCATTGCCGGGGACAAAGCATATCTCCATGCTGTCCGGCGCGTCCGCGGCGGCAAGCCCCAGTCCGGCGGCCTTAGCCCTCACTTCACTCTTGGGCGTATCGCCGACGGGGAACAGACAGCGCGAGAGTATGCTCCGCGGCAGCCGGTAGAGCATATACGACTGGTCGCGCTCAAAATGGCCCTTTCTCAGATAACAAACGCCCTCTATCTCAACAATCCCCGCGTAATGTCCGGTGGCTATGTGTTCCGCGCCCAGCCTGTCCGCCGCCTCGGCCAATATGGGATATTTTACCATATGGTTGCATATAACGCAAGGATTCGGCGTCTCACAGCCTAAATACCCGTTTATAAACGGCGTGACCACACACCGCTCCAGCCGCTCGCGTATGTCAATAACCTCAAGCGGGATACCCAGCGCGTCACAGACCCCCGCCGCGCGGTCCGGCGAGCCGCCGATATTCAGAAAAACGCCGGTAACCTCATACCCCCGCTCTTTCAGCAGCGCCGCGCATACCGCCGAGTCAACCCCGCCGGATATCCCTGCAACCGCTGTTTTTTTCACAATAAAATCCCCTTGCCGTTATTCTCATCCCGTCGGAACGGCCCGCCGTCCGCTGCAACATCTATTTAACTGTAGGGCGCGACGCCCCGGCGCGCCGTATGCATCGTCCCCTACACGAAAGGACGGAGCTTTAATGGGTTGGCCCGCCTTGACAATCATCCAAAACAAAGTGTATAATACTCCCGTGCCGTTGTCAACCGAGGAAATGTTAAGGAGCTGTTAATTATGCTGTACCGCCGTGACGAAAAATCAAGCAGAGATTTATCCGCGCTGGGCTTCGGGTGTATGCGCCTCCCGCGCAAGGGCGGCGGCATCGACTTCGGGCGCTCGTCGAAAATGCTGTACGACGCCATAGACAGAGGCGTAAACTATCTCGACACCGCGTATATATACGGCGGGAGCGAGGCGTTCCTGGGTCAGGCGCTCACGCCGGAATGGCGGAACAAAGTCAACATAGCCACAAAGCTGCCGCTCTTCATGGTGAAGAGCGAGGCGGACTTTGATAAATATTTCGACCGTTCGCTGGACAGATTAAAAACCGACCGCGCCGACTATTACCTTATGCACATGCTGACCAGCCTCGATCTCTGGCAAAGCCTCTGCGCCATGGACATCGAGCGCTGGATCGAGGAGCAGAAGAAGCGTGGGCGCATCGGCGCGATCGGATTTTCCTACCACGGCGGGCGGCTGGAGTTCCCCAAAATATTAACCGCGTACCCGTGGGATTTCTGCATGATCCAGTACAACTATCTCGACGAGTATAATCAGGCCGGACGCTCGGGACTGGAGCTTGCCGAGTCCATGGGCATCCCCGTTATCGTTATGGAACCCCTGCGCGGCGGAAGCCTGGTCAAAGAGCTGCCCAAAAGCGCCGTCGAAGCGTTCAGGGCTGTCGAGCCGGAGCGCTCCCTCGCCGAATGGGGCCTGCGCTGGGTATGGAACCACACGGGGGTCAAATGCGTGCTGTCCGGCATGAGCGCCGAGAGCGAAGCCGACGAAAACATCCGGCTGGCCGGGCTCTGCGAGCCGAACTCTCTCTCCGAAGCCGAGCTTAACGCGTATCAGAGCGTTATAAACATACTGGGCGAAACGCTGAAGGTGCCCTGCACGGCCTGCGGGTACTGTATGCCGTGTCCCAAGGGCGTGGATATTCCCACATGCTTCGCGTCATATAATATGGTGTATTCCTCCGGCAGAGGCGGCGCGATCAGGCGGTATATGCAGAACATAGACGCGCTGAACACCGACGCTCACTACGCCGGCAAATGCGTAAACTGCGGCAAATGCGAAACGCACTGCCCGCAGAGCATCCAAATAAGAAAAGAGCTGGCAAACGCCGCGAAAACGCTGGAGCCGTGGTGGTTTAATTTCGGCATGAAAACGGCGCGTATGTTTATGGGCCGCGGGAGGAATAAATAATTGTTAAGAATAAACCGCGGGCGCGAGTTTTATAAGCCGCTTATCTCACTGGCTTTACCGCTTGTGCTGCAAAATATGATCAACAGCTCCCTAAGCCTTATCGACACGTTTATGGTGGGCGGGCTGGGCGAGGTCGAGCTGGCGGCCGTCACGCTGGGCAACAACGTGTTTTTCCTGCTTATGCTGATAACCTTCGGCATACAGAGCGGCACCAGCATACTTATCAGCCAGTACTGGGGCCGCAAGGACACAAACACCATAAACCGCGTTATGGGTCTGGGGCTTATGACTTCGGGCCTGATTTCAGCCGTATTCGTCACCTTCGTGCTGGCCGCGCCGCGTGTTGTAATGTCGCTGATGACGCCCGACACGGCGCTTATCGACACTGGCGTCCAGTACATAACCGTGGTGGCTCCGGCGTTTATACTAAACTCGCTGTCGATGGTATACCTCAGCGTACAGCGCAGCATGGAAAACGCCCGCATAGGGCTGACCGTCCTGCTTATCTCAACCGCCGCGAACACCTTTATGAACTACCTGCTGATATACGGCAAGCTGGGCTTCCCCCATATGGGCGTGCGCGGCGCGGCGACGGCGACGGTGCTGGCGCGGATTTTAGAGCTGGTGATAATCATTGCCTACGCGTCGCTTAAAGCCGACTTCAAGCTAAGACCAAAATATATCCTCAAGCCCGGCCGAATAATATTCCGTGATTTTATCAAATACTCCGTCCCCGTCATCGTAAACGAGGCGCTGTGGGGCTTCGGCTTCATGCTCTACCCGATCATCGTCGGGAATATGCGCGCCGCCGCCGCGGCGGTCGCGGCGTACAGCATCGCCATGTCCGTTGACAGGATACTAAGCGCCGGCTTCTTCGGCTCGGGGTCCGCCGCCGCCGTTCTGATAGGCAAACGGCTCGGCGAGGGCCAAACCGGCGACGACGCCTATTACTACGCAAAGGATATGCTAAAGGTCGTCGGCATGGTCGCCACATTTATGGCCGTGCTTATGGCGGCGCTCGCTACGTTTGTGTTCAGGCCGTTTATATTCCCGCTGTTCAGGAATATCTCCGAGGGGACAATCACCACCGCGTGGCTGCTGATACTGATAGGCTCGGCGAACATGATCTCCCGCGCGCTGAACTACACCATCATCTGCGGCGTGCTGCGCGGCGGCGGCGACGTGAGAGCGGCCGCCGCTATCGACGTGGGTATGCTGTACCTGATAGGGCTGCCGCTGGCGTTTATTTTCGGGCTTCTGCTGAATATGGGCGTCTATATGGTTTTCGGCGCGATATTCATCGAGGAGATTATCAAATGCGCCGCGTGTATCTGGCGGTTCAGGTCCCGCAAATGGATTAAAAACGTCACAAGGGAGATGGCATAAGATACCCCTTGACATATTGCTCAATATATTGTACAATATATTCGGGAGGCGATGTAATGATAGCGGTGAACTATTCAAACGCAAGGGATAATTTTAAGAAATTCTGCGACGCGGCGGTACATGATTTTGAAACCATAATCGTAACCCGCAAGCAGAACGAAAATATTGTTATGATGTCGGAGTCCGAATACAACAACCTCATGGAAAATCTTTATATCCGAAGCGACAGGGAAGACTACCGGAGATTACTTGAATCCGTTGAACAGCTCAAACAGGGGAACGGCAAAATAAGGACACTGGTCAGCGATGAATAAGATTTTTTCCGACATGGCTTGGGAGGATTATCAACACTGGGTTGAAACCGACCGTAAAATCCTGCGCAAGATAAACGGGCTGCTCCGTGACATCGAGCGCAACGGTCATTCGGGAACCGGCAAGCCCGAACCGCTGAAGCATGACCTGGAGGGCTTCTGGAGCCGTCGGATCACCGAAGAACACCGCCTGGTGTACAGCATAGAAAACGGGTCTATTCTAATTGCGAAATGCCGCAAGCACTACAGATAACCCCCCACCGTCAGCCTATACAGCTCCGAGCGCGAAAACCCCGTCTCCTCCGCCGCCCGCCTTACGGCGTCGCGCAGCGACATCCCCTGATCAATATATTCCCGCGCCAGATCTACCGGCGGCTCCGAAACCCCGGCCGGCGGCGCCGCGCCCTGCACAACCAAAACAAGCTCGCCTTTCGGCGGGCTTTGCTCATACCGCTCTATCGCGGCGGACAGCGTGGCGCGGTATACCTCCTCATGCAGCTTTGTCATCTCGCGCGCAACCGTTATTTTGCGTTCGCCGAACTGCGCGAGCATATCCCTCAGCGTATTCAGCAGCTTATGCGGCGCCTCATAGAATACCATTACACGTTCTTCGCGCTCCAGCGATTTCAGATGCTCGCGCCGGTTCCTCTTCGCCGTGCTTAAAAACCCCTCGAAACAAAAACGCCCCCCGGCCAGCTCCGACAGCGCCACGGCGGCGGTGACGGCGCAAGGCCCGGGGACGACGGTTACCGGAATATTTCTTTCGGCGCACAGGGCGACCAAGTCGCGGCCCGGGTCACTAACCGCGGGCATCCCCGCGTCTGTAACCAGCGCGCACACCTCTCCGCCCAAAAGCCGCGCGACGATCTTCTCGCCGCTCTCGCGCCTGTTATGCTCGTGATAGCTGATCATCGGCGTATGAATATCAAAGCGGCTCAGCAGCTTCCGCGTGACGCGCGTGTCCTCCGCAGCAATAAAGTCCGCCTTTTTCAAAGTCTCGATACCGCGCGGCGACATATCTCCCAGATTCCCTATCGGCGTCCCGACGATATACAGCATTATTTCCACAGCTTGGCGGGATACCGCCCCGCCTCGGTCATGCCCTTAATCGCCTCCATCAGCGGCGCGCGGTCCTCTTTATAGGTCAGCCCATACCACTTGCAGTCCACCGGCAGGACTTTTACGCTCACGCGCCCGCCGGTCATCAAATCATTTATCGCCGTGGGAAGCAGAAACTCGGCCTTAATATCCCCGTGTTTCTCACTCAAAAACTCCCCGAACAGCCCGTCCAGCCCGTCAAACAGCGACACATGAAAGCCCCACATATTCATCGACGCGAACGACCCGTCCGGCACGGTCACGCCTGAATCCAAATCACGTATAACGCCGTCGGCGCCCCTTATCAGCTTCAGGCGCTCATGTATATCGGTCAGGTTATTGCCGCCGTCAACCTGACAGACCCCGCGCGTAACGGTTCCGCTCTCGGACAGCGTCGTTTCCACGCGGTATCCCGCGAGTACATAATCCCCGCCGCCGCGCGAGAGGAACCCCGATATGGCCTCATACGCCTCCAGCCCATAAAAATCGTCGGCGTTAATAACGCAAAACGGCTCGTTGACAACTCCCCGGCAGCACAAAATCGCGTGCCCCGTACCCCAAGGCTTCGTCCGCTCGGGCGGCGGATCATGGTCATTGACCTGATACGCGTAGTCGATCGGGAAATCCACCCTCTCGAACAGCTCGCGGAAATCCGCCTCATGCTCAGGCTTAATCACGCATACGGCGCGGCTGAACCCCGCGCGTTTCGCGTCGAATATGGCGTAATCGGCGAGTATCTCGCCGTTTGCGCCGACAGGTTCGATTTGCTTAAGGCCGCCGTACCGGCTCCCCAATCCGGCGGCCATGACAACCAGCGTTTTTTTCATTTCCTTCTCCCCTTATTTCTTGCGCCTTTTTCTGAACAGATAATATACAATACTCGCCGCGCCCAAGAGTATCGCCGCGCCCACCGCAAGCCAGCCCAGCGGCGGAATAACGGTGTTGTCAGACTCCCCGTCCGGCCCTATAACGGCGGGCTGATTTGTTGCGCCGGAGGGGACTTCGGCGTTTCTCGTCAGTACATACGCGCCTTTTGGCGCCGCGTTCAGCGTCACTCCGACCGAATCTAGCGGTTCCGTGCCGGCCTTCACCTCGTTTACAAGTATATCCCAGCCGCTCGCCGGCAGACCGACCGCCGCGGTTTCATTTCCGCCGTTGAAAACCACGCAGATATTGTCGCCGATCGTATACGCAACGACGCCCTCCGCGACGTCGAAAAACTTTATTTTTTCGCGTATCTCATCGGCGGATCTCATGCGAAATTCTGATGTCACCTTACGCAGTTCTATTAGTCCTTTATAGTAGTTATACAAGTCTGTAAACTCGCTTTTCCTGTCCCAATCGAGCTGATTGACTCTGTCGGGGGATTTGTAGCTATTTTCGTCGCCGCGCTTCGTTCTGGCCATCTCCTCGCCCGCCTGAAAGAACGGTATCCCCTGCGAAGTAAGAACAATGGCGGCCGAAAGCCTGTTCATGGCCGCAAGCTCCCTGTCGTCCGCGTTGGGATTCGTCGCTTGCAGCTTGTCCCAGAGCGTGAGGTTGTCATGCGCCGACGCGTAGCTTATTGTCTGCGACGGCTGGTTTGCCCAGAAGCTGTCGGAGTAGCTGACGTTTGTTATATTCACCTGCGGATGCTGTACCGACGCCGCAACGCCGAACCGTATATCCTCCGAGCGGCGCGGGTTTCCGTTGACAAAGCCCGGCTCCTCATGGTTGAACACGCTGCCCTTTATGCCGTCGCGTATATCGTCGCTGAACGCCGCGACGCGGTCGTGCAGGAACGGCACATTTTTCTTCAGCGCCTGCTGCGGGTCGGGCAGCGGCGTGCCGCCGCCGGTCCAGCCCTCTCCGTAGACCATGATGGAGGGGTCGATTTTATCCAGCTCGGCGCGGATAAGGTTCATCGTTTCGATGTCGTGCAGGCCCATCAGGTCGAACCTGAACCCGTCGATATGGTATTCGCTCGCCCAGTAAACAACGGAGTCAACCATAAATTTACGCATCATCGCGCGCTCCGACGCCGTTTCGTTTCCGCAGCCCGAGCCGTTGGAATAGGTCCCGTCCGGCCTCACGCGGAAATAATAGCCCGGCACAAGCTGGTTAAAGCTGCTGGATTCGGCGTCGTACACATGGTTATACACAACATCCATAACAACGCCTATACCGTTGTCGTGCAGCGTCTTTACCATCTGCTTAAACTCCGCCACGCGCACCGCGCCGTCGTGGGCGTCGGTGGAATAGGAGCCCTCTGGCGCGTTGTAGTTCTGCGGGTCATAGCCCCAGTTGAACTCCTCGTCCTCGGGGTACAGCTCGTTTACTGTCCTGTAGTCATAAGAGGGCAGCAAATGCACATGCGTTACGCCCAAGTCGATGATATGGTCAAGCCCGGTTTTCTCGCCGGCGGGGGAAACGGTGCCTGTTTCGGCGATGCCGAGGAATTTGCCCCTGTTGACAATACCCGACGACTCGTGCGTGGACAGGTCGCGCACATGCAGCTCATAGATGACCGCGTCCACCGGATTGCTCAGCGCGAACCGCTTGTCGGCGTCCCAGCCAGAGGGGTCGGTGTCCTTCAGGTCGATGATTTGCCCGCGCATACCGTTCACGCCGACGGCGTTGGCATACGGGTCAACGGCTTCGCGCCACTCGCCGCCGATCAGCACCTGATAGGTATAAAACTTGCCCTTCAGCAGGCCGTACTCCCCGGGCGCCGCCTCGGCGTACCATGTGCCGTTATCACCGCGCGTCATCTCAATGCCTCGCCGCGGGTCCTCGCTGTTCGGCGTCACCCGCCCCGTGTCATACAGCAGCACGTTGGCTTTTGCCGCCGTGGGCGCCCAGAGCGTAAACGTCACCTTGTCGTCGGTGTAGACCACGCCAAGCTCGCCGTTATAGGTGAACATGCGTTCAAACTCCTCGCTGTCGAACACGTTTCCAAGCGTTATCGGAACAGCCTCGAACTCATTGGTGTACAGGCTGTATTCCGACGCGAAATCCAAATCCCATTCCGATGTCAGCCAAAATGTGTCGGTATATCCCGATGTGATATTGGAGCGCGCGGCCATAAGCGTATCGTAATACATGATAACAAATTCCCTGTCCGCGCTGATGGGGAATTTTGTCGTGACCTTGATTGAATTTTTGCCCTCGATCGTGGCCGAGGTTATCGCGGGCTCAGTATCGAACGGGGCCGCGGAGATAAGGCCGGTGTCCTGCATGGCGTAAAGCGTAAGGCGTTCGTTCTCATCCGCGCGGGTGAGGTTGATCACCGTGTCGTTATAGTCCACGGCCTCGTCGCCGCGCATTATCCATACCGTCGCGTTAAGCGCCTCTCTCATCGCGCCGAACTCATAGACGACGCCCGCGCCGTTTTCGTTGGGCGCCAGCGGCAGCAGATATTCCTGTGCCGACGCGCCCTCGTCGCGCCTGAAGTGCAGGCTGACGTCGGAGTAATCGCCGTCATAGCGGAAATAGCTGAAATCCAGCGTGAAGTTCTCAAAGTCGCGGGCGTCCGGCTCATAGCCCGGCGGCGCCTCGTAATAAAACTCGGATTCTCCTGAAAACACCCAAATCTCACTCCCTTTGGCAAGGTCGATAAACCTGTCCTCCTGAACGTCCTTTTCCCATGAGTCCGTGCGCACTATAAACCCGACCGGCGCGTTATTCGGGTTGTCGAGGGTTATCTCGGCTATCATACCAAATTTATCCTCATCTGTAAAGGGGTAAGCCGAGCCGTCCGTCACCCATGACCATATATTCCATTTTTCATAGTCGCCGTCGTCGCGGTGGTAGTGGATCGTCACCGTCACCGGCGACGACTGCGCGAGCGGCACAAACGCGGCGACAATCAGCGCCGCCAGCAATAATGACAACACATGTTTTTTCATCACAATCACCTCTCAATGATCAGTGAACTCTGCGGCTCCAGCGTTATGCCGTTAGCGCCCGCCCTTCCCTCGCCGAAAATCACCGTGCCCGAGCCGTCAAGCTCCAGCGTCTGCCGCTCCTTTGACAGGTTGTGCAGCACCAGAACGGTCTGTTCCGGCGCGGTCATCGTATATGCCATAACCGCGTCGCTGCCCGAATCCACGGGCTCAAGCGTTCCGGCGAACAGCGCGGGCGTCGCCGCCCTGAGCCGTATAAGCGCCTTATAGCGGTTGAGCAGCGAATTTGAATCCTTCGACTGCTCGGCATACGAAGCGACATTGTCGTTGTAGACGGTGCTGTGCCATGAGGTCAGCGCGGGGTCGTCCGCGCCCCACAAAAACGGCGTCCTGATATTCTCGTCGGGCTTGCCGCCGATCATGCCCAGCTCCTCGCCGTAATAGACAAACGGCAAGCCCTGCAAGGTCAGATAGATATTGGCCGCCATTTTAAGGTTTTCGGGGTCGTTTCTCAGCATGGTGCTGATACGGTTCTGGTCGTGGTTGGACAGGAACGGCGCGTCGATAGCGTTGGGGTTAACGCCGCTGAGTCTATTATACTCCGATTTCATATATTTTGCAAACGCGTTGCCCGCGTCGCTGCCGCGCACAACCGTACGCGCCAGCGTTTCGCCCATGTCGAAATGAAACGCGCTGTCCAGCGCGGCGGTATACGCCGCGCGGGTGGCGGACGCCGCCCAAATCTCGCCCACTATATAGCAGTCGGGATCTATCCCTCGGCAGAACTCGGCGAACTCCGTCCACCACTCGAGGCTTTTTTCCTCCTGATTCAGGCCGGAGCCCATCGGCAGCTTGCCGCTGTTGAACACGTGCATTGCGGCGTCGAGCCGAAAACCGGACACGCCCTTTCCCAGCCAGAACTCGGCTATCCGCTTTATCTCGGCGCGAACCTCGGGGTTATCAAGGTTAAGGTCGGGCATTTCGCCCCAAAACAGGCCCGCGTAGTAGCCTGAGGAGGTTTGGTTCCACACCCTGTTGCCGTAAAACGAGGCGCTCAGGTTTACATCCTCGCCGTCATCGGACCAGTAATACCAATCGCGGTACGGGCTGTCAGGGCCGCGCGACTGAATAAACCACTCGTTTCGCGTTGAGGAATGGTTTACCACCAGATCAAGTATAACGGCGATGCCGCGCTCGTCCGCCGCCGCGATAAACGCCTCGAAGTCCTCCATCGTGCCGTAGTCTGAGTTTATTTTGTAGTAGTCGGTGGTGTCATAGCCGTGGTATGACGGCGACTCGAACACCGGCATAAGCCACAGCCCCGTTATGCCCATATCGGAAAAATAATCCATCTTTCCGGCAAGCCCGGCAAAGTCGCCGATCCCGTCGCCGTCGCTGTCGGCGAACGCGCGCACGAACACCTCGTAGTATGTGCCCTGCTTCGCGCCCCGGGCCAAACGCTCCCCAGCCGCAGGTGCTGCCGGCGAACACGCCGACAGCACCATAAGCAGGACAACAATTAACGCAATGCTTTTCTTTGGTTTTAACATTATTCTTTAACTCCGGCGGCGCCCAGCGCGGTCAGCAGCGATTTCTGCCCTATAAGGAACAGCGCCACAAACGGGACGGCGACAAGCAGCGCGCCCGCCGCGAACATGGTATAGTTGTTTGCGGCTCTGCCGTTGATCAGGTTAAACAGCCCCAGCGCCAGCGTGAACTGTTTGTCGCTGCGCAGCACAAGGCGCGGGATGATAAAGTCCATCCACGGGCCGGTAAAGCTGGTGATGAGCAGGAATGTCAGTATCGGCTTTGCTATGGGCAGTATGATACGGGTGTAAGCCACAAAGTTCGACGCGCCGTCAATACGGGCCGCTTCGTCAAAGCTCTTGGGGATGCTGTCCATATAGCTCTTGACAAGCCATGTGTTATACGGGATGTTGCCCGCGATGTAAACCAGCGCCAGCCCCCATTTAGTGTCCAGTCCGCCGATACGCAGCAGCAGGATATAGATAGCCACCATCCCGACAAAGCTCGGGAATATCTGAAACACCAGGAACGAAACCATAAGCTGCTTGCGCATCAGGAACTTGAAGCGCGAGAAGATATACGCGGCCGTGCTGGTGATAATCAGAGTGGCGATGCTTACCATTACGGCGATTGTGAGGGTGTTCCTGTACCATGTCAGGTAATTGGTTTCGTTAAACAGCTTTCTGAACTGCAAGAGCGTGGGCGCCTGTGAAAACGGGTTTATGCCGATGCCCTGAAGGCTTGATACCGGCGAGAACGCGCTGCCCACAACATACAGCAGAGGATAGATAATGACGACCACGACCGCCAGAAGTATGATATGGATCATAGCCACATTGAGGATGCGGCGCCAAGATAAACTCCTGACCATTATAAATCACTCTCCTTATATGATTTTGTGCGCGTATAGTTCCATATGGCGAACGGCGTAAGTATAACGAACACCAGCACCGCCAGCACCGCGGCGTATTGGAACTTCTGCGGATTGTTCAGGGTCAGCTTGTATATCCATGAGACGACGATGTCCACCGAGTTGGCGTTTGTGGAGACCGTATCGGCGGCCGGCGGGCCGACCGTCGCGCCGGCGCCCATGAACAGGAAGAACGCCGCGCCGAAATTGTTTATGTTGTAAGTAAACGACATTATTATCAGCGGCAGCGTCTGGGTCAGAACCAGCGGCATGGTTATCTTGGCGGTCTTCTGCCACTGCGAAGCGCCGTCGATGCTCGCGGCCTCGTATATATCCGGCGAGATCGACGTCATTATGCTGGTCACCATCAGCATGTGATACGGGAACCCCGTCCATGTGTTGGCGAGTATCATGGAAACCTTGGCGATGTTCGGGTCGGTGAGCCACGGTATGTTTCTGTCTATTATCCCCACCGCCATAAGCATCTGGTTAAGCGGCCCGAAGGTGCCGTTTAACAGGTTCGACCACACCATAAGGCTCAGCGTTGCGGGAACGGCATACGGCAGGATAAAAATCCCGCGGAAAAACGGCGCGATCTTTATATCCCTGTTAAGAAGCGAGATCGCCATGAACATACCGCAGAAATAAACGCACGCCGTACTCGTCACGCCCCATATGAGCGTCCATGCCAAAACGCGGCCCAGCGCGGTTGACCACATCGACATTGCCGAGCTGCCTCCGAACAAATCGACAAAGTTCTTGATTCCCACCCAGTCCACCTTGTTCGCGGGCGGGATATTGTCGGGATAAGAGTAGTTCGTAAACGCGATGAAGAACGAGAACAGTATCGGCAGGATGACAAAGAACGTCAAAAGTATTATCACCGGCGACAGCCCGATTGACGGGAACGCCCTGTCCGAAACCGTGTGCAAAAACTCTTTGTTGCCGGAGAGCTTGCCGGTATTTTCGTAATCCGCAGTGATTTTCAGTGTATCGCGGATGGACAGCGCGTAAATAGCGATCAGCAGCACCAGCACCACGATGCAGATAAGCCCGTCGATCATAATGAAAATAGAATGATCGCGTTCCGTAACGGGAAGGCTCGGGTCGAAAACGCCTAACGTAATGAACCCCCGTATGCCCCTGATGAGAATCCCGTTGAAGTTGAGGCTAAGCCCCGCGGCAGTCGTTTCAAACGCGATAAAAAATAGCGCCGCAAGCTCGGTCACCATATAAACCGCGCCCTTGACCTGCTGTTTCAGAAAAAGTATATGCCCCAGCCCCATGAACAGTATGCCGGTTATCAGCGCTTTTTTACGCAGCGAAACATCCGTTTTTTTCAGGGGGACATCCATAAAAACAGACCTCCTAATTAAATGTCGTGAGGGAACGCCGCTTATGGCGTCCCCCCGCGATTCAGTTTACAGTTTAGCCTCCCGCTATTGTGGCCTCCATTACGGCCGCCGCCGCGTCAAGCTCAGTCTTGGGATCGCTGCCGTCCCAGACATTGGCGTAAGCGGCGCCCATGGTCTGCCAGTACTGGCCCATCTCGTCGATGGAGGGCATCGGGAACGCGTATTCGGCCTGGGCCAGAATACCGGCGGAATACTCGTCGTCGATCGTGACGTCGTTGCGGGCCGGAATCTGGTCGAGCATCTCAAAGCGTTTTAGTGCCATTTCATTAGAGGTTACAAATTCGGCGAACAGCGCCGTCTCCTCGGGATACTTGGAATACGCCGAAATAACCATCAGGCGCACGCCGGAGAAAGAGGCCGGCGGTGAGGACTCGCCGGGGAAAACGGGAATGGTCGTTATGCCGAAGTTAATGCCGGACTCCTTACAGTCGGGGATACGCCACGGGCCGACAAGATACATCGCGGCAAGACCCGACTCAAACGCGCTGTTGCAGAAGTCGCCGCTCAGGTCGCCGGAAGGAACGTCCAGTATGTTCCTGATGCTCTTGAAGAATTCAACACCTCTGATGGTATTGGGCGCGTTGATGCTATGCTGGGTCTTGTCGTCGCCGTTGGGTCCGAACAGCGACGAGCCGAAGCCGCTGAAGAAGATATAGCTGAAATACGCGTTGCTGGGTTCCCAGACAATGGCGTATTTGTTCTGCGAGGGATCGTTGTAACCCTGCGCGAACGATATGACCTCGTCCCATGTCTTGGGCGGCTCGGGCAGAAGGTCTTTGTTGTAGAACAGCGCATAGGTTTCAATGGCCAGCGGATACCCGTAAACAGTCCCGCCGAAAGTGGCGCCCGTAACCGCGGCATCCACAAAGTTGTTCTTTATGTAGTCGGGGTTGGGGTTGGGCAGCGCGACGCCGCCGTTGGCATTGGCACCCAGCATGTCATGCGGGATGGCGTACAGATCAGGGCCGACGCCGGCAGGGCCGTCCAGCACTATTTTCTGCGTGGCGTCAACGTGAGCTACAGGCTCGAACTCAAAGGTGATGTTGGGGTACAGCTTGGTGAACTCTTCGGCCGCGTAGTTCATAAATACGCTGCCTTCGGTCTCGGATTCCCAGAATTTGAGGGTGATGTTTTCTTTGGTGATGCCACCTGAACCGGAGCCTCCGCCACCGGTGGCGCACGCCGCGAGCAGCGCTGTGAGCATGAGGGCGGCAAGCGCAAGAGCGAAAAGTTTTTTCATATTTATTCCTCCTTATTTTGTCTGTGAGAACAAAACTCCCACAATAATATTGTAGTTGCTTTGTATAATTTTTACAATAGACAAATTGACTAGATATGGCAGGCCACTTTTGTGCAAGTTGACGAATAATTTTTTCCAAAAAACACTTGACAAGCAAATTGTACTGCTGTATTATTGTACTATGGTGTTAACACAGCGGTACAGATTTTAAGGAGGTGAAAACATGGACTTTAACAGCGGGGCGCCGATTTACAGTCAGATTTCCGAGTATATAAAACGGCGTATCGCTTCGGGCGAGCTGCATCCCGGGGACAAGGTCATGGCGGTTAGAGAGCTTGCGGTGGAGATGGGCGTTAATCCGAACACAATGCAAAAGGCGTTGGCGGCGCTGGAGCATGACCGGCTGCTTTATACCGAGCGCACCAGCGGCAGATTTGTGACATCCGATATTGAGCTTATCGAAAAGTTAAAATTGGATATGCTTGAAAAAGAAACCTTTAGATACGTTACAACGGTAAACGAGCTGGGATGCTCGAGAGAAGACGCGCGAACGGCGCTGGATAGAAATTTCAACAGATTAAAAGGGGAGGAAAAAGAATCATGTCAGCAAAAAGAGTATCTATAATGCTTGTTCTGGCCGTTTTTATCGCGGGACTGTCCGCGTGCACGATAACGGTCGGCGGCAACGACGGGGTAATCAGAAAAACGCTGAAAGGCGACAAAAACATAATGGGCAGGGCGGCGCCCCTGACGGACTCGGAGTACGAGCTTGTCATAGAGGACATCGTGTTTACCGGAAACAATTCCACCGGCAGAATTATTATCGGCGAAAGCCTTGATAATACTGCGGCGCTGGAGACGGACGGGAACATCCTCGACACGATCGACATTTCGGTGTCGGACGGCAGAATCACGGTAAAGGGCGACCGGGCGGCAAGATATGACCACACACAGTTCGAGCTTCGTATCGGCGCGAAAATCAGCGGCTTTACAATAAACGGCGGCTTTGAGCTTGACATGGACGCCCCGTCCGTTACCAATTTCAACGGGCTTGTGAACGGAGCGGTGGACGCGAGAATGGCGTTCGGCAGTCTTGACAGCTTCTCGCTCAACGTAAACGGCGCGTGTTCCATAAGCCTGACGGGCGAGGCGGAGCGGTCGGCGATACTGATAAACGGCGCGGGGAATATCGAGGCGTTTGACTTCCGCGCGGCCGACAGCAGCGTGACCATGAACGGCGCGGGAAGCTGCAACGTATACGCCTCGGAAACACTGGACATCAGTATGAGCGGCGTCGGCTCCGTCGTTTACGACGGCAGCCCCAAAACAGTCAACACGGGCGCCGGTATTCTCGGAACCGTCAGAAAAAGATAAAAGGAGGAAAAAGAGTATGTCAACAATTCTAAGCATCCAAAACGTAGGCAAAAAATACAATCAGCACACAGCGCTCGAAAACGTCAGCTTCGACGTGCAGAGCGGCCAGATAGTGGGTCTGCTCGGCCCGAACGGCAGCGGCAAGACCACGCTGATAAAAATTATCAACACACTGATAACCAACCACAGCGGCACAATCAACATCTGCGGTCACGTGCCGGGCGCGGCTTCCAAGGGCTATATCTCATATCTCCCCGACGTGGACTTTATAAGGAAAGACATCCGCATCTCAACCGCGCTGAATATGTACGCCGATTTCTTTTCGGACTTCGACATCACAAAGGCCCGCGAAATGCTGACGCTGGTGCGGCTGAACGAACGCTCCGTCGTGCGCACGCTGTCAAAGGGCATGAAGGAAAAGCTCCAGCTGGTGCTGACCATGTCGCGCAAGGCAATGCTGTACATCTTCGACGAGCCTATCGCGGGAGTCGATCCGGCGGCGCGCCAGTTCATACTGGACACCATCATCCGCAACTACAACGAAAACGGCGCGATACTGTTCTCAACACATCTGATAACGGACGTGGAGGGGATAATCACACGGGCGATATTCTTAAAAGAGGGGCGCGTCGTCCTCGACGGCGAAGCCGACGCGATACGCGCGGAGCGCGGCATGTCTATAGACCAACTGTTTAGGGAGGAATTCAAATGTTAGGGAAAATGATAAAGTACGACATCATGTTCGGCGCGAGAAAATACGCCGTTATGGCGGCGCTGACGGGCGCGCTGCTGATCGTGGCCGCCGCGGCGGCAAGGCTTGACAGCATGCTGGTCACGGGTATCGCAATGTTCCTC
Source organism: Oscillospiraceae bacterium (assembly GCA_009777255.1). Lineage (GTDB taxonomy): Bacteria > Bacillota > Clostridia > Oscillospirales > UBA929 > WRMG01. Next base: position 29,686 of record WRMG01000003.1, on the reverse strand, counting down.
GCCGTCATCGCCACGACGATATACTCGATAATGTATATCGTGATAAGCGTGCGGCACCTGCACTCACAGCTCTGCTCAAACGAGAGCTATCTGGGCTACAGTCTGCCCGCTTCGCCGCACACGCTGGTTGCGTCTAAGCTGATCTGCATCCTCATTTGGGGCGTCGTCACAGCCGCGCTGATCACGTTCTTCTGGGCCGTTGGGATCGGCGGGATAGCTCTGGCAAACAGCGGCGCGACGCTGGGCGACTTTTGGAGAGATATGAGCAATATGTTAAGATCCATCGGCGCTACCGACGCCGAAATAAGAAGCGCCTTGTTCCTGCTGCTTGGGACGGGAATCTCGATCTCCGTTTTAACGGTCGTCCTGCTGGGCTTCAGCGTTTCGCTGTGCAACGTGCCGTTCCTGAAGGAGCGCGGGCTGGGGACTGTCACCGGCGTGGTCAGCTTCTTCGTGGCAAATATCGGCATAACCTGGCTTATAGTGAAGATAGGCAGCCCTTTCTTCAGAGAGACGTATTCTCTCGACGAGTTCTCCGGTGCAATAACAGGCGCCGGCATATACAGCACGGCGGCATATTTCATCGCGGCGATCGGCATGTACTTCCTCACGGTGTACCTCGTGGACAAACACAGATTTATCGGGTAACGCGTACAGGGCTTTGCGGGGTCGGGCTTCCATGCCCGGCCTTTTTTATGTTGTGCCGCGCAGGGGTAAGTCTCCGGTCAGGGATGGAACCCTGCACACGGCGGTCAGGGATGGAACCCACGGCGGTCAGGGATGGAACCCTGACCCTACTTGACACACATAAAATTATGATATAGAATAGTGGCGGTCTAATAAGCCGCGTTTCGGAATAAAATATATCGGGAGATTTATATGATTGTCTTTGAGGAATATAAACAGCGGCTCGGCGCCGCGCGCCCCGCGCTGGAGGAGCTGCGCCGCGCGCTGGATGTCGCGGCAAAATCAAAAAGCATCGACGCTCTCGAGTCCCAGACGCAGGAGGCGGATTTCTGGCAGGACATGGAAAACGGCCAGAAAATAATGCGCGAAATAAAGCAGCTGCGCAACACGGTCGATAAGTTCAACGCTCTGTATAATACATGGCAGGATTTACAAACACTGTGCCAGCTGGCGATAGAGGAGCAGGACGAGAGCCTGCTGCCCGATCTGGAAACAGGCGCCGCCAAATGGGAAAAGGACATGGATAACGCGCGGCTCGCGGCGCTGCTCTCGGGCGAATACGACGCCTGCGGCGCCATCATGTCGTTTCACGCCGGTTCCGGCGGCACCGAGGCGCAGGACTGGGCGGACATGCTCTACCGCATGTACACGCGCTGGGCCGAGCGCAGCGACCTCACGTATAAGATACTGGACTATCAGGACGGCGACGAGGCGGGCATAAAACGCGCCGTTATATTGATAGAGGGCACAAATGCGTTCGGGCTTTTGAAGGGCGAAATGGGCGTCCACCGCCTTGTGCGCATATCGCCGTTCGACGCGTCGGGGCGCAGGCACACCTCGTTCGCGGCCGTCGAGGTCATGCCGGAGCTGCCGGACGATATAAAGATAGACATACGCGACGAGGACTTAAAGGTGGACACCTACCGCTCGGGCGGAGCGGGCGGCCAGCATGTGAACAAAACCGAGTCGGCGATCAGGATAACGCACATCCCCTCCGGTATAATCGTCGCCTGCCAGAACGAGCGCAGCCAGCACCAAAACCGCGACATGGCGATGCGGATGCTCCGCTCGAAGCTGGTCGAGATAAAGGAGCGCGAGCATTTAGACCGGATAGAGGACATAAAGGGCGAGCAGAAGGCCATAGAGTGGGGCAGCCAGATACGCTCATACGTATTCATGCCGTATACGCTTGCCAAGGACCACCGCACGGGACACGAGTCGGGCAACATTTCCGCCGTTATGGACGGCGACATATCGGGCTTTATCTCCGCGTTTTTAACCTGCTCCGCGACAGGCAACTGGAAACGCTCAACCGATTAATCTGCCGGGAGGGATATATTTTATGTCTTTCACACAAAACACCATAGACGGCGTAAGATTCTATACCTCTCCTGTGCTGGACGGGGTGACGCACGCGTTTTCAACGCGTATCGGCGGCGTTTCGCACCCGCCGTTCGACAGCCTGAACCTCGGCTCGTCGGAGCTGGACGACAGGGACGACATACTCCAGAACTATAACCTCTTCACGTCCGCCGTCGGCATAGACACGGAGGACCTTGTGTTCACCAAGCAGACGCACGGCGACAAGGTGCGCACAGCCGAACGCCGTCACAGGGGCAACGGCTTTTCGCGCCCGTCCGTGTGGGAGTGCGACGCGCTGATAACCGACGTCCCCGGCGTCGCGCTCACGATTTTCTGGGCGGACTGTGTGCCGCTGCTGCTCTACGACCCCGTCGCCAAGGCGATAGGCGCCGCCCACGCCGGATGGCGCGGAACGGCGTCGGCCCTCGCCGTAAAGACGGCGGGCGCCATGGTCCAGCGCTACGGCTGCAAAAATATCCGCGCGGCGATAGGCCCGTCGATAGGGGCGTGCTGCTTTGAAACCCACGACGACGTCCCGCGCGCCATGAGATTCGGCGGCGCGGATATGTCGCCGTATATCGCCAAATCCGGCGAAAAATATCAGGTGGATTTAAGAGGCATAAACACATGGCTGCTGAACCGCGCGGGTATCCATGACGTGGACGTGTCGCCTCTCTGTACATGCTGTCTCGACGACGAGTTTTTCTCCCACAGGCGGAGCGGCTCGGAGCGCGGCACCCAAGCGGCGGTGATAGTGTTGTGACTCTGAGGACGTCGGCCCTTGCGGTCGCCGCCGCGCTGTTTCTTGCCGCCTGTACCCCCGCTGACGACGCGGACAGACCCTCCGGCGCTTCGGAACCGGAGGAACTGACCCCCGCGCCCGCGCCGTGGGTCGTCGTACACCGGACGCCGCGCAACAGCATGTTCGGCGTCGCGTGGAATCCGGCGGAGCTAAGGCACCCTCTGCTGACGACGAACCGCGTTATGAGAGAGCTGTACAATCTGATGTACGACGGGCTGTTCGCGCTGGACCGGGATTTCACCGCGCGCGAGCGGCTTTGCGCCGAAATATCGACAACCGACAATATAACGTTTATCCTGAGGCTCAGGCAGGACGTTATGTTCAACAACGGCGAACCGCTCACGGCAGGCGACGTCATAAGCTCCATACAGACCGCGCGTTCGCCCGCCTCCCCGTATTCGGCAAGGCTTGCGGGAGTCGTATCCGTCCGCGCCGCCGGCGATGATATAGAAATTGTGCTGGACGCGCCGAACCCCCGCTTTTCCGCGCTCCTGACCTTTCCCGTCGCCGGAGCGGCGGGCGCGGGGCTTTTCCCAGCGGGTACAGGCCCCTATGAACACATATGGGATCCCGATAACGAGCGTGATTATCTGGTGCCGTTCGCCGGCCATTGGGCGGAGGCAAAGCCGCCGCTGGAGCGCATTGAGCTTATCGCGGCGGACAAGCCGGAGGATCTGCCCCATCTAATGGGCGCCAGAGATTTAAGCGTTGTCACCGAGGATATAAACGACGATTTCGGCGTCCGCTACAGCGGCGACTATGACATGTGGGAATATCCCACGCCCACGATGTACTACATCGGGTTCAACGCCGATCACCCTCTGCTCGCCCACAGCGCCGTAAGACAGGCGTTATCCGCCGCCTTTGACCGCGCCGGCATTGTCAGGGAGGTTTTCGGCGGGGCCGCCGACGCGGCTTCGCTGCCGGTTCCTCCGGCGGTTTACGGCTCCGGCGCCAATTTCGACCTCAAGGTATTCGCGCGGGTCATGCAGGAGCTGGACGTCTGGGACTCGGACAACGACGGAATTCTGGAATTCCGTCAGGGGCGCTTAAACATACCGTTCACGCTGGAGATAATCACGGAGGAAAGCGACACCCGCGCGACTGCCTCGGCTGAATATATCGCCGCGGAGCTTGTCAGATCGGGCGTCGGCGCGGAGGTCGGCGCGCTCACCTCCTCGGCATACAGAAACGCCAAAGAGAGCGGAAGCTTCGGCCTTTACTGCGAAAGAATAACTCTCCCGGCGGATTTTTCCGTCAGGCGGTGGCTGGAAACCGAGCCGGCCTCACGGGCGTTGTCCGATTACGCCGCGTTCTATGACGAAACCCCTATCGCGCCGCTTCTGTTCAAGCGCGGGTACGCGCTCACGCACAGGAGCGCGGTCAGCGGCATAGCGCCGGTATACGGCGACCCATACGCAAATATATATGATTGGACGGTAAGGCAATGAGCGCGGTCGAGCTTACGAATATGGTCATGATACAGGACGCCGTCACAGGCAAGGTCCTGGTTCAGGACCGCGTTAAAAGTTTTCACGGCTATTCGTTCCCGGGCGGGCACGCTGAAAAGGGCGAGAGCTTTGCCGCCGGCGCGGTCCGCGAGATCAAGGAGGAGACGGGGCTTGACATACGCAATCTGAAAAGCTGCGGCGTGCTGCACTGGATAAACAGGGACAACGGCGGCCGGTATCTCGTGTTCCTGTACAAGACCTCCGACTACGGCGGCGAGCTGCTGGACCGCTCGGACGAGGGCGCGAACATCTGGATGGACATCGACGCGCTGTTCGCTTCAAAGTCGGACAATCTGCTGCACGAGATTCTGCACATGTTCCTGCATGACGAATACTCCGAGGCGTTCGGCACGTGGAGCGGCGGCGACTGGGAGATAAACGAATACATTTAGGGGACTATACCCAACATAAGGAGGAACCCGCATGAAAAAGAAACTCACAGCCCTCGCGTTATCCCTCTTCCTCGCGCTTGCGCCGGGCGCGGCGCTCGCGGAGGATTTCACCCCAATCACCGGCCGCGAGATGCTGGACAAATTCGGCGTGGGCATAAACATCGGCAACACGCTGGACGCGTACCCGAACTGGGACGGCTATACCGGCGGCCACATGGACTATGAAACCTGCTGGGGCGAGGCGAAAATCGAGCGGAGCCATTTCGAGGAGATCGCGCGTATGGGCTTTGCCAGCGTCCGTATCCCCGTTTCATGGGGCGTGCATATGGACGATGATTACACCGTCTATGAGGAATGGATGGACAGGGTGCAGCAATGCGTTGACTGGGCGCTTGGCGAGGGGCTGTATGTCATCCTGAACACCCACCACGAGAACGAGTTTTACAGAATGCTGGACAGCGGACAGCTGGACGAGGCCGAGGAGTGGCTGACCGCCGTGTGGGCGCAGATAAGCGAGCGCTTCGGTGACTACTCCGAAAAACTTGTCTTCGAGCCGATGAACGAGCCCCACCGTATCATAAAGGGCGGCTGGATATGGGACAGCTTTATAGACGGCGTCGGGATCGTTGACGAGGAGCTCTGCGAAAAGGTTGAGCGGATGAACGCCGCCGCGCTGAAAACCATACGCGAGTCTGGCGGCAACAACGCACAGCGCGTCGTCGCGCTGACCACGGCGGGCGCAAACGCCGACTCACTGCCGTTCCACACGCTGCCCGAGGACGACCCCTATACCGTACTCTGCGTGTTCTTCTATCCCGACGACAACTTCCGCAACATAAGAAACGCGGCGGACGCGGGCGTCCCTCTGTTTATAAAGGAGATCGCGCCCGGCTATGATCCCAGCGAAATCTCCCCCAGCGTGGATGTGATGACGGGCTGGACCGAGTATTACTTCGGCGAGTTCGCGGCAATGGGCATACCCTCGTTCTGGTGGAACCACAACGATAACGACGGCAGGCAGGACAAGCTGCTGGACCGCCGCGCGATGGAATGGACGGCGCCTGAGCTGCTCCGCGCTTTCTTCGCGGCCTACGGTGAAGCTCCGGCGCTGGCGGAGGAGGAGAGCCTTGTAATCCTTCTGCCCGAACCCACGCCTGAGCCCACTCCTCAGCCTGAGGAAACCGCGCCCCCCGCCGAGCCCGAACCCCCCGCGCCGTCCGACGAATCCGACGGCTTTCAATGGTGGATCGTACTTGTCTGCGCCGCGGCGGCCGGACTTTGCGTATGGCTCATACTGAAGCGAAAGAAAAAATAATAAGGAGGTAACTATCAATGAAGAAGATCACTTTCATCGGCGCGGGCAGCTTTGGGTTTACGCGCACGCTGGTACGGGACATCCTGTCGTTTCCGGCGCTCAAGGATTCCCACATCTGCCTGATGGACATTAACCAGGAGCGGCTGGACTACATCGAGCGCGCGTGCAACAAGCTGGTCAAGGCCGGCAACTATCCGGCGAAGGTCACCGCCACAACCGACCGCGCCAAAGCGCTTGAGGGCGCGGACGGCGTGCTGATAACCATTCTCGCCGGAGGGCCGCATGTATTCCGCAACGACATCGAGATCCCCAAGAAATACGGCATTGACACCAACGTGGGCGATACACGCGGCCCGTCGGGCATCTTCCGCTTTTTAAGGACGGCGCCGGTCATACTGGATATATGCCGCGACATCGAGAAATACTGCCCCGAGGCGATAGTGCTTAACTACACAAACCCCATGGCCATGCTGTGCCGCGCCATGCAGGAGCAGACATCCCTCACCCTCAGCGGCCTGTGCCACAGCGTTCAGGGCACCGCCGAAATGCTGGCGTTCTTTATCGGCGCTAACCCCGCCGACGTGACATATCTCTGCGCGGGGATAAACCATCAGGCGTTTTATCTGGACTTTAAGGTCAACGGCGTTGACGCGTACCCGCAGATAAGAGAGTCGATGAACCGCCCCGAGATACTTAACATGGAACAGGTGCGCAACGAGATGTTCAAGCACCTCGATTACTACACCACGGAGTCGTCGGGCCACCACTCGGAGTATAACGCGTGGTTCAGAAAGCGCCTCGACCTGATCGAAAAGTTCTGTACGCACGGCACGGGCTGGAACCCCGGGGCGTATGCCTTTATCCTCAATGAGTATCTTGAGCGCGAGGATACGTGGCGCGATGAGATTCTGGAGTGGCTGGACGACGACGATGTTGACATCGAGCGCGGGCATGAATACGCCGCGTATATCTTCAACGCCGTGTTCGGCGACAAGACGCCGTTCGAGTTCAACGGCAACGTCCGCAACTTCGGGCTTATAGACAACCTCCCCTACGGCTGCTGTGTCGAGGTGCCCGTGCTGGCGGCGCCTGCCGGACTGCGCCCGATACACGTCGGCGCGCTGCCGCCGCAGCTCGCGCTGCTCACCTCTATCAGCGCGCAGATCGAGGAGCTGGCGGTGCAGGCGTACTTCGAGCGCGACAAGCGCAAGGTGTTCCACGCCGTTCTGTTCGACCCGCTGACCTCCGCCGTGGCCAGTATGCAGGAGATACACGACATGGTCGAGGAGATGTTCGCGGCGAACAAGGACTATCTGAGCGACTATAAATAGCGGACGGCGTTGTGCGGCAAATATGTGTGCAATCAACATATCACGGCGCAACACGACATAGCGCGACAAAAAAGGGCGGCACCCCGCCGCCCTTATAAAAACGGCGCGATAAAAACGGCGCAATAAAAACGGCGCGATAAAAACAATGCAATGAAAACGGCGCGATGAAGACATCGCAATAAAAACATCGCAATAAAAACGGCGCGATGAAGACATCGCGCCCTACGAACAGTTCCCAATTGTTAATTGTTCATTGTTAATTGTTAATTGACCCTAACTCCCAGCGCTTCAAGCTCCGCCACATTCAGCGCGGGCGTCGCGCCCTCCTTCGACGCGACAAACGAGCCCATGGCGTTCCCGAACACGGCGGCGCCGAAAGCGTCGCCTCCGCGCAGCAGGCTGTAAATAAATCCGGCGGAAAACGCGTCGCCCGCGCCCACAGTATCAGCTACGGGCACATCGGGCGGCGCGAATGTTTCGCGCCTGCCGCCGCTGTATACGGCGCAGCCCTTGGGGCCGAGCGTTATCAGCATATGCTCGGTGTTATATTTTTTTATCACGGCGGCGGCGAAATCGTCAGGCGGCATCTCCCTGCCGAACAGCTCCCGCGAAACGATAACGCACTCCTCTTCGTTTATCTTGAAAATCGTGGCCCTGCCGAGCGAGAAATCTATAACATCCCTGTCGTGAAACTCCATGCGCAGGTTTACGTCGAAGAACCTGTGCCTTGTTTTCACGCCGTTAAGGACGGCTTGGATGGATTTGCGGCTGACCTCGCCCTTTTGCGCCAGCGTGCCGAAGCAGAGCATGTCAAACCCTCCGGCGTTTATATCCGCGACGGTATTATCATCGGCGGCGATAAAGTTATGGCTTCCGTCCGGCGGTATATGATAAACCGCGATCCCCGGGCTTGTAAAATTGACGACGGCGGTGCCGTGGGGCCTGTCCGCGTCCTTTTGCAGATACCTGCCGTTAATGCCCTTTAGCCTCACCTGTTCGGCGGCGGTCTCCCCCCGGCGGTCACAGCCCGCGCGGGACAGGATATAGGCGTCGCAGCCCAGCGCGCGCGCGTGAACCGCCAGATTAAACGGCGCGCCGCCGATTATCTCTTTGTCTGGGAACACATCCCATAAAATCTCACCGATAGAAAGAATCTTTGCCATACAAATCCTCTCCTCGCGTTTACGCCCTCGTAATCAGCCTCATGCCCAGCCAGTTCGTGCCCGGCGCGGGGAGATTGGCGGCTTTTTCTTCGCGCAGCTCGTTGTTTTCATGGTTACGCAGCGTGCTTTCGACGTTGACCTGCCAGAACGGGCGCCCCCACGATGAGAAGTAAATAATATGATAACCCGAAGAGCTTCTCAGAACCTCGCAGTCGCCGGGCTCGCGCGCCGGATCGAACAGCCACTGGGCAAAGGCTTCGTCGTTTTCAAAGCCGGCGCGGCGCATCTCTTTATAAAGCCCGCCTGTGTGCCGTGTGTTGACGTCCGCGGTGTTGTCCCTTACAAGTGCGATGAACTCCTGTTCGCCGCCGCCGAAGGTTTCAAGCAGGGCGTTGGCGCGTCTTTCGGCGTCGTTCCATCCGGCGTCGTTGTCGCTGGAGGGGATAAACACGATCTGGCGCATATTAACGGTTTGGTCGTCCTCGACAATCCGCTCAAGGAACATCACCGCGACATAGTCGGCGTCGTCGGCCATCACGGTCACATCGCCGCGCGAGCGCGCCGCGTCGAACAGCCAGTCGCTTAGATTGTCGCCGGGGTCATGGCCGGTGTCGTCGTGGTCGTGGCCGTCGCCGCTGAACGACGCGCCCTTTATAAGCGTATGGTCGGGATCCTCCTCAAACGCCTGACGCGACTCCTCGTCCGCGAGCGCGGCGGCCAGCTCGTTAAAGCTCTCCTCGGTCAGCTCGGGGTTTTCCGCCAGCGCCGCGACCTTGTCATATGCCAGCTTCGCCTCGAATGTGATTTCGCCGACAGGGGAGTCCACCAGCTCGTTCAGGTCGATCTCCTCCCCATCGTTTTCCTCCATAAGCCGCGCGTATTCAGCCTCGCCGACATATTGGCTCACTCTGAACTCGCGGTAATCAACCTTGTCGAACAGCTCCTTGTTCGCGTTGTAATGCTCGGTTATCTCCTGTTCGGAGAAGGTAAAGCTCTCGTATAAATGCGCTTCATAGCGCGACGCCAGCACCTGCCGCTCGACAAACCTGCGGAAATTGTTCTCGTTTACGCCGCGGCCGTAGCTTGTGCTGAGCAGCTTGTTAACGCTCACGCCCTGCGCGGCGGCGCTCTCCCTTGCCGACCGGAGCATATCCTCGACAAAGGCCAGATCCTCCTCGTTCATCGAAACGCCCTCGCGCTTGGCGTATTCGCTCCATACCACCGTGGAATGTATCTTGCTCACAGTCGCCTCGACGATATAGTCGTGCCACGTCTGCCCCTCTGTCCAGGAATCCTGGCGGTTCAGCGGCACGGCGGGGTCCAGCATACCGTAAGACACCAGAAACGAACCCATTTCATTATAGAAATCATTCAGGCTGGCATAGTAAAAGAAGTTGAACTCCGCCGCCGTGATGCTCTGCCCCTCGGCGGTAACGGCGGTAATATACTGCTGCGGCACACCCTGCCCAACTAAAATGACGGCGACAAGCGCCAGTACCAGCACAACGCACAGTACGGCCAGCAGATTGCGGAAAAGAACCGCGCTTATATCGGCGCGCGCCCTTTTATTCTCCGCGCCGCCTTGGGCCGCCTGTTGTTTTCTCCTCTGTTTTTCACGTGAAGCGCTCATATCTTTTTAATCGTCCTTTCTTGTCTGTATCCCCAGAGCCATGGCGGCGCCTATATAAATCGCGTCGCTCAGCTTGTCCATCTCCGCGTTTGAAAAGAATCTCTGCCTGTTTCCGGGCAATTGTTCATATAAAAGCCCCTTCTGCCGGTCGATCTGCTGCCTTATGCCGTCAAGGAACCTGTCCGCCGGCACGCCCTCGGACGACGGCGCGCCCTTGCCGAACAGCAGATAATCCGCCGTTATATTGAACATGCCGCACAGAACCGAGATTGTTTCGATGTCCGGCATACGCCGGTCCTGCTCATACATACCCACGGCGCTGGCCGATACCCCGAGGTGATCGGACAGCTCCTTTTGAGTCAGCTTCGCGCCCCGCCGCAGCTCGCGTATTCTTTTACCTATCACATTATGCGCCCCCGATCATCATGTGGAACTGCTACAAGATACCACACAATGCGTGATATGTCAATGGTCAAGATAGCCATAAAAAAAGGAGTGTTTTTGTCGAAGCTGTACAAAAGCGTTATGTTTCGATTATTTTATAGCCAAACGCGTTGACAAGCTGCGTGTTTTTATAACTTTCGGGCGGTTTTTCATGTGAATAATTTTTATGCTGATGCCCGTAAAAATGATATTTGGGCTGATATGTGTCAAGCAGCCCGACAAAGCACTCAAAGCCCCTGTGGAACAGATCGCGGCCGTCGCCCAGCCCGAACGCGGGCGCGTGCGTGAGCAGTATGTCAAAGCCGCCCTCTTTTTTTATAGCGCGCCTCATTCTCCTAACACGCCGCGCCATATCCCTCTCGGTATACTGATATATATTTCTGTGCGGGCTGCGGCAGCCGCCCAGCCCCAGCACCCTCAGCCCTCCGGCGCTGACAATCTTCCCGTCGGCGCACACGCAGCCCTCGGGCGGCGCGGTTGCAAAACCCTTGTCATGATTTCCGGGGACATAAAAAAGAGGCGCACCGTTAACCATGGTCACCAAAAACTCCAGATAAGGCGCCGAGAGGTCGCCGCAAGACAGAATCATGCCAATATCGGAGAACACCGATTTATCAAAATGATCCCAGATATAACGGCTTTCCTTGTCCGACACCACTAAAATCCGCATAAACCCTCCAAGTTACGGAAAAGTAAAATCCGCTTAAAAGCTCCAAGTTTGCGAACAATTTGTAGCCTACAGGCATATGCTGAGCTGTTAAGAGGAGGTATCGCGCGATGAGCAACTTTTATTTTGACAGCCCCTTTACCGTTCGGCGGCTGAAACGCGAGCCGGGAGTTACCGTTTATCATTATAACACGGAATGTCCGATGTATTACAGCCCCGGTAACTATTATATCCGAAGAATAGCCGCGCCGGACGTCCCCGCCGTGTTATCGGAGAGCGCCCCGGCCGCGCCATGCCCGCACATGGCCGAAAAGCACTGCCCGCACGGCTATCCCGTCAGGCACACGGGCGCAGGTCAGGGCCGCGCCGCTACGCCCGCACGCGTGCCCGCGCCTTATCGCCGGACGCGCTGATTGTGCGCGCGCACAGCGACAGCATATCGTCCGTACTCTCGCCCGTATAGGGCGCGACGCCCATCTTCATGTCAATCTCAAAGTCAAAGCAGGCGGCGACGTCGTGCATCACTGTTTGCAATATGCGCCGCGCCGCCAGAATAGCGGAGCGCTTGTCCGACTCGCCGAACAGCAGGCCGAAGCTGTCGTCGCCCAGCCACGCGACATGGTCGATAAGCCTCACGTTTTTACTGATGATATAGCCGATATATTTCATGACATGGCGGCGGTGGCCGTCGTCGGTTATCCTGTCGGGCAGCATTATTTTGAAAATCGCTACGGAGAACGGGCGGTCATAGCGCCGCTGGCGGTACATCTCCGGCTCGGCGGCACGCTCCAGCCCTTTTTTATTCAAAAGCCCCAGCGTCAGGTCGTGTGTTTCGCGGTAGCTGTCCCATTGGTTTATGAGGATGGTTTCCTCCTGTGTCGAAGCCATGGTCTTAAACTGTACAAGCAGCGGCGTCAGGTCGCGGTAGCCCAGATATATGTGCCATTTGCCGTTTTCACACACGGCGAACTTGGTAAACGAATATTCGTTCACCCTTCCTGTCAGCTTGTCCTTTTCAGAAACGCTGACCTTAAATTCCTCCGCGCGGTATTTAATGTCCTTGTCCGCCTTCAGGTCGTTGTGCCGCCTGAACAGCTCGATGTCAAAGCTGCCGATCTGATAGATTGCCGCCACGGATTCCTGCCATTCCACATAGCTGCCGTAGCTGAAGCGTTTTTTGTCCAGATCGGATACCAGCGCGAAAGCCTCGCGGAAATTCTTCGACGAGATTTTATTAAAATAATCCCGCAGAACCGCGCCCGCCTCGGGCGTACCCATATCCTTTACAGGCGGGGGGGGAGGAGCGGGCTTAGACGGTGTCCGATTTACGTAAACCACGCGCTCGCGCACCTCTACACGCGTCGTTGCCGGCAGACGCGTGACTGAGCGCCGCGTCCACTCGACGTGAAACGCGCGCCGCTGAACGGGGTCGGACAGCGCCTCATACGCGAGATTTATGTGCTTTATCTTCTCCGTCGCGGCGTCCGAATGGTTTACGTCGGGATGATACTTTCTGCACAGACGTTTATACGCGCTTTGAATAACCTCGATTTCGGCATCGGGATGCACCTGCAATACACTGTAATGATCCTGCCAGCGTTCCAAAAAAACCCACCCTCTTATACGTCTTGTGTAGAATCCTCGTTATCTCACACGATATATTGTAGTGCCTGTCAGATATTATGTCAAGTGCATTTTTGGTTTTATTACCATATATCGGACAAAAATCCGGCCACGTTAACAAAAGACCGATCTTTTTTGAAAAAAAGTTGTCACGGGCCGCCGCATGTGTTATAATGACTGGCATAAATTCAAAAAAGCGAAGGAGAGAAGCAAATGGAAGGTATTCTAAACTTCAACGACTGGCTGAACGGTATTGTGTGGGGCCCGCCCATGCTGATACTGCTGGTCGGCACGGGCGTGTTCTTCACCGTCTGGTCGGGCGCGTTTCAGGTAAGCCGCATCGGCGTCTGGTGGAAGGCCACTTTCGGAGCGCTGTTCTCAGGCAAAAAGGGCGAGAAAAACATCGACGGCAACATCACGCCGTTCCAGGCGGTCACAACGGCGATGGCCGCGACGGTCGGCGTCGGCAACATCGCGGGTGTTGCGACGGCTATCGTCCTCGGCGGCCCCGGCGCGGTGTTCTGGATGTGGATGTCGGGCTTCTTCGGCATGATGACCAAATACGCCGAGGTCGTGCTTGCCGTCAAGTACCGCGAAACGGACGCGAACGGCGTCTACCACGGCGGCCCCATGTACTATATGAGAAACGGGCTTAAATCCAAAGGTCTGGGCAAGGTGATGGCGGTCATTTTCTCCGTATTCGGCGCGCTCGCGGCCTTCGGCATCGGCAACATGACGCAGTCCAACGCCATAGCCGGCTCGCTTGAAAGCACCTTCAGCATCCCCCCGCTGGCCACAGGTATCGTCATCGCGGCGCTCACCGCGCTGGTTATCATCGGCGGCATCAAGCGTATCGCGTCCGTGACGGAGAAGCTGGTGCCTTTCATGGCAATCTTTTATTTCCTCGGCGGATTGGCTATCATTATCGCTCACGCGGACAAGCTGGCGGGAGCGTTCGGGGCAATCTTCTCAAACGCTTTTTCGTTCCAGTCCGTCGGCGGCGGCATAATGGGTTATGTTATAATGCGCGCCATGCGTTACGGCGTCGCCCGCGGCGTATTTTCCAACGAGGCCGGTCTTGGCTCGGCTCCTATAGCGCACGCCGCTTCACGGAACAAGGACCCTGTCAATCAAGGGCTTTGGGGCGTTTTCGAGGTCTTTGTGGATACGCTTATCATCTGCACGATCAGCGCGCTCGTCATTCTCACCGCCGGTTTGTATGAGGGCGGGCTTTCGGGAGCGCCGCTGACCATCGCGTCATTCGAGGGCACCTTCGGCACCTTCGGAGCGTACTTTGTTTCGATTGCCATACTGTGCTTCGCCGGTTCCACGATTATAAGCTGGTCGTATTACGGGCAGCAGTGCCTCGGCTACCTCACGAACAAGAGCAAATCCTTGGAGCTGGGTTATAAGTTGATTTTCTGCGGCTTGATAGTCGTGGGCGCAATCGGCGGCCTCACGCTTGTCTGGGACATCGCCGACACGCTTAACGGGCTGATGGCCATTCCGAACCTTATCGCGCTGATACTGCTGAGCAAGGTCGTAATGGGCATGACAAAGGAATATCTCTCCCGCGATAAACTGAAGTAGGGGAGCGCAGCCCCCGTCAAGCCCTGTAACCGTATGGTTACGGGGCTTTTTGCGCCGCTGAAAAAATTTCAGGAAATTTTTTCAAAAACCCTATTGACTTATTTGGTCAATCATGTTATATTGTAATTGACCGATTCAGTCAATTAATTATACGGGGCCTGTCAAAAGAAAGGGAGTGGTTAAATTGGATGACATATACGCGCATAAAATCATGTCCATGGAGCCGGAAAAGCGGGACAGAATCTTAAACGCCGCGATGAAGGAGTTCAACAAGGGCTATAAGAAAGCGTCAACCGACGAGATTGTCCACGAGGCGGGCATATCAAAGGGGCTTTTGTTCCACTACTTCGGCTGCAAGGAGAGCCTGTACGAGTTTGTTCTTCAGTATGCCGTCGAGGTCACGCTTAAAGAGTATTTCGAGCTTATAAACTTTGAGCAGCGGGATTTTCTGGATAGAATGTGGCAGATAATTCTGCTTAAAGCGGATCTGTCATATAAATACCCCGTGGTGTTCGACTTCATGACCACGGCGTATAACGAAAAGGGCTACGACGCGTTCAAGTCGGCAAACAGACATCTGTTGGCGGAGCAGGCGCCGAAAATCTTCGCGAACATCGACGAAACGCTTTTCAGGGACGGCATAGACCCCAAAAAGGCCGTCAATATCATCTACTGGACGCACGTAGGCTACGCCAACTCGCAGATGGAGCGGATAAACTCGCCGAACCTCAAGGACTTCCAAAAAGAATACAGCCGTTTTCTCGAGGAGATAAAGGCATACTTTGAGATATTCAGAAAAACATTTTATAAGGAGGAATGTTAACATGGCACAGGCAATGCTGCAAACGGTAAACCTGACGAAGAACTACGGGCAGTTCATCGCGCTGAAGGACGTTAACCTCAGCGTACAGCCCGGCGAGGTCTACGGCTTTATCGGCCCCAACGGCGCGGGCAAAACGACGACTATCCGCGTGCTGCTGGGCATCTTAAAGGCCACTAAGGGCAGCGCGTCGATTTTCGGCAGGGATGTGTGGAAAGACGCCGTGGAAATCCACAAAAACGTCGCGTATGTCCCCGGCGACGTCAACCTCTGGTCCAACCTGACCGGCGGCGAGGTCATAGACCTGTTCGTGCGGCTGCGCAAAGGCAAAAACGAAAGCCGCAAAAAAGAGCTTATCCAAAAGTTCGACATTGACCCCACCAAGAAATGCCGCACCTATTCAAAGGGCAACCGGCAGAAAGTGGCGCTTGTAGCCGCGTTTTCCTCCGACGCCGACCTGTACATACTTGACGAGCCGACCAGCGGGCTTGACCCGCTTATGGAAAAAGTCTTTCAGGAATGTGTGCTGGAGGTAAAGAACGCCGGCAAATCCGTGTTCCTGTCCAGCCATATTTTACAGGAGGTCGAGCGCCTGTGCGACAAGGTGAGCATTATCCGCGAGGGCCGCATCATCGAAACCGGCACCATGGCGGAGCTGCGCCACCTCACGCGCACCAGCGTGAGCGCCGAAACCGAGCGCCCGATTGAAAATCTGGCGGAGGCACCCGGCATACACGACATCCGCAAATCCAACAACGGCGTAGTTTTCGCCGTCGATACAAAGGAAATCAACAGCGTGATGGCGCATTTGACGAAATTCGGCATAATCAAGCTCGAATGTACGCCGCCCACGCTGGAGGAGCTGTTCATGAGCCACTATGAGAATATAAGGGGGTGAGCAGAATGTTCGCTAACAACCTCACGCTGTGCAAGCTGATTTTCCGGCGCGACCGTCTGCGTCTGCCAGTTTGGTTCGCCGTTATCGCGTCTCTGATAATCGGGTTCGGAGCGGCGCTGCCGAATATGTTCGACACGCCCGAGGGCCGTGAAACCATACTGATAATGATGGAGAACCCGGCGATGATCGCCATGATGGGGCCGATATACCTCTCGGCCGGCGGAGCCTTTTCACTGGGCGCCATGTACTCGCTGTTCATGCTGGTCTGGAGCGCCATCGGCATGGCGTTTATGAACATCTTTCTGGTAGTGCGCCACACCCGTCAGGACGAGGAGCTTGGGCGTATCGAAGTCGTCCGCTCGCTTCCGACCGGACGGCTGGCCAACCTCTCCGCGACGCTTACCGCCGCCGTCATAGTCAACGCCGCGTTCGCCCTGCTGCTGGGCCTCGGGTTAGGACTGGTGGGCGCGGAGGATATGACCTTCTCCGGCGCAATGCTGTTCGGCGCGGCAATGGGCGCGGTGGGCCTTGTGTTTGCCGCCGTGACCGCGATCTTCTGCCAGATCTCCGCAAATCCCCGCACGGCGTCGGCGTTTTCCTTCCTGTTCCTCGGCGCCGTTTATATGCTGCGCGCCGCGGGCGACATGCGGGGGAACGAAGCGCTGGCCTGTCTCTCCCCCTTCGGGCTGATCAGCCGTACAAAAACCTATATTGACAACGAGTGGTGGCCGATATTTGTCCTGCTGGGCGCTTCCGTTGTTTTCTCAGCCGCCGCGTTCCGGCTTTGCGCCGCCCGTGATATGGGCGAGGGCCTTATCGCCGCGCGCCCGGGCAGACGCGACGCCAAGCCCTATCTGAAAAGCCCCGGCGGACTGGCATGGCGGATGCTCAAGACATCCTTTATCGTATGGGTGATCCTGATGCCGGTGCTAAGCATGAGCTACGGCTCGATCATGGGCGATATTGACCAATTCATTCAATCCGCCGACTTCCTGATACAGTTCACCGGCGGCGACCCTCT
This sequence comes from Oscillospiraceae bacterium, assembly GCA_009777255.1. GTDB lineage: Bacteria > Bacillota > Clostridia > Oscillospirales > UBA929 > WRMG01. The sequence goes on along the minus strand of WRMG01000003.1, from coordinate 12,430 downwards.
GCGGATGATCGGCTTTCTTATCGTGCTGATGTCGATTTGCTCCACAATCCCCGTCCTGATGTTTATGACCAAGGCGCGCGCCCAAGAGAGCAGAGGCTATGCCGAGCATGTCCTGGCGCGGGCGGCGTCGCGGCACAGCCAGCTCCGCGGCTACTTTCTGTTCGCCCTGCTGGCCAGCGTGCTTATGCCGTTTCTCAACTGCTTCGGTTTTTGGGCGGCCAGCCTCGCCGTCATGGACACGCCGTTCGCGTTCAGCGAGATCTTCAACGCGTGCATGGTCTACTCGCCGGCTATGATGTTTATGCTCGGTATGACCGTGCTGCTTATTGGGTATTTCCCGAAACGCACAAACCTCGCGTACATATATCTGGGATACGCGTTTTTCTCGCTCTACCTCGGCGGCTTGATGGATCTGCCCGAATGGCTGGCAAAGCTATCTCCTTTCGGGCACGTTCCGGTGCTGCCGCTGCCGGTCGGCGCGGAGATAGAAACCGGCCAGATCGTGGCCCTTATCTTGATGCCCGTGCTGGGCGCGGCAATGACCGTGCTGGGCTTCATCGGGCATAAAAACAGGGACATGGTATTTTCGCAGTAGCCTGAACACGGCAATAATCCGAACCCTATTATAAGGGTTCGGATTATTTTATGTTGTGGTGACCCGCCGCAGATTCGAACTGCGGACACCCTGCTTAAAAGGCAGGTGCTCTGCCGACTGAGCTAGCGGGTCATACGGTTCGTGCCCCGGCCCGTTCGTCCGTTTGCGCGCCGAGGCACTCGGCTGGCTGGGATGGCAGGACTCGAACCTGCGGAATGCCAGAGTCAAAGTCTGGTGCCTTACCGGCTTGGCTACATCCCAACTTGGGTAACTGACGCCGGACTTTTCGGCATCCGATACGGTCGGGCTGGCGATCATCGGGACGCTCCCGACTGGGGTGGGTAAGCGGAATTGAACCGCCGACCCCCAGAGCCACAATCTGGTACTCTAACCAACTGAGCTATACCCACCGCGTAATAATCAGCCGACAGCCCTAACGCGCCCTGTAAGGATAACATATCTATAACAAATTGTCAAGCGCAAATTTGCTTCTATTTACAACCCCAGCATTCTATGCTAAAATATTACCCGAACAAAATACATAACGGGAGCAACAAAAATGGAAAACTTTTTTCTGCTGGGCGAAAACCTGCCGCCCGAAATCGGCATCCAAATGTACGGGCCGGAGCATCTTATATGGCTGGCTGCCGGCGCCGCGGTCTGCGCCGCGCTCAGCCTGATATACCGCGGCAAGCCGCAGTCCGGCAGGCGCCGCATGGGCCTCGTTATCGCCGTAATTATAACGGCGCTCCAGCTGTGGCGGATAATCTTCCAGATAAACGCCGGCATCTTCAGCCTGGACTATCTGCCGTTTCATCTCTGCGACGTCGTTCAGGCGCTTGTGCTGGTCCACGCAATACGCGGCGGCACGCTGACGGGGGAGTTCCTGTACTGCCTCGGGCTGCCCGGCGCTTTAAGCGCGCTGGCCTTTCCCGACTGGACGCGCTACCCGATACTTAACATCCAAAGCCTGCAATCGTTCATCACACACATCCTCCTGTGCGCGTACATAATCATGACTGTGGCAGGCGGCGACGTCCGCCCCGAGATAAAACGCCTGCCCAAATGCGTTTTAATGCTGCTCGCGTTCGGCGCGCCGGTTTATATATTCAACAAGGTCTTCGGCACAAACTTCTTCTTTGCCAACTGGCCGTCCCCCGGGTCGCCGCTGGAACCGTTCGAGGCCTTTCTGGGGAACCCCGGGTATTTGCTGGGCGTCATCCCGCTGCTGGCCGTCATCTGGACGTTTTTATACCTGCCGTTTGTGCTGGCGCGTAGGGGCGGTTCCGCGTAGGGGACGCCTGCCCCTCGGCGTCCCGTGTTTATTTTGTCGCGCGTCCCGTTTGCTCTTCCGCACGCCAAAATGTTTCACGTGAAACATTTTGTGGGTGCGACATTTCACGACATCGGCGCGGTTTCCCTGACGCGCCGTGGCACATAACCGCATAACGCCACACACCGCTAACACACACGGGCGACCGGGGACGGTCGCCCCTACACACGCCCCGTCACCCCAATTCCCCTCCTCGGAGGGGTGCCGCGCCCCGCGCGGCGGGGGGGTTTCGTAGGGCGCGATGTCCTCATCGCGCCGGGCAGGTGCCCTGCCGGGCAAAGACGGGGGTTCCGTAGGGGACGACGTCCTCGGCGTCCCGTATTTGTTTTGTCGCGCGTCCCGTGTTTGTTTTGCCGCCGCCAAAATGTTTCACGTGAAACATTTTGCGGGTGCGACATTTCACGACATCGGCGCGGTTTCCGCTCTCATTAAAACTTACGGCTCCCCGGCTTTACAAGCTCAATTTCCCCTGCGGCGCACAGCGGGCAATCCTCGGCGCTGTAGCTCTCAACGCGTATCCGCGCCGCCGCATAAAGCGGGAACCCCAAGTCACCGGCGCCTCTGTCAACTATACACGCCGCACCCGCCACAACGCCGCCCAGCGCCCTTATGGCCGCCGCAGTTTCAAGGGTGGACTTCCCCGTGGTCACAACGTCCTCCATAATGATCACCCGCGCCCCCGGCTTTATTGAAAACCCCCGGCGCAGACACATAACGCCGTTCTCGCGCTCGGTGAAAACGTTCGGCCTCCCCGTCTGACGCGACAGCTCATACGCCGCGATAATCCCGCCCATCGCGGGCCCGGCGATAAGGTCAAAGTCAACGCCCTTCAGCTTCTCCGCCGCCGCCGCAATGACGTCGGCGGCTGTTTTCGGGTCCTCAAACAGCTTCGCGCACTGGCAGTACCTGTCCGAGTGCCGCCCCGAGGACAATAAAAAATGCCCCTCCAAATACGCGCCCGCCTCAATCAATCTCTCAACAACAAACTCCCGCATATATATCTCTCCTTTCGTAGGGCGCGATGTCCTTATCGCGCCGTGGGTGACGACCACCCCGTCCGGCTGCGCCGGCCACCCCTCCATGGAGGGGAATTGGGGCGGTGTGCGACGTGTGTGTAGGGGCGGCCATTGGCCGTCCGTGGTAAATCCCCCGCCGTTGGGGCGGCACCCCCTTTACGAAAGGGGGCAGGATGGAACGGCGGGCGTGTGTAGGGGCGGTCGCCCCCGACCGCCCGCGGTTGTTAACGGGGTGTGGTGTTATGGGGTTATTTGCCACGGCGCGTCAGGGATGCCGCGCCGTACGCCGGGGACGGCGGGCGACCGGGGACGGTCGCCCCTACACAAACGGGGGGTGGAATTGTTTCACGTGAAACAATTGTCCCCGGGCGGACGCGCAATGCGCGCCCCTACAACAACGCCGCAACCCCGCGCCTTCCTTGCCTCCTTTTGTAAAGGAGGTGGCCCCGCAGGGCCGGAGGTTTTTTCTCTCGGACGCGCGATGCGCGCCCCTACAGCGCCGCGCCTCTCACCTCGTCAATTGTCTTTATCCCCAAACGCTCCATCAGCGCCGGAAGCTCGTCAACAATCTCCGCACCGCACATGGGGTTGACGAAATTCGCGGTGCCCACCTGCACCGCCGCCGCGCCGGCCATGATAAACTCCAGCACGTCCGCGGCACAGGCAATCCCGCCAATCCCCACAACGGGCGCCTTGACAGATTTGCATACCTCATAGACCATCCTCAGCGCGACGGGCTTCACCGCCGGCCCCGACAGCCCCGCGAACACATTGTCAAACACCGGCCGCCGCGTGTTTACATCCACCGCCATGCCCTTCAGCGTGTTGATAAGCGACAGTGCGTCCGCGCCCGCGTCCTCACACGCCGCCGCCATCTCGATTATGTTCTCGGCGTTCGGCGACAGCTTTACCATCAGCGGCTTCTTGCACACCCGCTTTATCTCCCGCACGAACGCGTAAGCCGTCGCCGCCTTGATCCCGTAGGCCATGCCGCCCCTTTTCACATTGGGGCAGGATATGTTCAGCTCTATCACGCTCACGCCGGTCCCGTTCAGCAGCTCCACGGATTTTATATAGTCCTCCGGCTCGCTGCCGCCCACATTGGCGATTACCGCCGTGCCCAGTCCCAGCATAAACGGCAGCTCAGCTTTAATAAACGCCGCGACACCCGGGTTTTGCAAACCGACGCTGTTAAGCATCCCCATCGCCGTCTCATGCGAGCGCCGCCCACTGTTGCCCTCGCGCGGCTCCAGCGTCAGCCCTTTCGTGCAAATGCCGCCCAGCCTCGACAGATCATAGAACCCCGCGTACTCCCGCCCGAATCCAAACGTCCCCGACGCCATAATGACAGGGTTTTTAAGCTCCACCCCGCACAGCGAAACCTTTAGCATGTTAAATCCTCTCCCCAAAACACCGGCCCGTCTACACAGCATCGTTTATTACCCTCCGCCGTCGCGCATGTACAGCACAGACACGCGCCCACGCCGCACGCCATATGCCTGTCAAGCGAGATGAGCAGCGACGTTCCGGCGTCCTTGCACTTCAGCGTGACCGCCTTTGAAAACGCCTCCGAGCCGCACGCCAGCACCAGCTCAAACCCGCGCGGGTCAAATATCTCCGTGACAAGCCCCTTGTGCCCCTCGGCGCCGCTCTCGGTGGCGATGCTCACGTTACGCAGCCGCTCCGTCAGATAACTCCCACCATGGAACCCGCAAAAGCAACTGACCTCGCATGTCAGCCGCTTCACAAGCTCGACAAACGGCGCGATCCCCACGCTGCCCGACACCACCGCCACGCGCTTACGCGTGTTGATAAAATCAACGTCAAAGCCGTTGCCAACCGGCCCGTTTGCGGCTATATCATCGTTTTCTCGAAGTTGAGAAAACTCCCTCGTGCCCTTCCCGACGACGGCGTAACAGAACTCAATCCACCCGTCCCCAAGCTCGCACACACTCAGCGGACGCCCCAGCAGCGCCGCCCGCGGCATCAGCATATAAAACTGCCCCGGCCTGACCCCCGCCGTTCCGGCGGCGATTTTCATGCTGTAAACCCCGTCATGAATCCTGTCGTTAGCCAAAACTTTCGCGCTAAAATATCCCATACGCCTCACCCTGCCCTTTTTTGTGGTAGGGAACGCACACCAAGCGCCCCGCACCCCCCCCGCCCGCAGGCGGCAGGGTATTCCTCTTGTAACTAGTAACTAGTAACTTGTAACTACTATCTGTTCTCTCATATCCAAGACCTCCGCCCGCGCGTAGCTGTCAAACCGCGCCGCGCCGTCCTCATGCTTTTTCCAGCGCGTCAGCACCGCACGCGACGAGTTCACCGTCCCGCCGTTATTGTCCCGCAGGTACACCGCCGCGTCCGCGCCGCGCCCGCCCTGCGCCCCAAACCCGGGTATCAGAAAAAATGTTGTGCTAAGTTTTTCTCTAAGGGTTGCGCCCTCCTCAGCATTGGTCGCGCCCACAACCGCGCCGACCGCCGAGTACCCGCGCGCGCCCATGTGCTTCTCCCCCAAGGCTTTTAGCTTTTCTCCCACAATTTCATAAACCCTGCGGCCGCCGTCCGCGCTCAAGTATTGTATGTCCCGCGCGCCGGCATTCGAGGTCCTGACCAGCGCGAAGCACCCCTTGCCCTCCGCGAAATACGGCTCGAACGGCTCCAGCGTATCCATGCCCATATACGGGTTCAGCGTGACAAAATCCGCCTCAAAATCCCCCGAATAATGCGCTTTCGCGTACATCGCGGCCGTCTCCTTGATGTCCCCGCGCTTCACGTCGGCGATAGCCAGCTGCCCGGCGCTCTTTATGTATTTCAGCGTTTTTGAATACGCCGCAAGCCCCTCCAGCCCCATGGCCTCGTAATAGGCGATCTGGACCTTGTAGCACGCCACGGCGTCACACGTCGCGTCGATTATTTTCCTGTTGAACTCGAAAACCGCCTCGCCGACGGTATTAAACCCCGCCAAAAACCCCTCGGGTATGTACGCCGCCGAGGTGTCCAGCCCCAGACACACCACGCCGTTCCGCGCCGCGTTGTCATACAGCTTATCAACGTTCATCATATACAACCTCCCCGTTTTTTATCGTCATCACAACCCCGCCGAAATACGTTCTCCCGTCAAACGGCGTGTTTCTCCCTTTTGAGAAAAACTCGGAGCTGTCAACAATCGTCTCGCGCTCCAAGTCTACCAACACGACGTCGCCGTCGGCGCCGGCGTCCAGCGAGCCCTTGTTTATCCCCAGTATCCGCGCGGGATTAAGGCTCATCAGCTCCGACAGCCTTGACAGCGGCAGCCCGTTTAGGCGGCAAAGAGTAGTATAGCACACCTGAAACGCCGTTTCAAGCCCGACCAGTCCCGGCGCACCGCTCTTCTTTTCCGTCTCCGTATGCGGCGCGTGGTCCGTGGCGATAGCGTCAACCTCGCCGTCCAGCACGGCTTTCACCAAAAATGCCCTGTCCTCCTCGCGCCTCAGCGGCGGATTCACGCGAAAGTCAACACTGTCACTCAGCGCGATATGATGCGGCGTCACCTCAAGGCTCACCGGCAGCCCCCGCCGCTTCGCGGCGATAACCGCCCGCGCGGAATACTCCGTCGAAACATGGCAGAAATGGACCTTCAGCCTCTCTCTCCCATACCTTCCGCAATACATCTCAACAATATACAAATCCCGCGCCGTTTCCAAATCCTCGGCGGCATACATATCTATCCCGCTGAAATCGGCGTCCTCCGCGTGGACAAGCAGCGCTTTACCAAACCGCTCCGCCCGCCGCAGCGCTTCCAGAAAAACGCCGCCGTCCTTAACGCCGCGCCCGTCCTCCGAGATGCACCTTATAAACCCCTCCGTGCCGTCCAGCCCGTCCAGATGCGAAACCGTCACGCCGTCAAAATCCCGCGTCACGCTAACGCTCTGAAAAACATCGCAACGCCCAAGCGCCCGCGCCTGTTCACAGACCTCCCGCGCGATCTCCGCGTCCGAACACACGGGAACAGTGTTCGCCATCGCGTTCAGCGCGGTATACCCGCCCCTTACGGCGGCGCGCGTGCCGCTCGCTATATCCTCCTTATGCGTCTGCCCCGGCGTGCGCAGATGCGCGTGCAAATCGACAAACGCCGGCATTACATAAAGCCCCGTCCCGTCAATAATATCGCCTGTTCCGCCCTGCTCCGCGATAACGCCGTCCTTGATAATCAGCTCGCCCCGGCGCACCCCGCGCCAGTCAACCAGCACCGCGTTTTTGATTATCATATCTCTATCCCGCGCACATGGTCCTCGCAGTAATCGCAGCGGTATGTGCGCGTCTCCGCGTTCTGCAAGCTGAAAACATGCGGTATCTGCCTCTCCGTCGAGGTTATGCAGCGCGGGTTTTTGCAAACAATAACGTTCTCGACCCTGCGCGGCAGCTCCAGCTTTTTCTTCTCCGTTATCTCCCCGTCCTCGATTATTGAGATCGTCGCGTTGTGGTCTATCAGCCCGATGACCGTATAATCAATATCAATCATATTCTGAATTTTGATAATATCCTTGCGTCCCATGCGTTTGCTCTCCGCGCCGGAGATGATGACCACCGTAAAATCCGCGTTGTCCAGCTTCAAAAAGTGGAACAGCTTGACCCCCAGCCCCGCGCGGATATGGTCGATAACAATGCCCTTTTCTATCGAGTTAACCAACCTTTGCCCTTTCATATCACCCCTCCTTTACACCGCGCCCAGCAGCGACGCCATCAGCGCCATGCGCGCGTACATGCCGCAGCCCGCCTGATGAAAATACGCCGCGCGTTTGTCCGCGTCCACCTCATACGCGATCTCGTTCACCCTCGGCAGCGGGTGCAGTATGCACAGATCCTCTTTCGCGCTCCTCAGCTTGCCCGCGTCGAGTATAAAAAGATCCTTCAGCCTGATATACTCCTCCTCGTTAAAAAACCGCTCCTTCTGCACCCGCGTCATATACAGCACATCCATCTCCGCTATTTTCCCGTCCATTCTGTCCGTTTCGACGTATTCAACGCCGTTGTCGTCCAAAAACGCCCGCAAAAATCTCGGTATCCTCAGCTCGTCCGGCGACGCGAAGATAAACGACACCCCCTCATAACGGCTGATATTCTTCACCAGCGAATGTACCGTGCGCCCGAACTTCAAGTCCCCGCAGCAGCCGACCGCAAGCCCGCCGACGCGTTTTTTCACCGAGCGTATCGTCAACAGGTCCGTCAGCGTCTGCGTCGGATGCTCGTGCCCGCCGTCGCCGGCGTTGACGACGGGGACCCCCGAAACGCCCGCGGCGATGTTCGCCGCGCCCTCCTTGGGGTGCCTCACGACGATAATATCCGCGTATTGGCTCACCGTGCGTATGGTGTCGCTCAGGCTCTCGCCCTTGGCCGCCGATGACGACCCCGCCTCCGAGAACCCGATCACCCGTCCTCCCAGCCGCAGCATAGCGGCCTCGAAGCTCAGCCTTGTGCGCGTGCTGGGCTCAAAAAATAGGGACGCCATTATCCGGCCTCCCAGCAAATGATCATATTCCTTCGGCGCCGCCATGATTCGCTCCGCCAAAGCCAATACCTCATCCTGTTCTTCAATTGAAAAATCAAGGGTGCTGATAAGATTCCTGCTCTCAAGCCCCATAATGACCCTCCCCTTTAATACCTTAATGTCCCATAACAGGATAACACAAAACCGCGCGGCCTGTCAACGCCCCGCGCGGTTTTTTTCTTAACCGTTAATTGCGATATTTCCCCGCGTTAACCCCGCTTCCGGCGACGACTCCGGCCATCTCCTTTATTTTTTTCATCGCGCCTATGGGGTCGGCTGAAAAATCCTCGCCGTAAGCCTTTTTCAGCATCGCGTCCGCGTCGAGTATCATCCCGTTAAGCTCCCTCACCTTGCCGTCAAGCCCGCCCCGCGCGGCGTCCGGCGCGCTGATGATCCCGTTGCAGTGTACGGCGGCGATGGCCTCCATGTCCTCCGCCGTCACGGCGGAGTCGAAATACAGCGCGCCGTTCACCTTTATCGTATACTTCCCTCCGGCGGCGGCGGCCGTTCTCAGCTGCCCGCTCCCTATCGTCTGGAACCCGTTCACGTTAAGCAGCACGCCCTCGTACAGCTCAAACTCCTCCGCGCTGCCCACGGCCTTAAAGTCCGCGGCGGCTGAAACCGGCATCGTGACCGCGCCGTTCACCTTCAGCGCCTTAAACGCTTTCAAATGCCCCGCCTGGTCATGCGCGACCGTCAAGTCGCCGTTTATAACCAGCCTGTCGCCGTAAAGCGCCGCCGTGCCCGCGTCCAGCGAGAGGTCGCCGTCAGCCACGCCGTACCCGTCGGGTATGAACTCATACCTGTCCGCTTTGAACATTTCACGGAACCGCTCGTAAAGCCCCGCGTAAATTATCAGCGTCCCGCACTTGAACGTCGTCCCTTTGCCGTCCAGCTTCTCCAGCGCGCCGCCGTCCAGCGCCTTTATTCTCCCGTGTACCCAATAAAGCGCGCCGCCCTCAAGGACGATATGCGCGTCACCGCCCAGCTCCAGCCCCTCCAGCCTCAGCTTCGCCCCGTCGGGATACGCGACCCTGTTGTCCGCCGAAATATTCCTCACCCCGCTCAAGTCCGCGGACTCGGGATAAAACAGCGTGCCGGCGTAAATCCCCTCGGCGCCCCTCAGCCCCTCCGCGCTCTCGACGACAAGATTCCCGTCGCACACGACAAAACGCCCGCTGTAATCCTCCGCGCCGGTGATGACGGTGTTTCCGTCCAGCTCCGCGACCTCGCCCTTAATGTCCAGCACCTTCACAACGCCGCAGTTTATTGCGGCGCCCATGCCTTGCAGCCGCTCGTACATTTTCCTTGAGGCTATGACCTTCCCCGCGTTGATCTCAACGCCGTCATAACCGGCAAACGCCTCGGGGTCGTCCCTCAGCAGCAGCACCTTTCCCGCGTTGATGCCGAATACCTTCTTTTCCATTTCAATGCTCCTCTCTTTTAGCTAAAAATCCCTGTTGCCCGCGTACTTTCTCAAAATCGAGAGCGCTGTCCGCAGCTGCGACCTCACCGTTGACGGCGGTATGCCCTTCATCTCGCCTATCTCCGTCGCGTTCATGCCCCCGAAGTACCTGAGCGAAACAATACGCATCAGCTCCGGCGGAAGCCTGTGCATAAGCTCCCTTACCATAATCGCGTCCGTCGGGTCCGGCGCGGGATCCGCCGCCTCGGCCATGCCGGTGTCCTCATAAGCGACAACCCGCGCCGTCCTGCGTTTCTCGTCGATCAGCGCGTTTTTCGCCGCCGTGTACATCCACGCCCACAGTGATTTCTGCTTCATTGCCGAAAGGGCCTCACGATGGTTAAGCGCTTTCAGAAACGCCTCCTGAACCGCGTCCTTCGATTTCTCGCCGTCGCGTGAATGCCGCGTCATCACGGCGACAAGCTCATCCTTGTGCAGCTCGTAAAACACTTCCACAAGCACCCCGCTCACCCCTCTCTGCCCTATAGACGCACGGGAACCCCAAAGTGTTGAAATTATTTTTTCAGCCTTACAACACACTCCGTATGCCGCGTCCTCGGAAACATATCCACAATCCCCAGCCTGTCCGCCTTATACCCCCGCTCACCGAACAGCTTCACGTCCCGCGCCAGCGTCGCCGGATCGCACGACACATATATTATCCTCTCCGGCTCCGCGGCGGCGACGGCCTCAACCGCCGCCAAATCCATCCCGCTCCTCGGCGGGTCAACCGTCACAACCTCCGTCCTCGGCAGCTTCACCGCCCCCGCGTCGCCCAAAATAAACTCAACATTCCCCGCGCCGCTGCGCACGGCGTTACGTCTCGCGCACTCCACCGCCTCCGGCACAGACTCCACGCCGGCGACCCTGCCGGCGCCGCGCGCCATCCACAGCGTCAGCGTCCCCGCCCCGCAGAATAAATCCGCGGCGCTGCCATACTCCCCGGCGTACTCCCGCGCCAGATCATACAGCCTCACCGCCTGTTGCGTGTTCACCTGCGCGAACGCGAACGGGTGCAGCTCAAACTCAAACGCCCCCATCCGCCCGATAAGCGTAAGCTCTCCCCACAGGCACTCTATCTCCCCGCGAAGCGGCACATTATCGTCATTCGGATTCTCAATAACAAGAACACTCTTTATATTCGGGCATTTCTCCCGCAGCATCTCAACCCATTCACACCCGTTTTCCAGCCCGCCCTTAACCACAAGCGCCGCCTGAACGCCGCCGTCAACCGCCCTCACCATCAAATGCCGCGCCGTATCTACGCGGTAACGCTCCAAAAACTCCCGCGTGACCCCCGCGCAAATATTTATCTCCGGCGCGTTTATTTTACAGTTCTCATGCGGCACTATGTCATGGCTCCGCGCCCTGTAATACCCCGTGACGACGCTGTCCCCAAGCCTGCCGACAGGTATCACCGCCTTGTTGCGGTACCCCTCTAAAGCCTCCGCGCCGATAACATCTGCCGCACTGATCTCAACCCCGCCGATTTTTCTAAGCGCCCGCTCGACCTTTTCCCGCTTGAACCTCAGCTCCTCGCCATAGCCCACATGCCTCAAATCACAGCCGCCGCAAGCCGGAAACACCGCGCAGTCCGTATCAATCCTATGCTCCGATGGCTCTGTTATCCTCTCAATCCTGCCCCAGACCGCCCTGCCTGTCGCCTTTACGACCCGCACCTCCAAGACGTCGCCCCGCGCCGCGCCGCGCACAAAAACGGCCTGTCCGTCATAACGGCAGACCCCCAGCCCCTCGCTGGTATAATCCACTACCTCAGCGGTAAAAATATCGTTTTTCTTAATCATAAGCATCACACAAAATAGTCTTTGATTTCGTCAATCAAAAAATCCTCCACTAACTTAACCTCACTGATATAATTTCCGGCCTTAATGACCTCGCCGCACTTTATGAATGACCAATTCTCTTCTTTTCCCCTGTAGTCGGGGTTGTTCGCGTATACCACGCCCTCAAATCCCGCCCAAATGACCGCCGCCGCGCATAACGGGCACGGCTCAAACGTGGTATAAAGCCAATATCCCTTTGGCAGTCTATGCGTTTTAAGTATTTTACACGCGCTCCTGACCGCGTTTATTTCCGCGTGCGCGGTCGGGTCACAATCCTCGCCGACCGTTGTTTTGCCCTTCGCTATTATCACGCCCTGCGCGTCGGCGACCGCCGCGGTAATCGAATCCCCGTCCCATTGATCCCTGATCAATTCCCGCATAATCGCCTCACTCGGATGAACCATAACAAACCTCTTTCATATGGAACTTGCCCCGTCCCAATTCCCCTCCTTGGAGGGGTGCCGCGCCCCGCGCGGCGGGGTGGTCGTCACCCCACGGCGCGCCGGGGGCGTCGCGCCCTACATGCGCCGTTTTTGTACGGCGCGGCATCCCTGACGCGCCGCATACAACGGCAACGTATAACACCGGACGCGCAATGCGCGCCCCTACGACGGGCCGGCGGAGGGAACACGGCGCGCCGGGGGCGG
>WRMG01000002.1 GCA_009777255.1 Oscillospiraceae bacterium | reverse complement strand
TGTCCATGGCCTCGGCGATCAGGTCGCCGATGATCTCGTCGCCGGACGAGATTGCGCCGACGCGCGCGATGTCTTTGGTGCCGTTGACCTTGTGCGAGCCGGCCTGGATGGCGTTGATGGCTTCGTCCACGGCCTTTTGGATGCCGCGGCGCATGATCATCGGGTTCGCGCCCGCCGCGACGTTCTTCATGCCCTCGCGGACAAGCGCCTGCGCCAGCAGGGTTGCGGTGGTTGTGCCGTCGCCCGCCACGTCGTTTGTCTTGGTGGCGACTTCCTTGACAAGCTGCGCGCCCATGTTTTCAAACGCGTCGTCAAGCTCGATTTCTTTCGCTATGGTAACGCCGTCGTTGGCAATCAGCGGCGCGCCGAATTTCTTGTCCAGCACCACGTTGCGGCCCTTGGGGCCCAGCGTTATTTTAAGGGTGTCGGCCAGTTGGTTGATACCGCTTTCCAGCGCGCGGCGCGCTTCCTCACCGTAGATAATGATTTTTGACATTTACACTTTCCTCCTAACCTTCAACTATGGCTAAAATATCGTTTTGCTTTACGACTACCAGCTCGTCGCCGTCGATCTTGACCTCGGTGCCGGCGTATTTGCTCATAATGACCTTGTCGCCGGCCTTTACGTGCATTGTGATCTCCTTGCCGTCCACAACGCCGCCCGGCCCGACCGCCAGCACTTCGGCGATCTGGGGTTTTTCTTTCGCGCCGCCGGTGAGGATGATGCCGCTCTTCGTGGTTTCTTCGGTTTCGGTCATCTTTAAGATAACTCTGTCAGCCAATGGTTTTAGTTTCATTTGTCTACCTCCGTTTTTATTAATGTACAATTAACAATTAATTGTCAATTGTTAATTGTTAATTGTTAATTGTTAATTGTTAATTGTCATCTATCGGTTCGTAGTCCGCGTCGTAGACGGTGCCGGGGTCGGCGCCGCCCTCGGCGGCCTGCTGCTCGGCGGCCTGTTTGGCCGCGTCGGCGTAAAGCTTTTCGCTGATGGCGTAGAACGCCTGGGCAAGCTCCTCCGTTTTCGCTTTGATCTCGTCGGTGTCCGCGCCCTCCAGCGCTTTTTTCAGCTCCGCGATACGGTCGGCGACATTGGACTTGTCCTCGTCGCTCAGGTTGCCGCCCATGTCGTTCAGCGACTTCTCGCTTTGGTAGATCATCTGCTCGGCGTGGTTGCGGGTGTCTACCTCGTCGCGGCGCTTTTTGTCCTCCTCGGCGAACTGGGCGGCCTCTTTGACTGCCTTGTCGATGTCGTCCTTGGAGAGGTTGGAGCTGGCGGATATGGTTATTTTCTGCTCCTTGTTGGTGCCGAGGTCCTTTGCGGAGACGTTGACTATGCCGTTGGCGTCGATGTCGAACGTGACCTCTATCTGCGGGACGCCGCGCGGCGCCGGCGGTATGCCGTCGAGGTGGAAGCGCCCGAGCGTTTTGTTGCCGGCCGCCATTTCGCGCTCGCCTTGCAGGACATGAACCTCGACCGAGGTCTGGCCGTCGGCGGCGGTGGAGAACACGTTGTTTTTCTTTGTGGGGATGGTGGTGTTGCGCTCGATCATCTTGGTGAACACGCCGCCCATGGTTTCGATGCCCAGCGACAGCGGCGTGACGTCGAGCAGCAGCAGGTCCTTGACCTCGCCGCCCAGCACGCCGGCCTGTATGGCCGCGCCCATGGCGACGCACTCGTCGGGGTTGATGCCCTTGAACGGCTCTTGGCCGGTGAAGCGCTGGACCGCCTCCTGAACCGCGGGGATCCTTGACGAGCCGCCCACGAGCAGCACCTTGCCCAGCTCGTTCGGCGACAGGCCGGAGTCCTTCATCGCCTGACGGACGGGGCCCATTGTCTTTTCGACAAGATGCGCGGTCAGCTCGTTGAACTTCGCGCGGCTGAGGGTAAGGTCAAGATGCTTGGGGCCGGCGGCGTCGGCGGTGATATACGGCAGGTTGATGCTTGTGCCGGTGACGCCGGACAGCTCGACCTTCGCCTTTTCGGCGGCCTCTTTCAGGCGCTGCACGGCGACCTTGTCAAGCGAGAGGTCGATGCCGTCGGATTTTTTGAACTCGGCCGCCATCCACTTGATGACGCAGTCGTCGAAGTCGTCGCCGCCAAGACGGTTGTTGCCGGCCGTGGCGAGAACCTCCAGAACCCCGTCGCCGATCTCGAGGATCGACACGTCGAACGTGCCGCCGCCGAGGTCGTAGACCATTATCTTCTGCTCGTGGTCCTTGTCAAGCCCGTAGGCGAGCGCCGCCGCCGTGGGCTCGTTGATGATGCGCAGGACCTCCATGCCGGCTATTTTGCCCGCGTCTTTGGTGGCCTGGCGCTGCGCGTCGGTAAAATACGCGGGGACGGTGATGACGGCCTGGGTGACCTTGCCGCCCAGATAGCTCTCCGCGTCGGCCTTCAGCTTTTGCAGCACCATCGCCGAGATTTCCTGCGGCGAGTAGTTTTTGCTGTCGATTTTAATTTTGCGGTCGGTGCCCATGTCGCGCTTGATTGAGACTACGGTGCGGTCGGTGTTTGTGATGGCCTGACGCTTTGCAACCGTTCCCGTCAGGCGCTCGCCCTCCTTTGTAAACGCGACGACCGACGGGGTTGTTCTCGCGCCCTCGGCGTTGGCTATAACGATCGGCTCGCCGCCCTCCATGACGGCGACGCATGAGTTTGTTGTGCCGAGGTCGATGCCGATTATTTTTGGCATTTTTTGCCGCTCCTTTCATATATTGCTTTCTTAAAATATGGGCAGGTAATATATTAAACGCTCCCGTCCCCGCCCGCGGCGGACGACGCCCGGCAGGGCTCCTGCCTTAATTTACAACTTTTACCATGCTTGGTCTTATTACCTTGTCGCCTGACATATAGCCCTTTTGGAAGATTTCCGCGACGGTGTTCGCCGGCAGGGAGTCGTCCTCGCCGTGCATGACGGCGTTGTGCAGGTTGGGGTCGAACGGCCTGTTCAGCGCGTCGATAGCGGTGACGCCCATCTGCTCCAGCGCTTCGGACCATTGGCGCGCGATCATCGCTATGCCTTGCGCGTAAGCCTCGTCGGCGCAGGGCTGGGCGGCGGCGCGCTCTAAGTTGTCCAGCACGGGGAAGAGCTTTGCCAGCGCGTAGCAGCGGGAGTCGGTGACCAGCGTCTCGCGCTCCTTTGCCGTGCGCTTGCGGAAGTTGTCGTATTCGGCGGCGAGCCGCAGGTATTTATCCTGCAGCAGGCGCAGCTCCTCCTGTAAGCCGCCGTCGGGCGGCGCGGCTTCTTCCGCCGCGAGGGGTTCGCCGATTTCCTCGGGCAGGGTTTCCGTCAGGTTTTCTTGTCTTTCCAATTGTCATCACCTCTTATCCCAAGTTGACGCGTGAAATAATTCAGATGCGAGATCAGCTTGCCGTATTCCATCCGCGTCGGCCCCACCACGCCTATTATGCCCGAGAGTCGGTCGCCCAGCGGTATCGACGCGATTACGACGCTGGAGTCCCTCAGCTCGCTGAGGGCGTTTTCGGGGCCGATCAGCACCTTGACCGAGTCGGGCGCCGGAGCGGGTATGCGCGATACCTCCTGACGCTCGGAGAGAAATTCTATAAGCTCGTGGGCGCGGTCGGCGTTGCGAAATTCGGGATGGGTTAGCAATCGTGAGGTGCCGCTGATAATAACCTCGCGCTCGGCCAGCTCGTCGCAGCACTCCCGGAGGAAGCTGACGACCGCCGGCAGGTATCTCGAGCCCTCGCCAGCCAGACAGGCAATCTCGTCAAGCCGCCGGTCGGTCATATCGGTGTGGCCGCCCAACACGGTGTTCAGCGCGGCCGAGAGGCTTCGCACGGCGCTCTCGTCGCCCGGTCTGGACAGCCTGAGCAGCTTGGATTTGATGATGCCCGAGTCTGTTACCATTACGCAGACAAGGGATTTCGGGCCGGACAGGAACAGCTCGAACCTTGCGAAACGGATGCGCGCGGTCGCCGGAGTGATGGCCAGCGTTGTGTAATTTGTCAGTTCCGACAGCAGTTTGCCGGCGCGTGTCAGCAGTGTGTCCAGCTCGGCGATTCTCTGGCCCAGCAGATTGTTGATCGGCTCCATCTCTTGCGGCGTAAGGTTTTGGCTCTCCATCAGCTCGTTTACGTACATGCGGTAGCCCTTCATGGAAGGGACGCGGCCGCTGGAGGTGTGGGGCTGCTCCAGGAGTCCCATTGACTCCAGATCCGACATCTCGTTGCGCACGGTCGCGGAGGAAAGCCCCAATTCGCGCCGTTCCACCAGCGATTTTGAACCGACGGGTTCGGCGGTTTCGATGTAATCCTCGACGATTGCCTTTAGGATTTCTTTCTTGCGGCTGTTGATCTCCACGAAGCGTCACCTCCTTGGCACTCGGAGCGGCTGACTGCTAACTATGCACAGTTTAACATTGAAAGAATTATTTGTCAATAGGCAAAAGTGATAAATTTTTGTGAACGGGTGTTCAGACGAAATATTTTGCTAATGTGCGAAAGGGGCCGTTTTCATGTGAAAACGGGCCCTTTTTTGCTGGTGCGCGAGGCGGGACTTGAACCCGCACGTCCTTACGAACACTGGAACCTAAATCCAGCGAGTCTGCCAATTCCACCACTCGCGCGTATATATTGCCGTTCAGCGGCGATGCGGATAACGCTTAGTTTCCTTGGAGGTCTAGTAAATGCTTTAATACATACGCCTCCCGAAGAAGATATGTCTTTTCAGATGCCTTTCCCAATTCGGTATTGATGTTATATGCTGTTTCAATATCTGTCCACGTTAATTCAAAGGCCAATTCCTTTTCCAATTCACTCAGATTCTGCGCAGTAACTGTATCTTCAATGTCCGCGTAATAATGGTATGATTTTTGCTCGAAGATTTCTTCGGCGCATGCGCCCTTGCGCAACTCCCATACCATTCCCAATTCAACAACCGACTGCGGAATGATGTGAAGCCCCGTTTCCTCTTGTGTTTCTCTTATAATCGCGTTGAGATGACTCTCGCCGTGTTCAATGCCGCCGCCGGGAAACTTAAAAAAACCTTCTGTTTTGCTTTTTACCAAGGCTATCCTTTTATCTTTTATTATAACAACCCTTACCGCCTCACGAAAATACCTGCGCCAGTCAGGATTATAATTCTTATCGTCAAGAATATGCAAAACCCGCAGCTTCATCACCTCCGATGCCGGCAATAATACTTTTTCGATTTTAGCATAAAATTAAATTCAAGTCAAATAAAATCGGAACCTTTTTATTTCCCATGCGTCAAAAGCGTCAAGGAGGTTGAAAAAAATGAAAAAACTAGCTTTAGTCACCGCGATACTCATGCTCACCGTCCTCGCCGCGTGTTCCGCGGGCGGCGACAACACGTACTCTCCCGCAGGCGCAGCTCCGCAGGTAACGCAGTCAATAAGGAACGACGCGCCTTATGAATCCGATATGATGTACGACGTGAACGCCGAGGAGTCCAGAGAAATGTACATGTCTGTGGCTCCGGCGGAGGCCGGTCTCAGCGGAGGAACCGGCGACGGCGGGCAGGTCTATCCCGACATCTCGCAGACCGACCCTTTCCGCAAGCTGATACGCACGGCGAACCTGAATATAGAAACTCAGGAGTTTGACCAGAGCGTGGCGAACCTCGAGGCGCTGTGCGCGTCGGTGCAGGGCTATATCGAAAACTCGTCGGTTTTCGGCGCGTCTATGACCATACGCGGCAAGCAGTACCGCAGCGCGTCCTATACCTTCAGGGTCCCGCAGGGCTTCTATGACAGCTTTCTGAACTCGATGGGCCAAATCGGAAACGTCGTGAGCAAATCCCTGAACTCACAGGACGTAACGGACAATTACTATGACATCGAGTCAAGGCTCAAGGTGCTGGAGCTGCGCCGCGACAGGCTTTACGGCCTCTTGGAGAGCGAAACCAGCAGCAGGTCGATCATCGAGTTTGAAACCTCGCTGTCCGAAACGCTGTACGAGATCGACCGCATGACCGGCTCGCTCAGGCATTACGATTCGCTGGTCGATTACTCGGCGGTGTACGTATACCTGATGGAGGTCGAGGAGCTTACCGAGCTGAACTCGTTTACGCCCGCGCCCAACACCCCGGGCGAGCGCATAAGCTCCGCGTTCGGGGACTCGCTCGAAAAAATCGGCAAATTCTTTGTTAATCTCTTCGTGTTCGTCGCGGGCAATATAATATATATCTTGCTTTGGCTGGCAATAATCGCTATAATATTCATAGCGGCCAGAAAAGCCATAGCCCGCCGCAAAAAATCCAAGCCCGAAAATAATAATGAAGGAGGCGCCCCGCAATGAAAAAAGCCTTAGCCGTCCTGCTCGCCGTCTTGATGCTCGGAACCCTTACCGCGCTGGCGGAATCCGGCGTCCCGCCCGCCGTCATCGAGGACACCCTCACCGTGTTCAAATACTTTTCCGGCGAAGTCACCGAGGTCATCGCCTATGACGACGCCAGAGGCGGCTTCATGTACAATGTCTTTATCGAAACCGCCGACTCCGGCCCCATCTCGTTTAACGTTGATCAGGAGAGCGGCGATCTCACCGGCGCTGTCCCCGAAAAGGGCGATGTATTCAAGGGCTATTACGACATCGACCGCCCCATCCCCCTGATCTGGCCGCCGAACTATTACGCCTTTTCATACGCCGTGAACCCCGGCGAAACCGAGTACCTTATCAACGGCGAAAAGCTCGACGCGCCGGAACCGTTTATGCTGGGCAAGGAACTGATGGTGCCCGTGCGCGCCATTTGCGAGGCGCTCGGCCACACGGTGCGCTGGAACAGCGAGGAGAATGTCGCCGAGCTGGGCGCGGCAATCCGTTTCAGCCTGATAAGCGACTATTATATCGTCGGCAGAATGGCGCCGATCGAGCTGGGAAGCTCCCCTGTCATCATCAATGACACGGCCTTTGTGCCGCTGAGCTTCTTCAGGAACGTCGTCACCATGAACAACGCGTATTTCGCCGAGGGCCAGGTCGTCATCAACAACGAGGAAAAAATGGAATAAAATTATCTAATAAATGCGGGGTCGGGCTTCCATGCCCGACCGTTTTTTTTTGCGCGTAAGCTCAATGCCTGAAATGCCGCACTCCCGTAAACACCATCGGTATGCCGCATTCGTCGCAGGCGTCTATCGAAAGCTGATCGTTCAGCGAGCCGCCCGGCTGGATTATAGCGGCGACGCCCGCCTTGGCGCACTCCTGTACAACGTCGCCGAACGGGAAAAACGCGTCGGAGGCCATGACCGCGCCGTTCGCCCGTTCGCCCGCGCGCTCGATCGCCGCCCGCGCCGCCCATATGCGGTTTGCGCAGCCGCCGCCGATGCCGACGGTGCAGCCGTCCTTCGCCAGCACGATGGCGTTCGACTTGACATGCTTGCACACCTTCATGGCAAACTCCAAATCCGCCGTATCCTCCTCGCGGGGCCGCGTTTTTGTAACGGCGCGCCGCTCGTTTAACAGCAGATCGTCCCTGTCCTGCGCCAGCAGCCCGCCGCCGACCATCTTGTATACGGGCTGCGGCTCCGCCGCCGCCGCCGCCTGCGGCAGCAGCAGTATGCGCAGGTTTTTCTTTGTTTTCAGCGTTTCCAGCGCGTCCGCCGTATACTCCGGCGCGACGACAATCTCGATAAACGTCTTGATTATATCCTCGGCGCACTCCTTGGTCACAACACTGTTAAACGCCAGTATCCCCCCGAAGATCGACACGGGGTCGGCGGCGAACGCCCGCGCGTATGCCTCCGCGGAATCCCTGCCCGTCGCTACGGCGCACGGGTTCGCGTGCTTGACCGCGACACAGCACGGCTCCGCGAACTCCAGAACCGCCTCTATCGCGCCGTCGGCGTCGTTTATGTTGTTGTACGAAAGCTCCTTGCCGTGCAAAACCTCGGCCGCGGTTATACAGACTCCGCCGTCCGCGCCCGCGTAATACGCCGCGTCCTGATGAGAGTTTTCGCCGTACCGCAGCGCCTGCCGTTTCTCAAAGGTCAGCGTGAGCCGGTCGGGAAACTTCTCCAGCCCCGCCGCCTTCGCCAGATATTGGGCTATATACGCGTCATAGGCCGCCGTGTGCTGAAACGCCTTCGCGGCCAGCCTGAACCTCAGCTCCGCGGCCCCGCCGCCGTCCAAAGTGTCAAGCACGGCCTGATAGTCGCCCGCGTCCGTGACGACCGTGACATATCTATAATTCTTCGCGCCCGCGCGGATAAGCGACGGCCCGCCGATGTCGATATTCTCTACCGCCTCGCCCAGCGTGTGGTTCGGCTTTGCGACGGTATCCTTAAACGGGTAGAGATTCACGCAGATAATATCTATCTCGCCGATCCCCAGCTTTTCCAGCGTCTCCATATGCGAGGGGTCGTCCCTCACGGCCAGCACCCCGCCGTGTATAAGCGGGTGCAGCGTCTTAACGCGCCCGTCAAGGCACTCGGGAAAGCCCGTGACCCGCTCCGCTTCCAAAACGGGAATCCCCTCTTCTCTCAAAAGCGCCGCCGTGCCGCCGGTCGAGATTATCTCATACCCCTTTTCCGCAAGCCCCCTTGCGAACTCCGCAACGCCCGTTTTATCGCTCACGCTGATTATCGCTCTTTTCATAAAATATTCTCCTTTCCATCGTAGGGCGCGATGTCCTCATCGCGCCCCAACATTCTACCACACATCCCCGCCGCGCACAATCATAAAATTTCCCCCTCAAGTTTCCGCTGAAATATACGATATACGCAATGGAGCAGTGTCCCGCGGAGAGAGGACGCGGGACCTCCCAAACCGTCGCGGAGGCAAGGAGGCGCAGAGCATGAGGCTCTGCCGGGCCGAAGCGCGTCACATGGAGGTGTAAAATGAAAATTGAATCGGCCGTTGTCGCCATGCAGGGCGGCAGCGACTACAAGCGAACGGAATCCTCGTCGGCCGCGTATCTAAGGACAGTGTCCGTGGCCGAGATGACGCTCGAGGAGCTTGAGGAATCGGGGCTGTTGGAGGACACCCTGACCCTCGGCGAAAGGGATTCCGATGTCAAGGGCCTCTACTCGCCCGCGAAACCCGCCGGCACAGGCGGCGATTTCGGCGACTGGCAAAACGATTTGAAAGCGCAGCTTATCCGGGCGTTTTTAGAGGCGCTGCAAAAGTACTCAGGCTCATCCCAGTTCAGCGGCTTGATCGACTCACTGAAAAGCCGGCTCCGTATCGAGGACCGGCAGGACGAACAGCATGGCGGGGATAACCTGTCCATGCTCTGGGAACGCATAAACGGCGGAATGTCCCGCCGTCAGGAGGCGCCCCAGCAGATGTTCAGGGTGGTCAGCACAAGCGGCTATATAAAAGCATCCCGCGAATTATCCATAGAAAACAGCATGTCTTTTTCCACAACTGCGCAGGTCAGGACCTCTGACGGGCGGCGTATTGATATAGATTTACAATTAAATATGTCGCAGTCGTTTTACGAGAAGCTTGACCTGGAGGCGGTATTCAGCTTAACCTCGGTAAACGAGATACAGTTTAAGGACCCGCTGGTCATCAATCTCGATATACCATCGGCCTTGCTGGGCGATACCAGGTTCGAGTTTGACCTGGACGGCGGCGGCGAATCCGATCAGATTTCGCGCCTCGCTTATGGCAGCGGCTTTTTGGCGTATGACATAAACGGCGACGGCGTGATAAACGACGGCAGCGAGCTGTTCGGCGCGCTTACCGGCAACGGCTTTGCCGAGCTGAGCGCGCATGACGGCGACGGCAACGGCTGGATCGACGAAAACGACGCCATCTTCGACAAGCTGCGGGTGTGGCTTGTAAACGACGACGGCACACATTCGCTTGTCGCTCTGGGCGAGGTCGGTATCGGCGCCATCTATCTGGGCAGCGTCGAAACGGACTACGCTCTGGGCAGCTTAAACGACCCCGGCGGCTATATCCGGCGCACCGGCTTTTTCCTGTATGAGGACGGGCGCGCCGGCACCGTTCAGCACGTCGATTTAAGGGTATAACAGGGGGACGGCGCACACGGCGTCCCGCCAAAAATCACCTCCCCGCTCTTCCTCTCGGAGCGCGGGAGGTTTTTTGTGCGAGAACGAATATCCGCCCGATTCTTTTTAATTTAAGTATTGTGCGCCCTTAATTTTTATGATATACTATCTGTACAAGATTAACAGGGGGAAGGGGTTGCACTAAGTGGAAAATGAGATTCTGGTTCAGATACTTACAGAATTAAAGGGCTTAAAACAAGGGCAGGAAAGACTGGAAACCGACGTCGCCGACATTAAACAAGATGTCACCGATATTAGGCAAGACGTCGCGGGCCTTAAGCAAGACGTCGCTGATGTTAAACAAGATGTCGCTGATGTTAAACAAGATGTCGCTGATGTTAAACAGGACGTCGCCGATGTTAAGCAAGATGTCACGGTCCTCAAACAGGACGTCGCTGATGTTAAGCAAGATGTCGCTGATGTTAAGCAAGATGTCGAAGTCCTTAAGCAAGAGGTTGCCGATATTAAGCAAGACGTCGCTGATGTTAAACAAGATGTCGCGGGCCTTAAACAGGACATTGTTGGCATTAAGCAAGAAATTACCGTCCTAAAACAAGACGTCGCGGGCCTCAAGCAAGACGTCACCGTCATTAAACGGGAAATTGTCGATATGAAAGACGACATAGCCGACATTAAGGATTCTCTGGAGGAAGTCCGCAGCGGAACAAACGCCTTGATTGACTGGGCCGACCGCGTGGAACACATAGTAAACGTCCCGCTCAGGTAAGCCCAAACGGCATTACATAAAAAATCTCCCTGTCGGGAGGTTTTTTTCTGTTCACAAAAAATTCTTTTTATGTTATAATCGCTGCAATAAAACCGAACTCAAAACGCCTTTATACAGTGACGGGCCGTCAGACAAAAAGGCGAGGGGGAGGTTGATTGGATAACCTTGAGAACCTGAGGGCGAAGCTGGTTTCATATATCAGGAAGAAGTTTTACACAAGGCATAATACCACGGGCGCGGCGGGCGGGATTGTAAAACGGGCGTTTCTTGACGCGATATGCCTTGCGGAATTCTTTGTAAGATTGCAATAAAACGGACACTTAAACGCCTTTATACAGTGATGGGCCTATCAGACAAAGACAAGGGGGAGGTTGATTGGATAACCTTGAGAGCCTGAGAGCGGAGCTGGTTTCATATATCAGGAAGAAGTTTTATACAAGGCATAATATCACGGACGCGGCGGATGAGATTGTAAATCAGGCGTTTCTTGACGTGATGAAATCGCCCGGGTTCAATACCGATCAATATAACTTCGGGTATATGTCCGTGGCGTGTATTCGAGCGGCTTATAAAGTGTTTCACCGAAACGATATTGACAGCGGGATCACGGTGAGCTTTGATTTGACCGCGCCGTTGATTGACGAGGACAGCTTTGCACGCGAAATTGAAAACGCTGAGGACACCGCGCTGATTCTGCAATCCCTGCAAACGCTCAAGCAAATTGAGCAAATAGTTATCCGCGAGCGGTATTACGGCGAATTTACGTTTCGGGAGATCAGCGAACGTCACGGGATCAATCTAAACACGATACTTTCTCATCATCGCAGGGCGCTGGAAAAGCTGCGGCCGACGCTTGCGAAATATTTTAACTACCGTATTCCCAAATATTATTATGGAGGTCTTAACAATGACAAGTGAGAAAAAAATATGGCTGTGCGAGCAATACGCGCAGAAGGCGTGGACATTATCCCTGGGGTTCGCGCAGGAGGCGGGAAGATCCGGTCACTTCGGGCGCGGCTACGCGGTCGTCGCGGAGGAGGCGCGGACGCTTGCCAACAGACTGTTTGACTACACGGCAAAGGCAAAGTTTGAAAACGCGGGCGCGGATGATTTTAAGGGTGTTGCTGATTTTGCGTTGATGACAGGGTTTTTGGCCGTCAACACCATGATTGAGATGCTGCGCGTCAATCCGGTCATCAGCGATATGTCGATCAACAAAAGCATAGCCGTTTTAGCGGAGGACTTGCGCAGGCTGGCATATGAAATCAGCGCGCTCGCGGATACGCGGGTGTGGGAGAAGCCCTTTGTTTTGCCGGAAATAACATCCCCGCTGAAATCCACGGGCAGTACAGATTTCTTTTTCCGCTTTTCAATCGGCGGGATACCGCTTGTTGAAAACGCCGCGAATATAATGGAGGTTTTGTATGGCATCCGTAAGGCTGACGCGCAAGGCGATACACTTAGCCCCAGAGGAAAGAAAATGCCGAACCTTAATCTCTATAAACGATTCAATCTGCCTTATGAGGGACTTGATATGCAAACCGTTATGGTTATCCGGCCGGAGGGCACGAGCTATCTCGGAGATATAGACGGCATATGCGCCGTGCCGATTGACGACTTGGACATTTCCACCATTTTCCAGTCAAAAATCGGATATGCCGCGCCCCCGAAACCGGACAATGTTTTCGCGCCGTTCGCGCGGGAATGCTGGGATGTGACCGGCGGCGACCAGCTGATGTTTATTGATTGGCAGAGGTTGATTGCGGGATAATCTCACCGTCAGCGCACAGGCAAAACGGATGCCCTTCAGTATCAAGCAGCGTGACAAAATGCCCGCCGCCGTATTGCGCGGCGGGTTTGGCCGCGCCGAGGCCAAGGGCTTTCTCCACGGCAGACGGCAAATCGTCCACTTGGAAATTGAAGTGCATTTGCTTTTGCTGCCTGCCGGGCTCCTCGGGCCATACGGGCGGAATATAATCGAAGTCGCCGTCACATCCCATAAAGTGGACGACCATTTTATTGCTGTCAATTAACGCCGTACAATGAAAACCCTGATCCCAGCCTGTTAATTGTGCGTAAAACCCGCGCAGCGTTTCCGAATATTTGCAATCAATATTAATGGAAACGTCTGGAATTGCGCCATAGCCCATCTTTTCATAGTATAAAACAAACTCGTTTTTCTCTTGCGGCCGCTTACACAGGCAGAACGGGCGCCCGTCCGGATCCAGCATTGTGACATGACAGTCGCCGCCGTATTGCGCGGCGGGTTTGGCCGCGCCGAGGCCAATGGCTTTCTCCACGGCAGACGGCAAATCGTCAACTGTAAAATCCAAGTGCATTTGCTTTTGCTGCTTGCCGGGCTCTTCGGGCCATACGGGCGGCACATACGGAATATCGGTTTTCGCAAACAGAACCGTCATGCCGTTGTCAGTTTTAAGCGCGGGACAGCCAAAAGAAACTGTTTTCTCCCAGCTCATAAGGATGGCATAAAAATCGCGGGTGCGTTCGGCGTCTGCACAGTCGATCATGAGGTCGCCGACGGTAAAGGTCGATGTCATGTAAACCTCTCGCTTTCAAATAGTGTAGAAATTGCTGTTTGTTTGCATGAGTATATCACACCGCCGCAGGTGTTTCAACTGAGCGCGCAGAAAAACATCAAGTCCGCGCCGTTTTGGCGCGGGCAAGCATACCGCCCCTACAGACAAACCGCGCGATACATTTCACGCGGCGCGTCAGGGATGCCGCGCCGTACGGGGAAGAAGAATATCCGGCAGGAGGTTTCTATGTCAAGTCGAGCATTTCCGCCGCTGTGCGGGGATAAACCACGAACTTTGATCCTCGGGACCTTTCCAAGCACTCTGTCGCGGGAATGCGGGGAATATTACGGTAATCCGCGCAACCAGTTCTGGCGGTTGCTGTTCGGCGTGTTTTCGGCGCCGTTTGACCGGTCGGATTATGAGCGGAAAAAGGCCGTGCTGTTCGCAAACGGCGTTGCGATATGGGATGTGATTGCCGAGTGTGAGCCGGAGGGCGCGCTGGATTCGGGGATACGAAATCCGGTCTATAACACAGAGCTGCCGGAGTTCGTAGCGGAGCGTGGGATTGAGAGGGTGCTGTTCAACGGGAACAATGCCTATGTGTTTTATCGGCGCGGTATAGGGGCGATTGAGCGTAATGTGCTGCCGTCCAGCAGTCCCGCCAACGCGAGGCTGTCGTTTGAGGCGAAGCTGGGGTTATGGCGGGAGATTATGGAAACCTGATATTGAATTGGATGAAAATTCAAGTAATTGCAACAAGAACCCCTGCTTGCGCAGGGGTTAAGTTATGTTTTAGTCGAATTTAATATTTTCATAGCTTCAATCACCGCCGTTATATTGCTTCAACAGCTCTGCCGCACGCTCAGACGCCCCCTCGAAGTTGCTGTTTAGGAACAGCATATCCCGTATGCTTTCAAGCGCCGCGGAGGTTTCATTTTTTAAGGGGGTTTTCTTCATGAGGTCAAGCGCGGCATACGCCGATTCGTCGTCATAATCATCACAGGCTGATGTCAGGAGGCGCAGCTGTTCGGTCAGATATATTGTATCCTCTTCCGTTTCTGTATCGCTGTCAGACTCGGCCTCGTCAGGACGGAGCTTTTGTATAAGGGCTTCCAGCGACTCTATAAAGTGATTGGCGTTATGGCGTATAAACTCCATATCACCGTTGATTCCCGCTTGCTCAAAGGTATACGCCGTCTTTGATATTTCATCTTCCTTTACGTTGGCCAGCGCGGATTTCATGGCGTGCGCGGTGGTGGTAAACAGCTTTATATCTCCGGTTTCCACCGTTTCGCGCAACGTGTTGACCGCGTTTTCGGCGTCGCGTCGGAATATTTCAAGCAGCTTTTTATGATACTCGCCGTCTGTGGCTGTTTCGGCTTTGCCGGTTGTTTCGACAATTTGACTGCGCTTTTCTCTGATAATCCATCTTTCTAAGATGGCGTTTAGCTGCATGGTGTCGATTGGCTTGGACAAAAAGCCGTCAAAGCCGTTCTCCTGAAACATCTCTTTCATGCCGGAGATTGCGTTGGCCGTCAGCGCGACTATCGGAAGTTTTTCAAACTTTTCACCCTCAAGCGCCCTTATATGCGACACCGTTTCAATGCCGTCCATTTCAGGCATCATGTGGTCCATAAACACTAAATCGTAGTCATCCGCCTGCACGGCTTCGATGGCCTCGATACCGCTCTTACAGAGGGTTATCTGCATTTTATACGGCGCCAGCAAGCCCTCGGCCACAACTAAATTAGTCTGTATATCATCAACAATAAGGACCTTCGCTTCCGGCGCGGTAAACCTTGATATTGAACTCTTGTTTTCGTTGTAGCTGAAGCTGTCTGAAACGCCGTTTAATATGTTGGCCACGGATATGGTTTGCACCGGCATGGCCAGCATCCGCAGGCTTTCATCTGAAACCGTTTCGCCGAACTCGGTAAGGATTATTATCTGCGCGTTTGAGCCGAGCTTTTCCATTACCCTTTTTGTGCTTTCGAGCAGATGGGAGGCCACGAATACAAACGATAACGCGTGGGCTGTCATTACGTCATAGAATTCGGATTCGCTTGTTACAAGGGCGCAGATTACGCCTAGATTATCAATGGTATAAACAATGGATTTGGCGTATACTTCACGAGGCTCATATACAAGCACGCTCTTTTCCTCGGGGTTTTCGACAGTCGCCAGCTTTTCGGCGCCGCGGATTATTTGCGGAAGCGTGATGGTGAAGGTGCTGCCTTTGCCGTATTCCGACTCGGCGGAGATTTCACCGCCCATTGACCTTGTGAGATTTCGCGCTATAGACAGTCCCAGCCCCGTCCCCTCAATGCCTTTGTTCTTTACCACGTCGATCTGAATAAAGTCGTCGAACAGTTTCCCTAAATCCTCTTCTTTAATGCCTTTCCCGGTGTCCGCCACTTCAATGGTGAGCAGGATGGTGCCGGCTTCCTCTGTTATCTCGCCAGTGATGTTCAGTGATACGGAGCCTTGCTCGGTATATTTAACGGCGTTGCTCAGAATGTTAAGAATGATCTGGCGGATTCTTATTTCATCACCGTATAGGGTGTTCGGGATATTGCTGTCGATATTTGCCGTGAAACGTATGTCGGAGTTTACTATCCTCATTCTGATGATGCTCACGACATCGTTTATCAGAGAGGAAAACAGATACTCTGTCGGTATAATCTTCATTTTGCCCGACTCGATTTTGGAAAAATCCAAAATGTCATTGATGATAGACAGCAGATTGGCCCCCGCCTGTTTAATTGTAAGGATGTGTTCTTTAGCCGCCGGAGGAATATCTTCGCGCAGAGTAAGCTCCGCCATTCCGATAATGGCGTTCATCGGCGTGCGGATTTCGTGGCTCATATTAGCGAGAAAGACCGATTTCGCCTGATTTGCCTGTTTCGCCTCATCGACAACCTTTTGCATTTCGGTTACGTCGTGAATTTGGATCATTACGCCTATAACGCCGCCGTTTTTATCTTTGAAAGGGATAATGGTGGTCGTATGATGAAAGGCGCCGCCGTTCACCATCACGGCTTCCGCGTTGTATTCAACCGGTTCGCCTAGCTCAAACGCTTCATTTATATGCGTGAGAAGTATGTCGTGGGATTCGGGCGACAATACGGCCGCAATGCTTTCCACGAAGTTTTTATCTGTTAAGGTATCCGCGTTTAAGCCGATGCCGCGCAGATTGCCCCGTGTTCCGGTGATGAATTTCATGTTCGCGTCCATCAGCACAATCAAGTCACGGGATTTTTCAAGCATCAGGTTTAAGAATACTTCCTGTTCGTCTTTTTGCTTTTTTACTATATTATGAAGATTTTCCTGAAACGCCTTGCTTCTTTGAAACGACGAAACAAGGTCGTCGCGCACCATAAGCTCACGCTTCAACCTGTTTCTTTCCCTGCGCTCGTCTTTTAATTCCCGCAGCAGAGCTTCATATTTTTCCTCAAGGCTTAAATCCATTATAAGACACAGGCAATCAGTGTTTGGTTATGCTCGCTGTTGTACGCTTTGGCTTCCGTTAACGATGTGGGGCACAGCTCGCCGCCGGACGCCGCCATAACATAAGTAAAGCCGCTGCCCTGAAACTCTTCGCCGATAAAATCGTATTCCGCCATGGGCTCGCCCAGCAGGGCGATTTGCCGGCCCAAGCACGAGTATAACAGCACCGCCTTGTCATGGTGTTCAGACTTTATTTGTGACAGGACATCTCTCCCTGTTTCCAGGATAACCTCTTTCGTGGTAGCGGCGACCGACAAGGTTGAACCGACAGCCATCCGTCCGCCGAAGGCGGCGATACCGTCGTCTACCACATAAAGAGATCTCGCGGTGGCGGAAATGACATTGCCGCCGCTGTCCTTCTCTTCCGCAATAAAGACAAGCGTTATCGCTCCGGCGTCTTTAATCGCGCCGTCTTCAAAGCCTATTTTCTTAAAGGCGACGTCAACCTTGGTATTGTTTACCTCCATGACGATGTTATCCTTAGCGGCGGTTACTTCGCCTATATCAGGCATTATAACAGACTCTTTTGTTATGGAGCCGATGTAAAACCGGGGCGATACATCCCCCGCGGCAAGCAGCATCACCAGCCGGTCTTTATAAGCGGCGCCGCCGTAAAGGCTGCGTTCTTCGACTCCCATTTTCGTCACCTCGCACGAGGCGATGGAACCGAATACCGGCAGCGACGCATCCAGCTCCGACAGTGACTGCAAGTAATTATAAGGGCATTGCTGAGGCAGAAACGGCGCATATAAAAACGCGACTTTGGCGCGGCTTTCGAGGGAGACGCTGATTTTCTTATACAGATCCTGCGTGAGAGCGGTTACGTCGCCCGCTTCGGGAATGACCTCGCTTACGCCGTGGGCAAACTCGCAGGTATCGGAGGTTAAAACCATTATGGAAAACAGGAATATTCCCGTATTTCCGTTCGCGTTCTGCGAATAGGCGGACATGCCCAGAACCGGAAACGGAAGCGCGTTTACTACTCCCGTATATACGCCGCTGTTCAGAAACTCGGTGTTTACGGTCGCTATACCCACGGTGTTTTTTAGCAGTTCCTGAGCGGACAATTGGCTTTCGAGTTCCTCCAGCGCAAACTCCGTGTCGTCGATTTCGGTAATGTTGATCATAAATGACTTGATCATAGTTTATCTCTCCTTTTCGGTTACATATACTAATGTTTGATTGACGAGCTGATACGCGATTTCCCCGAATGTAATGGGGCCGGCAAAGGCTTCAATACTTCTGCCCTCCAGTTCGCCGTAGAGGAAATTCAAAATGCAATTGCAGGAAAACACAGCGCCGTCGTCATTAATCCCTTTCAGGCGGGCACGAAACGCCGCGGCGTAATCCTTTATATCCTTTGCCATGCGGTATTTGATCCCGTTGAAAACAGGGGCGTAGAGATTAACAACGCCGTCTTCAACCGACTTGATGGAAACATTGACCCTGTGGCCCGCGTAGTCGCCGACAAGCGGGAGCTTTGTGTTTACGGCGTTTTCCGTTAAGTAGTCCGAGAATACGGTTTCTTTTCCGTCCGCAAAGCATTTTGCGACATGGAAGCCCTCCTCCTCAAACTCAAGCACAGGCGAAGCCATATCCTGTTCAAATATATTGATAATGTTAATGGATACCGTTATGTTCTCCGGCGTTTGCATATGCAGGGCTACGGCTTTATCGGCAAACGCTTCCGCGTTAAGCCCGTTGACGGCTATTGGGGTTTGGCCGGGTATGCCGAGGTTTACGCCCGCTATCCATCCGACAATTTCGTTCAGAAACATTTTGCCGTAAGACGGCGCGTTTTGAGCGTACTCCTTGTGAACCGCGCTGTCGAAGGGGATAATAACGATTGAAAACCCGCTGTCAAAGGCGTCCTCCGCTATTTGAGATATTTCCTGAGCGTCGTATGATTTGATTTTAACGGTTTCATACGGCAGTTCCGTAACAAACAGCAGCTCGCCTGAAATACTGCCGCCGTCCTTTGTCATGAAATATTCGGTAGAGCCGCCGATCCAATTTCCCTTCGGCAGCTTGCGGAGCATTGCCTCTGTTCCCGCAATATGGAGCGTCTTACCGTCAGCAATCAGTTTTGACGCCGCTTCTAAAGTAATTAACATATTCTCCCTCCTTATAGATTTGTGATGATTTCATAATCCGCGCCCATAAGTATTTTGAACTTTTCAAGGAATATGTTGATTTCCGCAACACAGGTTTGCAGTGTAGACGGTGACGGGTTTTTCGCGTAGAGCGTTTTTAGCCGAGTAACCATCATGGAAAACCCCAGCTGTGAAAATGACTGGTTTCCGCATAAAAGTTTTTCGGCTTGCTGCGGCGTAACTATCATGGCGTTCCGTCCTCTCATATTACTTTCTCTTATTATCCATATGTTGACTTATTAGCTCTAATATACTCTATATTTAGGCTTTTGTCAATAGAGAAAATGCTTATTCGGTGATATTAGATAATTCTTTTTCAATCAATGAGATTGAAATGTATAACGCTTTAATTCGTCTTTTTGTCAGCGTGTGTGAAGATGTGCCTTTTTTCAGTTTTTCAAATGCTTTCTCACATTTACTTATGGTTGAAGATATAGCCTTGATGGCTTCTTCTAAATCGTTTTTTGTATAGCTATCCATCTTTATGTTTCACCAACTAATATAAATTTTCTGCGTTACCCTTATATCCCTATAAACAATCGTATTAACATGATACAGCCGATAAAATCAGCCGCTACAGTCTGCCGGCGGTGTGCCAGCGGATATTGTCCGCCAGCTCGAGCGCGGCGGATTCTATGCGCTTCGGCTGCTTTTTGAAAAACTCAACCACAGGCTCGCCTTTTTTTATGTTCCACAGCCCGGCAATTTTGCCGTTCACCGCGACGGTCGGCAGACAGATGCCCGATTTGAGAATGACATCGCGCTTATATTCGGCGGGCAGAACGGCGCTCCGCTCCGTATAGGACACGATGACCGGATCAAAGCCCGACAGCAGGTTAAGCTCGGGAATATCGCCCATGCCGTCAGCCTCTCCGCAATGATAATATACTCTGCCGTCAAGCTCGAAGCAGTCGTAACCGCCGGACGCAAGGTCACGTAAAGTCTTTTTATAGTCCCGTCCCAGCCCGAAAAACCACGCCGCGTCGTCAAGCGTCGCGGGGCCGTATGCCTCGAAGTATCTGCGAAGCGTTTCCGGCAGAACATCCGCCGCCGTTTCCGATGGCTCCGCGTCGATCAAGTCGAAATCGCGGCTCGTCATGTCCTTGAAGGCGACCTTGCCCAGACTCGCCAGGTGAACAAAGATGCCGCCCCACGGCGAAAACATGGCGTCGATCACCTTTGGTTCATATTCGTAAGCGAATATCTTCCGCATCTCGGCACGCGAATGTACGCCGTCCTCCATGCAGGCTATTACTTTGTCCGCGATGTCCGATAACATCTGTTCGCTGTAAAAACGGCTGAGCCACGGTTCGCCGCCGCGCAGGGCGAGCAGCCGCGGCAGCTCGTCGTATACCGCGCCGTGCAGTGTTCCGCGGTAGAGCCAGGTCTTTGTCAGCGCGGATTTCCAGCCTGATATGTCCGCGCCGCGGATGAGCGCGGAAAAAACTACATTGCGGTGAAACCAGCAATGCAGCCCGAGCAGCTCGCGCGATAAAGCGGTAATGTCGGAGATCCGCCGCGACAGATACAGCCCGTGATAACGCCGCCGCGTGATGTATTCGGTTAACGATTTATCTGACACAGGCGCTTTTTCACTTTTTTCATCGTCTCTTTCCAGCCGTAATATTTTATCGCCGATATTAACAGAGCTAAATGCGTGCCGACATATCTGCTCAGTTTGGACTGATATTCCACCCTGGCCCGCATGTTGTCATCATGCCAAGAGGCGGCGTAATGGTGTATACTGTAAGTATTAGGCGTTATATTCGTTTTTTGAACAATCCAATGTTTAGGAGCGAAATACTCGGCGGGATAAATTGTAATATCGGCGATTGTCTGTATTTTATTGCTTTTTATTGCCTTTTTATGCCCCCCCCCGACTTTTCGCAGGCATTCTGTTTGAATTGCCGGACTTGGAAGCATGTTATATGAACCGTCGTCGTTTATGAAACGCATAGAGTCATAGCAATCTCTTAACGCTTTTATCGTCTCATGCCCTTTTACCGCGCCGAATCCCAAACCGATAGCGACATATTTTTTATCCTCGAGACCCATAAAGGCCTTGTTTGTCAACAGAGCATCTAAATTTTTGAGCAGCTCTACATCTGTGTCCAAATAAATCCCGCCGTGGCTATAGACAATATCCAGCCGCGCGTAATCGGGCACAAAGCCCCACTTTTTCGCCGTGTGCGCTTCGCGCATATACTCGTTTTTGGTCACGTCATAATTGGATTCGTTCCACTCGATGATCTCCCAGCCGGGGCAGTGCTTTTTCCAGCTCGCCATGCACCTCTCGACCAGAGGGGGGAACGGGCTGCCGCCGAACCAGCAGTAGTGGATGGTTTTAGGTATCATAATACTCAAACTCCGTTTGCTATATCCTCTAAGAATGTTTTTCTCCCTTTCAGCATTTCGGCTATAGCAGGAAAAAAGCCGCTTTCATTTTTATACAGGGAGTATTTGCGGACGGCAAATTGCAGGATCAATAAAATTGCCCACCTTTTCGACATTGCCGCAAAGGAACCTCCGCGGCTAAAAAAGTAACCGCTGTTATAACCGTCGAACCATGTAGAATCGCCTAAATAAACCTTTCCTATTTCTATGGGGACATACTTTATACGCAAACCCTTTCTCAGGCAATCAAACAAAAAGACATTTTCCTCGCCCATTTTATACTTGGCGCCCGCGCCTAAAATATCGTTGAATCGGATTCCCGCTTTTTTAATACTGCCTGTCCTAAACGCTATTTCGAATGAAGTGACTTTCATTGCCGTTATAAAGCCCAGCTTTTTTTCTTTTTTTGAATATTCTTTATGCTTGCCGTTCAGTCCCGAAAGTTGAAATGTTATTATATCTGTGCTTGGATTCTTTTTGAACTGCTCTATGATAATTTTCTCATAGCTGTCGTTATATATTATATCGTCGTCGGCAATCAGCGATATATCGTATCGGGCGTTTTCAAGCGCCCTGTTGCGGCTTTTGCTCAAACCCCGCTCGTTGAATGTCAGCAGCTTGATATCAGGATTTGTGTCAGGCACAGTTACGTCAGCGCCGGCCTGATTTATAATAAGGCATTTGCCTTTTATATTCATTTTTTGAGCCAAACTGTAATCAGTTTGGTTCATAGTTGAAACCAATACCTGTAAAATCATCGGCAATTATACCCGCCTCCTTTACTCTTACGGACAATTATACCCGCAATATGAAAGCGCGTCAATATATGTTTTTAATAACGGCGGCATCCGCGTCAAAAATTTTTTCAATATGACACACAGCTGTCAGGTATTGTCGGGTATTATATGATATAATGTACACACAGCGCAATAACAAAAGAAAAGAGGTATGCTTTAATGCTCGAACTGCCCGAAACCTATGTCATGTCGGAACATATCAGCAAAACGCTGGTCGGCAAAACGATCAGCTCCGCCGCAGCAGGCGTCCATCCCCACTCTTTCGCGTGGTACAGCGGCGACCCGGCCGAATACAACGCGAAGCTGGCCGGAAAGAAAATCACCGGCTCCGCGGCTTACGGCGGCCGCCCCGAGATATGGGCGGAAAACATGCGGATCTCGTTTTGCGACGGCATACGCGCCCGCTATCTTGAAGCCGGGGAAAAACGTCCCGCCAAGCACCAGCTCCTGCTGGAGTTTGACGACGGCACGGCCGTGAGCTGCTCGGTTCAGATGTACGGCGGGATGCTTGTTTTTGAAAGCGATTACGGCGGCGATCACCACTATAATACCGCGAAAGAAAAGCCTTCGCCCTATACGGACGCCTTTGACGCGGATTATTTTGACGCTCTGCGCAAGGGCGTGAAACAGAAATTAAGCGTTAAAGCCTTTCTCGCCACCGAGCAGCGTATCCCGGGCTTTGGCAACGGCGTGCTGCACGACACGCTATGGAACGCCCGCTTACACCCCAAGCGGAAACTTGAAACGCTGACGGATAAAGAGCTTGAAGCTCTGTTCGGCAGTGTCAAGTCCACGCTGAAGGCAATGCGGGATAACGGCGGGCGCGACACCGAAAAGGATTTATACGGCAACCCGGGCGGCTACCGCACGATACTGTCAAGCAAAACACTGGCGTACCCCTGTCTGGCCTGCGGCGGCGGCCTGAAACGCGAGGCGTATCTGGGCGGCAACATATATTTCTGCCCGGCCTGCCAACCGCTGTAAAAAACGGGCCGATGTATACATCGGCCCGCCGGCGCTGATAGACGCCGCGCTCTACAGTTTTTTTACCGGTATCGCCATTCTCGCGCCCAATGCCTCCGAAGAGCCGAAGTTGAAACGCGGCGCAAGCTCCGGCGCGGCCCGCCAGCCGTAATGTTCGGGATTGTAGTTCCCGATCGCCTCCCCGACGATGCCGATGGCGACGCAGAAATCCTCCTCGTTCTCATAAGGCGCGCCGTTGAAGAACAGCATGACGCAGGGCGGCAGGCCGATAACATCATAGCCGTCAGGCACGGGCTTGGTGTAATCCGCCGAGACTTCCACGCCCGCCGCCGTGTCGGACGTGCCGGGGGCCACGAGGTTTTGCGGCAGGGTCAGCAGGGCCGCCGGAGCAAACTTTTCCGGTATGCTGTTAAGAAGCCCCTCCCACTCGCAGCCCATCTCCTCGCAGTAGGCGAAATAATCGCCGCCCGCAGTCTTTTTCGCGCGCAACAGGATCAGCTTGCGCGCCGGGCGTTCGACCGCCGTGACAGTCACTGTTCTCGATACTTTTTCGTTTTTCATTGACTTTTCCCCGTCTTTCAAATGATAGTAGGACTCGATGGGGTAATGGACAAAATAGCATACGGGCGGCGTTTCGCGGCTGTACCGCCGGGGGGTGATATTGAACTGCCGCGCGAACGCCCGCGTAAAGCCGTCATGCGAGCCAAAGCCGCTGTCCAGCGCCGCGTCGATGATTTTTCCGCCGGAATCGCGCAGACCCTCGGCGGCTCTGGTAAGCCGCAGGGCGCGGATGTACTCATACGGCGTTTTGCCCGTGACTTCCTTAAACATCCGCGCGGCGTGAGATTTGCTGTAGCCTGCGGCGGCGCTCAGGCCGTCGAGAGTCACGCCGTCAAGGTCCGATATGATACGCTTTTGCATACGGCTTACCGCGTTTACCTTGTCCATATAATCCATTTTTACGTCCTCCGGGGTTATTCTAACAGATCACGTATCGGACGTTCTCGACTTTTGCTGCGGCTTTTGCGAAAACCCCAGACAGGGCCGCCCCGAATCCCTGTATACGGACTCCGAGGGCATATGCGCCGTTTTGAAACCGAACAGCTTGCACATTCTGGGGTGCTTAGGGTCCCAGGAAACCGCGAAATGCACGCACTGCAAGCAGTTTACTTTGCCTTCGTCGCCGCTCATAAACCTTTAATCCTCCAAAATAACGGTGAACGGCCCGTCGTTTACCAGCGACACCTTCATCTCCGCGCCGAAAACTCCGCGCCCGACCTTATTAAAACCGCTTTGGCACGCCTCCGCAAAATACTCGTACAGCTCCTCCGCGAGCGCCGGACCGGCGGCGTCGGTAAAACCCGGCCTGTTGCCTTTCCGGCAGTCCGCGTAAAGCGTGAATTGCGACACCACCAGTATATCGCCGCGCACATCCTCGGCGGACAGATTTGTTTTCCCGTTTTCGTCGGCGAAAAGGCGCAGCTTTTTTATTTTATCCGCCATTTTCGCGGCCTTTTCCTTTGTGTCGCCGTGTCCTATGCCCAGCAGGGCGACATAGCCTCTGCCGATGCCGCTAACAATCCGGCCGTCAACCTCGACGGAAGCGCCGGTCACTCTTTGCAACACTATTTTCATTGTTATGCCTCCTGTCAGCGGGCGGGCGGATCCCGCCCTTTATCTCCCCCGCGGAGGGGGCGGCGCTGAGCGCCGGGGGGTGCGTACTCAGCATACTTGGGAACAGGCTGCTTGTCAAGCGTGATTTTTAGCGTATTGCATATTATTTCCCATCGTGCTATACTGACGGGGAAATAAAACGCCGAAAAGGCAGAGGAGCCGACATGAAAAAGAAACAGGGATTCAAACTGACCCCGTCCGGCTATTTCCAAAACGGGGGCGTGGACGTTATGGCTTTCAGCGACTTTTACCCTGAAGGACACCAGTCTGGCGTGTGCGTCATCATGCACGGAAACCGCGCCGCCACCAACGGTGATATACGCTTTGAGCCGACACCCGGGCAGTGGCAGCCGGTGCCGAAGCAGCTCGGGCGGGAGGTTGACGAAGCGGAGAACACAATAAAAACCACGCTGGCTTATCCCGATCCCGCAAGACATCTGAGCGGTTTTAACCCGATGATATACCCCGACTTCGAGTTTAATTATTCGGTCGCCGTCAAGGGCGAGGGCGCGTCCGTCGCCGTGACGGTGGACTTAGACCGCCCCGTGCCGGAGAAATACATCGGCAAGCTGTGCTTTAATCTGGAGCTGTTCCCCGGCGCGCTGTTCGGAAAGCCCTGGATCATGGACGGGAAACAGGGGATTTTCCCCCGACAGCCCAACGGTCCCATTCTGCAAATGCCGCCCAATCATCCGCATACGGCGGATTTAGCCCTGCCGGAGGCGAAGGCCGATAAAGACCGCTTGCTCGGCGAAGGGTACAGCCCTATCGCAGCCGACGATATTATAGCGGAGCCGTACGCCGTCGGCAGACGCTTAACCATCCGGCCCGACGACCCGTACAACAGGATTACGATAGAAACCGCGGGCGCCGGCCTTAAATTGTATGACGGGCGCCTGAATCACAACAACGGCTGGTTTGTCGTCAGCGAGGCGATACCCGCCGGAGCGGCCGAGGGCGCTGTTAAATGGACCATTACGCCGGATGTCGCCGAGGACTGGCTCTATGTGCCCGTCATTCAGACCTCGCAGATAGGCTACCATCCCGCCCAGCCAAAGACGGCGGTTATTGAGCTGGACGGGCGGGATAACAGGCGCGAAAAACCGGCCCTTTATAAAATAACCGAGAGCGGCGCGGAGCTGGTTTTATCGGACGGCGGGCTGGAATGGGGGCGGTTCCTGCGCTATAACTACCTGAAATTTGACTTCACGGGCATAAGGGAAGAGGGGCTGTATAAAGTAAAATACGGCGCGTCGGAGTCGTCCGTCTTCCGTATAGCCGCAGACATTTACGACCGCGGCGTCTGGCAGCCGGTGCTGGAGTATTTCCTGCCGGTACAGATGTGCCATATGCGCGTAAATGAAAAATACAGGGTGTGGCACGGCCTGTGCCATGACGACGACGCGCGTATGGCGCCGGTAAACCATATCCACTTCGACGGGTACGCGCAGGGGCCGTCCACGCTGACCAAGTATAAACCCGGCGACGCCGTCCCGGGCCTGAACATCGGCGGCTGGCACGACGCCGGCGACTTTGATCTGCGCGTGGAATCGCAGGCCGGTGAGGCCTATATCCTGTCGATGGCATATGAAGCCTTTAACGTCTATTATGACGCGACGGCAATCGACCAGCGCGGGCGTGTGACCGAGATTCACCAGCCCGACGGCAAAAATGATATTTTGCAGCAGATAGAGCATGGGGTGCTGTCCGTGGCGGGCGCGTACCGCGCGCTGGGACGGTTGTACAGAGGTATTATCTGCGGCAATCTGCGGCAGTATGTGCTGCTCGGCGACAGCGCCGCCATGACGGACGGCATCAAAGGCGGCGGCGACGACCGCTGGGTATTCACCGAGGACAATCCGCCGCGCGAGCTGATGACCGCCGCCCATTTGGCCGCCTCCTCCCGCGCGCTTAAAGGGTTTAACGATACGCTGAGCGCTCAGGCATTAGAGATAGCCCGCGAACTTTATGAGGTGACGCGCGCGGACGGCGATCAGGCAAAAACGGCAAAAATACACGCCGCGGCGGAGCTGCTGCTGAGTACCGGCGAGCGCGGGTATAAGAACTTTCTGCTGTCGGAAACCGGATTTATAATCGAAAATATAGACGAACTGGGCTGGGTCGCCGCGCGCGCTGATAAAGCGGTGGACGCCGCCGGCTTCACCGGCGCCGTCCGCGGCGCGTTGCCGGCATTGAAGGAGCGGCTTGACCGGCTGGGCGCCGAAACGCCTTACGGGATGCCGTACCGCCCGCGCATATGGGGGGCGGGCTGGGATATACAGAGATTCGGGGTCAGGTATTATTTTCTGCACAGGGCCTATCCCGATATATTCGGGCCCGAAATGATTTTCGACGCGCTTAACTTTATTTTGGGCTGTCACCCGGGTTCTAACAACGTATCATTCGCGTCGGGCGTCGGCGCTAAGTCGGCGACCGCCGGATACGGGCTGAACCGCGCCGACTGGTCGTATATCCCGGGAGGGGTAATATCGGGCACCGCCCTGATACGCCCCGACTTTCCCGAGCTGCTGGAGTTCCCTTATCTGTGGCAGCAGACGGAATATGTACTCGGCGGCGGTTCCTCGAATTATATGTTTCTGGTTCTCGCGGCGCAGCGGATATTGAAAGAGGGGAAATAAAATGAAAATTATCGGTAATATACTCTGGCTGTTCTTCGGAGGGATCATATCGGCAATCATATGGGCGGGCATCGGCCTTATTTTATGCGTCACCGTTATAGGCATACCGTTCGGTATGCAGTGCTTGAAGATTGCCGGATTTGTGCTGTGGCCGTTCGGGCGCGACATCACGCCGGGCGGATTCGGGCTGATGGGCGCCGTCGGCAATGTCATTTGGATACTGGTCTGCGGGATCGAGCTGTGTGTCGCGCACGCGATATTCGGGCTGCTGCTGTGCGTTACGGTTATCGGGATACCGTTCGGGCTTCAGCATTTTAAGCTGGCGAAGCTGGCGTTTATACCCTTCGGCGCGGAAATACGTAGAATTTAGCGATTAAAACTCCCGCTTTTTATAAAACACAAGCGACAAACGGTAAGAAACAAGCACGATTGCCGCGAACGCCGCACAGACAATAAGGTATGAAAACCTGTCCGCGAATATATTGTTAAGCATTTCGTCCAATCCCGAGATTCCGCCGAAAAAGCCGGTGAATGTAATATATCCCGCCATAAGCGCGGCGAAAGGGATAATGCTAAGAAACTTCGCCTTGGAATAGCCCAGCTTGAAATACAGCGGCAGCTGCAAGGCTTGCATAGCCATAAATAACGCGGGCATGAGGAATAATGCGCCGCTGTTCACCGAGGGCTGAAAGCCGTAGCCGAAGACGGCGGCGGCCAAGAGGCTGATCAAGGAAACGGCAAAAGCGAAAAGAACAGTGCATATATTTAACAGCAGCGTGAAAATATACCGCCCCAGCACCACTGTTTCTTTATTGACCGACAGCGTGGTGTACATCGCGTCCATATTGCTTTTCTCGCCTATCACGAAAGGGTATCCGACAAACATAGTGGCCAGCATCATACCTATGCTTAGCCCTGATGAAATGTCGGCGGACATCACGGTAAGAAATATTACCATCACACCGTAAAGCAACAGATTCTTTGCCGTGAAATACGGCTTGACGGTAATAAATTCCAGTTTTACAAACGCTCTCAGCTTACTCATTGATTTTTGCCCCCTTGTTCATAAAGATGATGATTTCGTCAAGGCTTATGTCCTCGGTCAGAACGCCTTTTGGCAGTCTGTCCGCGTTCGCGGCTTCAACCATGCCCTCAAAGCCGGCGCCGTACTCGCGGCAGCCTATGACGA
Source organism: Oscillospiraceae bacterium (assembly GCA_009777255.1). Taxonomy (GTDB): domain Bacteria; phylum Bacillota; class Clostridia; order Oscillospirales; family UBA929; genus WRMG01. The sequence goes on along the minus strand of WRMG01000002.1, from coordinate 43,374 downwards.
GCTTTTTCAGCTCAGAGTCCAACTCCCCGGGCCCGCCCGTGACGCGGGCGTATTTTTTGAGCAAATCGTCCTTCGCGCCGGTGAACGCGATGCTCCCGTTTAATATAAACGTGATGTAATCGGCTGTCTTTTCAAGGTCCGCCGTGATGTGCGTGGAGAACAGCACGCTCTTGCTCTCGTCCGTGACAAACCCCCGCAGCAGATCGCAGATCTCGTCGCGGGCGACGGGGTCAAGCCCGCTGGTCGGCTCGTCGAGTATCAGCAGCTTAGCGTTATGGGACAGCGCGGCGGCGATTTGCAGCTTTACCTTCATGCCGCGCGAGAGCTCTTTGACTTTCTTTTTGGGATCAAGCCCGAACCGCTTCAGGTAGTCAGCGAACATCCGCCCGTCCCAATTGGAGTAAAACGGTGAAACAGCTTTCTCGGCATCCCTGACCGTCCAATCATCGACATACATCGGCGTATCCAGCACAACGCCGATCTCCTCGTTCTGTATAAGGCCGCCCTCGCGCCCGAACAGCCTCGCGCTTCCTGAATCGGCCTTAATGATGTTCAGCATGAGCTTTATCGTCGTCGTCTTGCCGGCGCCGTTCGGCCCGATAAATCCCGTGATAAACCCATTAGGCACGTCGAACGTTACGTCGTTTAACGTAAACGCGCCGTAGCTCTTGCGCAGTCCGCGCACCTCTAAAATGTTACTCATAATCCGCCTCCCATAATAAGTTTAACCGTTCAATGACCTCTTCTTTGATAATATCCTCCGATTTCGCGGCTGCTATGGCGGCGCTCAGGCCGTCCTCTATCCTGTGCATGGCGTTTTCACGCGCCAGCTCCTTATTGCGCGGCAGAACATAACAGCCCTTGCCCTGCACGTTGGCTATAAAGCCCTCCAGCTCCAGATCACTGTACGCCCGCGTCGTCGTGATAACGCTGATCTTCAGGTCCCGCGCAAGCTGGCGGATTGAGGGCAGAACGTCGTCCTCCCGCAGCTCGCCGGAGAAAATCGCCGCTTTTACCTGCTCCTTAATCTGCTCGTAAATCGGCACGCCGGAGCGGTTTGAGATGATAATTTTCATATTTCGCCGCCTTTCGATAATAACACTATATACAGTATATACGACAAGTGCGCTATTGTCAATAGGGAAATAAAAAATTTCTTGCTTTTTTGCCGGAGTTGGTTTATAATAGCACCATATTAAGCAAGGCGAGGTGTAAGGATGATCCGCTAGTCCGATTTAACAACGCAGACAACTCAAGCCTGAAATAAGGCTTGGTTCGTGTTGGGATTGGACTTGAGCGCTCATCGCATACAAGGGTATGACGCCCGTGTGCCTTTGCGCGGTTCTTTTCCGGCACGGGAAAGGAACTTTTTTATGTCGCTGATAAATGTATCAAACCTTACCTTTGCCTATGACGGCAGCTATGACGATATTTTTACCGATGTTTCTTTTCAGATAGACACCGACTGGAAGCTGGGGTTCTGCGGGCGCAACGGGCGCGGAAAAACGACCTTTCTCAAGCTGCTCATGGGACAGTACGAATACCGGGGGACGATAACCGCGAGCGTGGGCTTTGAGTATTTCCCGTTTGATGTGGCCGACGCGTCGCAAAACACGCAGGACATCCTGCCGGCCATCGCGCCGGACGCTATGCTGTGGCGGATACAAAGGGAACTCTCGAAGCTGGCGGTCGATGAGAACGTCCTGGACCGCCCGTTTGACACGCTCTCAAACGGCGAGCGGACCAAAACGCTGCTGGCCGGGCTGTTCCTGCGCGAAAACAGCTTTCTGCTGATCGACGAGCCGACCAATCATTTGGATATGGCCGCGCGCGAAACGGTGGCGCGGTATCTCAGGGAGAAATCGGGATTTATTCTGGTGTCGCACGACCGCGCGTTTTTGGACGGCTGCACAGACCATATCCTGTCGATTAACAAGGCGGACATCGAAATTCAGAGCGGTAATTTCTCGGCGTGGCTGGAGCAAAAGGAGCGCAGGGACGCCTATGAAACAGCGCAAAACGAGCGGTTGGGACAGGAGATAGGCAGATTAAGGGAGTCCGCCGCCAGAACGGCCCGCTGGTCGGACAAGGTGGAGAAAAGCAAAAAGGAGCCGCTTAAATCAGGGCTGAGCGCGGACAAAGGCTATATCGGCCATAAAGCCGCAAAAATGATGAAACGCTCTAAAACCACCGAAAAGCGCCGTCAGGACGCCATCGAGGAGAAATCCAAGCTGCTTAAAAACATTGAAACCGCCGCCGCCTTGAAACTGCACCCGTTGAAATATCACGCGCAGCGTCTGCTGTCCGTTGAAAATCTGACAATCACATACGGCGAAAGAGAGGTTGTGAGCGGTCTCAGCTTTACTCTGGAACAGGGTGAACGGCTGGCGCTCGCGGGCGGTAACGGTTCGGGCAAGAGCAGCGTAGTCAAGCTGATCCGCGGCGAGGATATTCCGCACACCGGGCATGTCGCCGCCGGCAGCAGGCTGGTTATATCCTATGTGCCGCAGGACGCGTCGTCTCTTGCGGGGGATTTGAGCGGATACGCGGCCGAACACAGAATCGACGAAACACTGTTCAAGGCCATTCTGCGGAAGCTGGATTTTTCGCGGACGCAATTTGAAAAGGATATGAGCGATTATAGCGCAGGGCAGAAGAAAAAAGTGCTGCTGGCCCGCAGCCTTTGCGAACGGGCGCATGTGTATGTCTGGGATGAGCCGCTCAACTATATCGACGTGCTGTCGCGCATACAGATAGAGGAGCTGATCACGGCATACAGGCCGACCATGATTTTCGTGGAGCATGACAGGGCGTTTTGCGGCAATATCGCAACCAAGACGGTGAACTTGTGAGTGTTGGAGCTTACGTGGCGAAGTTCCCGAAAATTTTATTCGGCTATTGCTAAAGTTTTGGAAAAATGATACGATATAATTCCTAAAGTGTCATTCCGTTATTAACGGAAAATATCCGGCACTTAATATTGAAACGGAGGGAACCGAAATGTCAGTTTCAGGGGTGAACCCCTCGGGCGCGGCGACAGTATTGGCGGGCGCGCAGGCAAACGCCGCCAACAGCAAAGCCGACGAACCGAACGTTAACAGTCTGCCAAACAAGGACGACGGCCAGACGGAAGTGGACAGCTTTGTAAAAAGCAAACCCGAGCAGACCACGTATACCCGCGACACCGCGAAAATAGCCGAGCTGAACGCGAGCCAGAAAGCGTATATAAGCAATCTGCAAAGCCTTGTAAGCTCGCTGGTCAACCAGATCGGCAAGAACCAGATAGCTGACGGCGAAGGGAAGTTCAGCTATGCGTATTCCAACGGAGCCATCGACCCCAGCAGGGTCGAAAGCTATTGGGATCTGCTTGTCGATAACGGCGACGGTACATTCTCGCTTGACCCGAGCCTGTCCGCCGAGGATCAGGGGAAGATTATCGCGCAGGCCCAAAAAGACATCGGCGAGGACGGCTATTACGGCGTCAAACAGACGTCACAGCGCATACTGGACTTCGCTAAGGCCATTACCGGCGGCGATCCCAGCAAAATTGATTTGATGCGTAAAATGGCCGAAAGAGCCTTTGGCGATGTGAGCAAACTTGTCGGCGGCAAGCTGCCGGACATCAGCCAGCAGACATACGACGCCGTGATGAAGGGCTTTGACGAATGGGCCGAGTCGGCCAAAGCGTCAGCTTAGAAAAATCGAAAAGCACAAAACTATCATAGGGCGGGGATCATCCCCGCCCTATGTGCAATGGAGGCCGAAATGAAAAGAATCCTGCCGCTTGTAACGCTTATAATAGTTCTGGCCGCGTGTTCGCCGCGCGTCACGCTGCCGGATATTATGCCGACGCCGACGCCCGCGCCGCGCCCGCCGGCGGTAAAGCCTGAGGATTATTCGGATTATGACCTTATATCAAGGCTTGACGGCTCGACCGCCACCATACCGTTGAGCGAGGGGATACTGCTCGAGCGTTTCGGCACGGCGGCGGGCCTGACACATAACCGCACGCACGAGGCGTATGCGCGGCTTATCGGCGGCGAGAGCGATCTCATATTCGTGACGTACCCGTCGGAGGAGGAGCTTGAGCTGGCGGAGACGGCGGGCGTGGAGCTGGAGATTATACCTGTGGTAAAAGACGCGTTGGTATTCCTCCGTAATACGGCAAACGGGGTGGAGAGCCTTTCGCGGCGGCAGATACGCGGGATATACACGGGCGGGATAACCAACTGGAGTGAAATAGGCGGCGCCGACGAGCCGATAACCGCGTTCCAGCGCCCCGAAAACTCGGGCAGCCAGACGCTGTTCCTCAAGCTGGCGATGGACGGGCTTGCGCCGTCGCCGCCGCCGCTTGAGCTGCGTCCGGCGGGCATGGGCGACCTTGTGGACGTCGTGGCGGATTATGACAACGCGCCGGGCGCCTTGGGCTTTTCGGTGTTCTACTATGTGTCGGATATGTACGGCAGCCCGAGTGTCACCCTAATGGCGGTGGACGGCGTGGCGCCGACGCGCGATACGATCGCGGCCGGAACATACCCGTATATCACGTACTACTACGCCGTTATGCGCAAGGATACGCCTGAGGGCCATCCCATGCGCGAGCTTATTGGCTGGCTGCTCACCGACGAGGGGCAGGCCGCCGCGCGAAGGGCGGGCTATGTGCCCATGCGCGCGCTGAATAGGGGACTTGACGAGAGCGGATACGGCTTCTACGGCTCCACGCCGGAAAATACCGCTGTGTCCAGCGGCACGGGCGGCACGGAACCTCTTGTCGAGGGCTTGTTTTCAGATAGATGGAGCGTCTTGAATAACGGCGAAGCCGAGCTGTCGTCCGCTCCCGAAACGGAGAGAATGGTCAGGGCGTGGGTTGAACAGGCGATGGAGAGCTATGGCGCTTATGGGGGAAATATCAGCGCGGAAACCGTTTATGAGCTTGCGGGAGATTTGCTGAGTGTTCGTGTCTTTGCGTATGACAGGAGCGGCGAAAGCAAATTCTCGCGTGCGGCTGCCGCCGTATTCGACTTGAAAGAGGGCAGACGGCTGAGATTATCCGACCTGTTTTATGACGGAGTTAATTACATTGAGTATATTAATGCTAATATGATTACAAGAAGTGTATACTCATACGCTGATCATACGGATTTTAACGAGTATTTCTTAAAGCGTCCGTTTACGGGTGTGCCGGACGATTACGCGGAATTTACCATAGCGAATAATTCCAACGGTTCTGTACTGCAAATCTATATAGAAAATGACAATCCGTTTTTTGATTACCCATACGCGAGCGCAATGCTGTTCGGGCTGCGGCTGCCGATCGACCTGTCGCCATACGGCTTGGTTTACGACATCGGCTATGACCGCGAGGACATAAGTGGCAGCATAGAAATGCTGATACCGCGCATACAGACCGGCGCCGCTCCGTCACAGGTTGACGGGATTATCAACGGGAAAATACGCGCGCTCGCTGAAACGGCGGCCGAAAACGTCTATATAGGGGATGTTTCCGATATTGACGGCGGGGTAAGGTATATACCCGATGTCAGTTTTTGGAATGACAATATGTCCGTTAGATATAATGATTATTACTGGACGGACGATATATATACAGACCGCGGATTTACCATTACGGTAAACCTGAGAACAGGCGGGACCGTTGACGCGGAGGAGTAAAAAACGGTAAAATAACATAATTCCGCCTATTGCGTTTTATGTCACCATATGCTATAATGATAGCAACTGGAATTGTGCCCGTACAAAGGAGATGCTTTAATGTCGAATACCATAGTTCTGATCAGCTTTTACAGCCCGAAATCCCTCGGTCTGCGCTATCTGGAAAACGCTCTTAAAAGGAGCGGGTTTGAGGTTGAAACCGTATTTTTCAAGTCGTACAACAGCATAAAGCCCAAGCTGCCTACGGAGACGGAATACGGGATACTGCTGGACTTTATAAAGAAGGCCGACCCGCTGATGATCGGGCTGTCCGTAATGGCGTCGCCGTATATGGAGGTCGTTTACGAGCTGAACGCGCGGCTTAAAAAGAGTTTCAGCGTCCCCGTCGTGTGGGGAGGGGTATACGCGTCTATATCGCCCGAGGAATGTATGGAGTACGCGGATTATGTCACGCGCGGCGAGGGCGAGGGCGTTATGGCGGAGCTGGCCAGCGCGGTGAAAAACGGAACTGACGTCACGGAGATTCAAAATCTGGTATATAAGGACGCGGACGGCAAGGTTGTTATAAATCCCCTGCGCCCGCTGCTTCAGGACCTTGACGCCTACGGTATCCCCGGTATCGGCGGCAAAAACAAGCATTTGATAGACAATGACACGATGGTTGACGGCGATCCGCAGGTCACGTCGTACAGCTATGAGATGAGCTGCTCGCGCGGCTGTCCGTTCGTATGCTCATACTGCTGCTCGGTAGCGGTGATGCGTATGAACAAGGGCGGAGGGAAATATGTCCGTTTCCGCGAGGTTGACAATGTTATCGAGGAGCTTAAACAGGCTAAAAAGAATATGAAAAAGCTAAAGGTTATTCACTTTTGGGACGAAATATTTAGTGACGACCCAGAGTGGATAGACAGGTTCGTCAAACGGTATAAAAAAGAGATACGGCTGCCGTTCGAGGTTTGGGCGCATCCGCTGAAAACGAATACCGAGCTGATACGTAAACTCCGCTCGGCGGGGCTTTACAAGGTGGTTATGGGGATACAGAGCGGTTCGTATCACATCCGCAAGGAGATATTTCACCGTCCCGAGAAAAATGAAAGTATCTTCAAATGCGACGACATATTCCATAACGAAAAAGTACCGCAGCTTATCTATGACCTTATGCTGCGCCACCCGTTTGAAACTGCGGAGACCATTAAAGAGACATATGAGATGTGCGTGAATTTCAAGCTGCCGTTCGAGTTGCAGCTGCACGGGCTGAGTTTCCTGCCGGGAGCGGACATAGTGGATAAGGCCATTGAGATGAAGCTGGTCACTCCCGAAGCGATGCGTGAGCTTATGCACGCGCCGATTCAGAAGCAGTTCGACTATCACTGGAAATTCGAGAACAGCGACGGGAGGATCAACTACTGGTATGATCTTATTTTCCTCACCCAGTTCAAGTCAATGCGCAAGGCCGTTCTGGAGCTTGCTAAGGACGACCTAAGCCCAGAGAACCGCAAAAGGGCCGCCGAGCTGGTCAAAAAAGGCGGGAAACTGGCGAGAGCGCGCTACTGGCGGCACAAAGCGGCCATAGTTCTGAAAGGAACCCTGAAAATCACTTAGGCGGGAGGCGTCCGCGTGAAGGATTTACTCATTCTGGGCGGCGGCGCGGCGGGAAGCCGCGCGGCGATGCTCGCCGCGAGAGCCGGATTCTCCGTCGCTTTGATCGAGTGCGGCGCGCCGGGCGGCGGCGCTGTCCGCGAGGGGTACTGGCCATATAAGCGGCTGCTCACCGACGCCGCGGATCTTACAAGAGGGCGCGAGGGGTTTTTGGGACTGAGGCTTTTAAGCGAATCGCATGTATACTGCTCGATACTGAAACGGGCGCAGGAGGAGACTGAAAAGCTGGCGCAGGCGCATGAGAATACCATGAGGGAGTTAGGCGTAGAGATAATCGCGGGTATCGGGCGGGTCGAGGACATGCACGACCGCCGTTACATGGTGTCCGCGGGAGATACCCGCATTGAGGCCCGCCGTTTACTTATCGCCACAGGCTCAGTGCCGTTTATACCGAATATTGAGGGGATAGAGGAGCTTTTACGGAGCGGGCTTATAATCACGCCGAAAGAGGTGCTGTACGATAAACTCCCGCGCAGGGTAATCGTTGCCGGAGGCAATATCCGCGCTTTGCAGATCGCCGCGTGGTTTGCGTCGCACCGCTCGGCGGTCATACTGACAAGCGACGGGGATAATATCGCGGAGGAGCTGGACGCAGACGTTTCGCGCTGGCTGAAACGCTCGCTGAAAGGCATAGAATATCTTGAGCAGACCCAAATCACGGCCGTCAGCGGCCAGAGGGTATCAATGACCGCAAGGGGCGGCGGCAGGAGCGTTGAGTGCGACAAGATAGTCATAGGCGCCAAACGCTGTCCGGCGACGCGCGGAATGGGCTTGGGCGGCGTGGGAGTGGCCATAGAGAACGGCGCGATAATAACCGATCTTACATGCCACACGAATCTGCCGGATGTCTATGCCGCCGGAGACGTGAATATGCGTACGCTGTCGGCGCTGGGCGCGTTTTGCGAGGCGGAGGCGTGTGTGTCGAATATGCTGGGACGGCGGGCCGCGGTCGCATACAGGGCGCTGCCGCGCATTTTCGACTGCGGCGCGATGGGGGCGAGCGTCGGCGAAACGGAAGAATCCGCCCGCGCCGTCGGTTATACTCCGGTATGCGTAAAGGTAAACATCTTCGGCCGTATTCAGGAGGGGTTCGTCAAGCTCATAGCCGACGACAAAAACCGCCTGATCGGAGCGCATATCTGCGGCTGGAGCGGCGCGGAAACAGTCTGGAAGCTTGCGGCCATGATAGAGAGCAGCGCCGATCTCAGCCAAAGCGCGCGCCGTCTGCACCCCGCGTCCGTTATGGAGGACGCGGTGCAGCAAGCGCTGTTAAAATTATAGGGGCGCAATCCCCGCCGCTTCGCGGCCACCCCGTCGGCAGGGGACAAACCACGGACACGTTAAGGAGAAATTATGTTCAGAGTTGAGTTATCAGGCGAGAGATTATCGGTATTTCTGAAAGACAGGCTTGTGCTGGCTCACACGCCCGACGACCCGTTCGTCACGGTCAGCAAGAGCAAGGGCAGGCTGCATATAAAGGACGGCCAGTGGCATATAAGTGATTTCTCGGCGGATAAAGTATCGCTGACGCAGTCGCAGTACAACTCGGGGCGCTCGACCATAAGATTTTGGGGCGGCAACATGTCCGCGACATTTTTGCTGACCGTCGTTGAGGAGAACCTTGTGCTTACGCTGCAGCGCTCCTCGGCCGGTATCTGCCGCGTGTGGCTCAATTTCGCAGCGAACCCGAAGCAAAAGGTGTTCGGCGGCGGCGCGCAGTATGAGACGCTGAACCTGCGCGGGAAAAGACTTCCCATGTGGGTTCTGGAGAAACAGATAAACTGGGCGCGGAAAAACCCCGTAAACGGGCTGAAGCTGGGCGGCCTTGCCGGAAGCCCCAACCCGCAGCCGGTATACGTTACCGAGGACTTCACCTTCGTCTACACTAATTCGCCGTCATACGGGACGTTCGACTTTCGGGGCGCGAAGCACCACCGCGCGGAGTTCTGGGATTTGCCGTCGGCTATTACGATAGGCACGGCGGACGAACCCGCAGAGCTTATGCGTAAACTTACAAGGCTGACCGGGCGGCCCGCCGTTCTGCCTAACTGGGCGGTGGAGGGCGCGTGGCTGGAGATACACGGCGGGATGCAGCCGCTTCTGGATAAACTTGAAAAGACAGTAGGCTCCGGCGCGGCGGCTTCGGCCCTGCTTATCCGCGACTGGACGGGCGAGCGTGAAACGTCCGAGGGTAAATGCCCGTTCTACGACTGGACGTGGAACCGAGAGCTGTATCCGCGCCTTGATAAACTTATCTCGGAGCTGACGATACGCGGCGTGCGCGTTTTGGCGTATATAAACCCGCATCTCTCCATCGAGGGGCAGCTGTTCGCCGAGGCGTCGCAAAAGGGCTATCTGATAAAAAAGCACGAGGGCGGCAACTATATCACCGACATGGGCGGCTTTATGGCGGGGCATCTCGATCTCAGCAACCCCGACGCGTGCCTCTGGTATAAAGAGCTTATCAAATCCAACATTCTCGCGCTGGGCTTTTCCGGCTATTACGCCGATATGGGCGCGTTTCTGCCCGACGACGCAATACTGTTCTCGAAGGAGAACCCCGTAAGGGCGCACAACAAGTGGCCGCTGTTATGGAGCAGGCTCAACCGTCAGGCGATACGCGAGGCGGGGCGCGGCTCCGATACGGTGTTCATCGCACGGACGGGATTCGCGGGCACCGGCGCGCATACAATGCTTGCTACGACCGGCGAACTGAATTCCGGCTGGGGAGCCTCGGACGGGCTGCCCGCCGCGCTGAACGCGGCGCTGAGCCTTGGCATGTCGGGTATAGGCTTGTGCATGTCGGAGGTCGGCGGCAATGTATCATTCATGGCGGGGCGCACAAAGGAGCTGTTCCTGCGCTGGCTGGAGTGGGCGGCGTTCACGCCCGTTATGTACGTCGTGGAGGGCAGCGCCAAGGGCTGGCAGTTCGACTCCGACGAGGATACCCTCAAAGAGTTCTCGCGCATGGTCAACATCCACAGCACGCTGGCGCCGTTTTTAAGCGCGTGCGTGCGAGAATGTGCCAGCGACGGTATGCCGGTGCTGCGATCGATGATCTTGAGTTTTCCCGAGCAGAAGGACTTGGCGCACTTGAACACGCAGTATATGCTGGGCGACGAAATGCTTGTGGCGCCGGTGCTGCGGAAAAAACAGACCGAGCGGACGCTTGTGCTGCCGGAGGGATACTGGGTGCATTTGTGGACGGGGCGCCAGTATACCGGAGGGGAGACTACCGTGCCCGCGCCGATAGGGAAGCCGCCGGTGTTTTACCGGCCGGGCGGCAAATTCGCAAATTTATTTGACACATTTTTATCAAAGTTTGGTTAGCAGATAATAAGCTCTTTTGGAAGCAGAGTTGGGGAGGTTTGTTCATGCGAACGAAAAGATTTTTGTCGTTATTGCTGGTTGGCATTATGCTGTCCGGTCTTGTTCCGGCCGTTTACGCGCCGGAAAGCGCCGCCGCGTTGAATTGGGATAAAGGCTATTATAAACTAAGAACGACTTCGACATATTTCCCGAGTATGCCCTCTTGGGCGGCGGGAGCGGCTGACCGCTGGTATGAATATGGCATGTTCCAGGAGAAGAACGGAGAAGCCGGTACTCTTCACACAAATTTTAACAGTAACCCGTCCGCCCCGATTACAAGAGCTGAGCTGATAGTTATGCTGGTTCGCGCTATGGGGGGGCTTGTTCCTGATTACAAATACGCTTCGCGTTTCCCGGATTTGAACCCGAACGCCTGGTATTATGACGAGATTGCCATAGCTATCAATATGGGGATTGCCGAAGGCGCCGACGGACGGATGCTACCCAATAATAACATGACGCGGCAGGACGCTTTCACGCTGCTGGGCAAAGCGCTGGGGATGGGGAACGGAACAGGGGACACGGCGAAGCAGTTTCCCGACGGCAGCCAGGTTTCGGATTACGCGATAGCGTTTGTTGATGAGTTCCTTGCCAGAGGGCTGATGACGGGCCGCGGTCCCGAACCTCTTACGATAGCTCCGCGCTCAAATATAACGCGCGCCGAGGCCGTTCTCCTGCTGGACAATATGTTCCCGTATGTTTATATGAACGAGCCGACGTATACCGGCAATGACAATGTTAATTATACGACTACCTTCACGCCTCCGGCCGACGGTGTTTTCATTAAAGGTAATCTGCTGGTAAACAGATCCGGCAAATTAACGCTGCAGCATCTTAAACTGAACGGCGACCTTATAATCGGCGACGGTGTTGACAGCTCTATTGTAATCTCCAACTGTGAAATCAACGGCCGTATTGTCATACGCGGCGGCGGCCCTGATACTGTCACCATATCAAACTCCAATATTAACGACAGCATATATATAGCGAGCTTTGCCGAAGCCGGCCACGACAACTCAAGCCTTGAATGGAAGACGGGGCGCATGGAGGCCTATGAGGACGACGACCCTGCCCTGACTGATAACGCGTTGGTTAATCACCGCGATTTCTGGGTTATGGGCACCGACAGGATGAGTAACGGCAACACGCGCATCGCGATTACCGACCATTCGCGGGTACATACCATCAATGCCGTATCCGGCTTTACACTGACAGGCGGCTCGCTTGCGGGCAGCTCGCTGCCGGGAGGGGGCTCGCTTACCCTTAACATACTTGACGGCGCGCGGGAATACTCCGTGGTGAATCTTAACGGTGTTGTTCTTGACGAACTCAATATACGCGGCAGCAATTGTATGCTTAATCTTAATGAGGGCAGAGTAATAAACGCGCGCGTAAGCGGCGCCGGTCAAAACGCGGTGTTCAATATACGCGGCGGTACGGGCGCAAATCCCACATGGGATTCCGCCGTGCTTCCTTTCAGGTTCATCACCAACTATACATCGGTGGAGAACCTTGAGATTTCCGCGCCTAATGTTCGGGTTTCTTACGCGAACAACGTTCGCAATCTGCTCGTAAACAATGACGGCGCGATCATTGAAGTGTTCGGGACGGAGCCTGACTTCTTTACCGTCGGCATGAACCACTCCGCTGTTTTAAGGACCGCTCAGCTTCCGGCGGAAAACGCCACCGTCACCTTTGGTAACTTTACCGAGAGCGTCAGGCGCGGGCCTCAGGCAAACACTCCAAATCTTATTGACCGTGTGAACACGCCGGGGCTGAGAGTAAGGCTGCTGCCTAATTATGAGCCTCTGCCATACGCGCTTTACAGCAATATGAGAGAGGGCCGCTCGGCTGACGAGATAAATATAACTCAGGCCGTATCAGGGCGGGTTCAGTTAACCGCGCATCCAAAAGGACCCGGCGATAATCTGGGATACTGGGTCGGTTTCTTTATTCCCGCTCCGCATGGCTTTGAAAATTCCAAGATGTCGCCGTCGGTTACCTCGGTAGGCGCGGGGAACGCTAATATTCCCGCGACCTTTACCGTGCCCGTTGTGACCGATCCCAGCGGCGGCGATCAATTAGGGATTATTATATACCTTCCCGTTAAGTACAATCCCGGCGCCGTGAACGGAAGCGCAACCTCATCCGATATAGTCGGTCAGTTTGAAGAGTCCCTATTTATCAACTGGAGCGACAATCAGACAGAGCTGACTGAGAATCTTCAAATCGTGAGTATAAACCTAAGTCAGGCGGAACGCCCTCCCACAGCGAGGACAGGGGCAATTCTCAATGCCCGCGCCTCAGCTGTTGTGGAACGCTCTCCCACAGAGGAGACAAGATTATATTCCGCGCCGGCTTTCAGAGTAAGTATGCTTTCAAATTCCGGCCCTCTCCTTAATGCCGTTCTGTCGCTGGCGGTGCCGACGGAAGAGCAAAAGAAGATACTTCAGAGCAATTTTGACAACGGAGTTTTTCATGGGGTTCACGGGTTCGTTTATACAGGGGCCGAAGCGCAGCGCATGATACTGAATTCGCATAACCCGCTTGGGCTTGCCACCGGAGCCAACCAAGGGCTTTTTGCCCTGAACCGCGCCGTTACCATAGACCAGCTTTCCGGCGTGCTGGAAAACAAGACGTTCTCCGCCGAACTCGGAATCGACTCCTCCGGCAGCAGCGCGTATAACGCGCTCTCGCCTGAGGGCAAGTATTGGGTGGCGAGTGAGGTGCTGAAGGCTCGCGGAACAGGGTTCGCCACGGCGGCGGCGGTTAAGACGGCGTTTGATAACGCGGTTAAAAAGCGGCTTCAGGACGAGTCTAATCTTCTGAACCAAATTAACAAATCAAGAGATGCCGCGGCATTGCTGAAAATTATAGAAACCGCCGCCAACGCGGCCGTTCTGGATTTTGAAACAGGGGCTAACCCCTATGTCAATTACTCTAACGCGCAGAAGCTGGCCATGGCGCAGTACCTTTGGGAGCTTCGCCAGTACAGTTCGATTCAGGAAGTGATTGACGCTATACGAAAGTATTTGGGCGATCCGGAGAATGAGCCTAAGCCCGATCCGAACGAGGCGAGCATCAGCAGATTTGAAACAGATCCGATTAGCCCGCTTACCCTTGCCGCCGGAGCGACAATTACAGTCAGACTGGTGGTTACGCTGAGCGACGGGTCGTTTATGAGCGCCGCCGATGTTGCCAAGCTGAACATAACCGTCAGTGAGTCGGGTAACCGCGGGTTTGGAGGCTGGGTACATAATAAGGAGACAAATGAAATAACTATAACCGCGCTCAACGCGGGGTCGTTTACGCTGAACATCAGGCATAACATCCCGCGCGGGAGATCGTATGCCCTGAGGGTTACTGTCAGCGCCGTCGTTACGGCCACGCGCTTGGAGTTCAGGCAAAAGGATGTATTTCTTAAAGCCGGTGAAATAGTTAACTTGAGAGATTCACAATACTTAACAGTGCTTCCGGCCGGCGCGTCAAACCTAACATGGTCCAGCTCTGATCCTTCGGTTGCCGTAGTTGACCCGAGAACCGGCGTTGTCACGGCGGGAGCGAGCAGGAGTACAACGCCCGCAATTATCTCCGTTACGGCGCCGGGGGCAGCCGGTTCGCCCGCGACCATAAATGTATGGGTATATGATAATGAAAATGATATTTTCCTGAATCCCGTTGATTTCCAGTTGTTCCCCGGCAGTACCCGTGAAGTGGAGGTAATTTATATACCGCCGCTCAGCGGGCGCAGATTCTTGATAGACTACGATAAAGAGGTCATCAGTCAGGCGTATATCCGCAATGACATACTGTATGTCACTGTCGATTCTTCCGCGGATCCGACGGCCACGCCATATACCATTATCACCGTTAATATGCTCGACGCTAATGGCAGACATCTCAGTTCCGCGACGACCACTGTGAGAATAAACAACATTAGTGTTGATCTTACCGTGCGCCGCCCTGTTATTGAAAACAGAACCGCGGTTTACAGTAATTATCTGACGATTATACCGCAGCCCGGCACATTAGAGCCTGAGCGGTATTACTGGAGTGTTACCTCAAGTGATAATGACCCCATACTCTTTAGGGATGGAAGCGGCAATAATGTCAGGGCGATCAGTCTCCCGTCAACCGAGATACCCGATATTGCGACTCTGGGGATCGGCACGTCAACAATCACGCTGCGTACCAATGCGGATGATGATATAATCGCCAGCATAACCCTGATTTCGGCGCCGCGCGGCATATCCGGCGTGAGATTTTACGAGGGCAACAACAGCGGGACCAATTATATCGCGCCATCACCAAATTACAGCAATAATCGCGTCCGGCAAATGTTCGACCAGAGTGAATTTATTGTCAGAGCGGAAGCGACCGGACTTACATCTGCCGATATGCTGTGGATACCGATTCCGTCTAAAGCTGATTATACATATGACGCGGATGAAACCCGTCAGTTGGCCAGTTATGACAACGGAAGGATAACCGGGGTGAACTACGGGCGTGTTAAGTATGCCGTTGTTCCGAAAGTGCCGGCTTATCCGAGCGGATGGGAGCTTACAGGCGAAAACCTTGAAGGCAGATGGTACGGTCAGGATGTTCCGCTTTTCACCGCCTTGCCGGGCGGAGGATATGAGGTTAATCCCTTGATTGACGTTGAGCTTTCCGGTCTGCAAATTAAGGAAAACGGAGTTCTTACGAAGCTGCGGAACGCCGGTATAAACGATCAGGTGGATTATGATGAGGTAAATGCCGGCGAACAAATCATTTGCGATGTAAACGGAAGAGAACTGACAAGAGCCGGCAGCCCGAATCCCAATGAACATCTGGTAGTAAAATCCGCAGACCTGACAGGCAACAATACGCTCTATGTATGGATTAAAGCGCTTGCTCCAACGATTTCTCTTTCTCCGCCGTATGAACGCACAATGACCAAATCCCAATACGATGATTTTCGCACAGCGTCTGTCTCCGGTATTTTTCTCACATACTCGTATACAGGGGGTTATGAATACAAACAGGTCGAATCATCGACCAGCCCGCTGGATGAGTTTACCATAACCGCGTGGACATATATCAATGGGGCAAACGAGGAAAAAGGTGCTATTCCCAACCTTTTAGGCAATCAGTTTGGCAGATTGTGGTCTGCCATGGTGGCGAATATAAACCCAACTGCCGCTAATCCTACTGTTCTCTCATTCAGCGTTCAAGCCAAATACAGGATTAATGACGGGTTCAATTACGGAACAACTAATCCTCAGCCTGAAACACTGCAAGACCAGATTGTGCCGTCGCTGCCTCCCAACTATGTGCTTACAATTACGGCGGATACTATAGTGACTCCTCCGGAGGTCGTTCTGCCAAGAAACGGCGGGCCATACAGTGATTTTACAGCCTTCAGTTCGGCTCTGTCGACGTACATGATAACGAACTTAGGGTTTACACTCAATGAATTAAACGCTATCTTTACTGGGACTGAGGGAAGCGTGCTTATTGTAGGCAATAATGTTTTGGGGTGGACAACAGAAACACCAAGAAGGCTTGAGATTATAGGGCCTGGTACATGCATCCTTAGAATATCACATGACAAAGCAGCTGTTGACTTTAATGTGACGGTTCGTGACTACCCAACGGTCAACCTAGCGTCGGAAGAAAGTGTTGTGGATCTGGCTTCTCATCCCAATGTACTCGCGGTCGCGGAGTTGTTCCTTGGCACAGACGATCTCTCGGCAAATATAACATATGCCCTTAATCCCGGCAGTACTGAAATAAACCTCGTTCCCCCGTCTGTAACGTCCACTACTTATCCATTTACAACAACGCCGCAGGCTGTTAGAATAACGAACATATCAAACACTAGATGGATGGATGTTTATATTACTTCAATTCCAGGTTTTGAGGGCGCATCCATCGGCATCATAGGCGGCAGAAGTCTATTCTCACCGGCGTTGGCCTTTGACATCCCTGAAGTGACCAAAGCCGCCCAGGCAGCCGGTATCGACGCCGCAACGGCGACGTTCTCAAGCAGCGACGGCAATCTCATTATAGACTCTTCCGGCATGGCAATGCCTGTCGCCGAAGGCGACGCCGAAGTCACGATCACATCAAGCGACGGCACAAAAACAACAAAAGCGGGGGTGAAAGTCGGGAAACAGGCAAAAGCCCCGGCCGTCCCCAAATCCGTTAAGCTCCGCTCGTCGGCGTCTGTCGCCGAAAATGGGTCGCTGCTGCTGCTGCCCTACTTCGACATCACGAATATAGACCCCGCGGCGTTCAAATGGTCGTCGTCAAATCCCGCCGTCGCGACTGTTGATGAAAACGGCTTGGTAACCGGCGTCAAATCAGGTAAGGCGACTATCAAGCTAACGGTAAGCAACACAAAATTAAGCGCGTCATGTTCAGTGACCGTTACCAACTCAAGCGGCGCCACAGCAATCACTCTGAACAAAAACACACTGTCGCTCGCGCCCGGCAAATCATCTTCGATTAATGTCAAATATCAACCCTCAAGAGCGGCAGGGCGCGGGGTTACGTGGGTGTCGTCGGACGAAAACGTGGCAAGGGTCGGCCCGAACGGTTCGGTGACGGCGGTTGGAAACGGAGCCGCGGTAATAACCGCCGTGTGTGATCTCACCGGAGTAACGGCGAAATGTATTGTCAATGTGTCAACCCCCGCCTCAAGAGTCAGGTTTGACATAAAGACCCTGCAAATGACGGTTGGCGATGAATCGGTGCTGGCATATACAATAGCGCCGGAAAACGCCGAAAAAGCGGTGAGCTGGAAATCAAGCAACACAAAAGTCGTGACGGTCGATGAAAACGGCAGAATAACGGCGGTCGGGCCGGGAACCGCGACGATCACCGTAAGAACAGCAAGCGGCAAGACCGATAAATGCAAAGTAACCGTGAAAAAATAAAAGCGCGATTAATGCTCTCTGTGACTCACAGAGAGCATTAATTTTGAACTGTTTAGCCTAGGGTAAGCCTGCCGTCTGTCAAATCACAGCGCAAAGTTTTCGGCGGCCCCGGAAGCCTTGTCCTTGTCCCCGCCATTCTTACTTCAACACCGGTATCAGCCGGAATGTCTTTTGACGCGTTTATATTTTTAACGGTTTTCCATCTGCCGTTGGCGTCTTTTATTTGAATAGGAACCGCTCCTATTATCATTATGTTTGTTTTGCCGGTAAACGTAAAATATTTAGTGGGATCGCCGGAGAGCTCTTCGCTTATGCCTATATTAAGATTTATTTCCGACCATTCCGAACCCGGTTTGCCGGTTGTGGATTTAAGCCGGTATCTGAACATGGTCGCTCCGTCGCCCAGCGAACCCGTTGATATATCTCCGTCGCCGCCGGTTACAAAGGTCACTGCGGAGGTAAGCGTTGTTGTTTTTGTTGAACCTGACGCTACTACTTCGATTTCCCATCCGGCTTTTGCCTTTATTTCACCTCTCGCAATATCCAGCTTGGTTGAAACGGGGTTTGCCATTGCGGGAACGGTTACTTTGATGGCCTGTGAGGGAGTGTTTTTTTCCGCGTCGGCCGGCATCAATCTAAAATTAAAATCGACTCTGTATTCCCTCAGCGGCACGGCAAACTTGCCGTCAACGACGTCGTTGCAGTTTTCCCAAGTTGTTTCGCCGGTCATTTGATATTGGTATTTGTCGGGATCAAAATCAAAAACGGCGAAAATAACACCATCGGCTTCCGTAAACGTCGGTTTGTTGATTTTCGGCTTGGCCTCCGGCGGCAGCAGCTTGTAAATATCGTAACCAATATCTGCCAAGGCTTCAATGGTCTTTATAGTTGCTAGGTCGGCTGTTTTGGGGATTATCAGGTAAGAGACGGTTTTTGTGTTCAGCAGCTTTGTTATGTCTGCCTTGTCGCCGGGCAGGACGGCATTCCCGAAATCCTTCCATGACACACCGGCGTTGGCGGACGTAATCTTGTCATGGGGGATTATGGCATATTTTGTTCCGGCAGCAGTGCCGTCCGCGTTATAAACTTGGGGAAGCTCCAGAATAGTCGGCGGCGCGGATGCCCCCTCAAAATCAGGCATACCAGACACCGTTGCCATTATTATCAGAGAAAAAGCAATCACAAAGAACAAGGCCGCAAATCGTTTTTTCATAATACATTCCTCCTCGTTTTATCTTAACCAGCTGCGCATCCGCAGCATTGTTATTATGCTCTGCTCCCGCGTGTATGGGTTTTTCGGCGCGAAATAATTATAGCCGATACTCTGCATAACGCCCGCCGAGTGAATCTGGCCGATTCCGGCTTTAGCCCATGATGACGCGTGGCTCCAGTCGTCGAAAAAGCTGACATCTGAGAAGCTCATGGGTCTGCCCATCGCGTCGGCAAGCTGCGCGAGCAGCGTTGCCGCCTGTTCGCGCGTTAAAAGCCCGTCGGGGTCAAATCTGCCGTCTCCGATACCCTGAATAACGGGGGAACCGTTTCGCATCGGGGGAAGCGACTCAAGTTTTCTTATGTTTATGTCTGTTGTATCACTAAACTCACTTTCCGTGACCGGTACCGGCTGAAGCTCTGCTCTCCATACGGTTTCACAAAGACGCACGGCCAGAGCGCAGTATTCCGCGCGCGATACGGTGTCGGTATACGACATCTGCATCCATCTGGGGACAAGGTTTGCCCTTATCGCCTCACCGACCTCCGCTGCCGCCCACGACGAGGGCGGCGGCCCGATCGGAGGCGCCGCGGCGTCAGATGCGCCGCCGGCTCCGTCGTTCAGCACCACTGAAGATATGCTTCTGAAATAACCGGGAAAATCCGAGGGGTTTGCGGCTTCGTAATACCCCGCGTTTTGAATATCCCGCATAAATCTGCGGTAAAACGGCAAGCTGTCCGCTTTGATGTTACCGGTATAGCCCACGGAATATATATTGCAGACCTTCCCTTGTATACGCAAGGCCAAGGAATAAACCGCGTTGCAATACTGATAGCTCGCGTGGTCGTAGATCATATACTTTCCCGTGTTCTGCGTATGTCCCGAATACGGCAAGCCGTGAGCCAGAAGAACGATATTCTTGGAGATCGCCGCCGATTCCTGATATTTATCCAATAAAGCGTCAGCGCGTTCCAGCGCGCCGTAGATACTTTTTGTTTGTCCCGCTCCAAGCTCTATGCCGTTGATCGTATTTCTCAGCTCGAAAATATTCGATGTGAAATCGCACTCTGTTGTTACGGACGAGGAATAAGAAATAACCGCGATTTTATTGTCGCCGCCCGCGCCTATTACACTCTCGCAGAATTGAACGGCGGCGTCCTTCATCATAGCGAGCGGTGTTCCGCGCATTGAATCCGATACATCCAAAACAAGCACTGTATACCTGTTATAATTATTCTCAGGATTATGCCGGTCATTCACAAAAACAGCCGTCACCGCAACTTCGCTCTCAGGCATTATAAAATATGAATCCGGCGTTTTGGGTTCCCATATTGTCATATCGCCGGAGGTTACCTGCCAGTGGTCAAAGTAGTAGCCGGGGTTAGGCTCGGCGCTTAGGAACACCGTTTCGCCCGGCATTGCCTCAAACGAAGACGCGGTTGCCGTTCCCGCCGGCATATAATTCACGCTTACCGAAATATTATTGAACGGGGCGGGGTAGACCGCTATCTGAAAATCCTGTTCGTGAACTTCTTCACGTGACTGAGTTTCGTTGTTTTCGTCGAGGACAAGTTCCGAAACAACCGCCCGAACAGTCGCAATGCCAGGACTTCTTGCTGTGAAAATATCGTCTTTGATTGACGCGCCGGTGCCGCCGTCGCCGATAACACTCCAAGTTAACGTAATATCAATATCTTCAGGCGCATTAACAGTGTATGTGAGCTTTAATTCCTGATTAATCACAGCTCGCACGGGCACGCCCGTTATACTGTAACCCCCGTTTTCGTCGGCCGATGACGCGGGTGATATTACAGTCATCAGAGCCGTCAGAAAGCAAAACGCTGTTAAAACAGAAAGGAACCGTTTTCTCATAAATTGCCACTCCTAAAACGCATGTTAAACAGGTTTACAATAACCTATTTACAGTATATCAAAAAAACGGATAATGTGCAATAATAAAAATATAAATAATGAGTAGTCCTTGACAGGAAAAAACACCCATGATACGATATTTAACAGAAAAGAAGGTGGGCGTTACGCGTTTTTCACAAAAACTACAGACATTGATGAGTATTTACCGCATAAACAACGTCACGTTGGCGCGCGGCATTTCCGCCGACGCGTCGCTTGTGTCGCGATGGCTCAGCGGGAACCGCGTTCCGAAACGCGGCTCGGCGGCTTACCGCGATATAGCGGTTTTTCTGGCGGGTATAGGTATGCTGAAGCATGACCGCGACACGCTGGACGCCATGCTGGGCATCATCTGCGAATCGCGCGACGAGCTGAGCGACGCGCTTCACAGCTGGCTAAGCGGCGGCGTTGTCACAAAGAAAATAAAACTTGATCTCGACCCCGAGGTGCCGGCGGTGGTGAGCGGCATGTTCGACAGAATTACAAAGATATTCTCGGAGTCTGCGCGCGTCCCGACCGGGCCGGTCAGCCTTTATCCGCGCGTCCAGCCCGGCATGATCGCCAACCACGAGCGGTTCGGGGGAGTCGCGGGACTAAGGCAGGCGGTAATCAACTTCATGCACGCGGTCACACTGAGCAGAAACCCCGGCGACGTTTTCATTATGCCTCCGGCCGACGGCGAATGGCTGGCCGGCGACGCGGAATTTGAGAAGCTGTACAACGAAAGCCTCAGGCATATAATAAAAAACGGGCATACTGTACATATGCTGCACCCCGCGGCGCACGGCAGCACGCTTACGCCGCTGCTTTCGACATATATGCCGCTTTACGCGACCGGACGCTTTTTCTCATACGGACGCAAGGGCGCCGACGCCTCGATGCCGGCGCTGTTCGTGCTGGCGGGCCACGCGGCGGTCGTGTCTTACTTCGACGCGGAACAGACAAACACGCTGTCTTTTAAGAACCCGAGGGATATAATCCCATTTGTAAATATGGTCAACTCCCAGCTGGAGAATTGCAGCCCGCTTGCCGCCGCGTATGACAAGGGGGCGCCGCTCGCGCTGGCGCAGCGGCTTATAGTGCTGGAGGACAAGCCCGGGGCGCTGTTCTGCGTCAAGAATACGCCGGATCCGATATTTATGCCCGAAACATATCTATATGCCCTGCTCTCGCAGAATCTCAAGGGGGACAAGCTCGATACCCATATTGATATATTGGCAAAGCGGCGCGAATCGCTGCTGAGGCATCTCGAAAACTATCCGTGGACAATAATCATGCCCACAGGCGTTATCGACGCCGTGGTGATAAACGGCACCTGCCGCCTCTCGGGTGTGGAGCTGCTTACGCCGCGCGATGTTACGCTGGGCGGCGAGGCTTTGCGCGCGTATCTAACTGAGCTTGTGCGGATAATGGAAGCATATCCGCTGTTAAGGCTTGTGTTCATCGACGACTGCCCGAAAATAAACCTGACGGTTAAGGAGAGCGCGGACCTCATATTTATGGCGGAAAGCGCGGAGGCGCAGCCCTCGGCGGTCTTTGTCGGCGACTTGATGCTGTGCGAGGCGCTGACCCGCTGGTTTACCGCGCGCGCCCGCGATCTGACCGACAGGCAATGCCGCATGGCGCTGGCGCGTATTAAAGAGGCGCTGGAATATCTGTAGGGGTGCTTGCAAAATATTTGCTCCTGTGATACAATATACATCGGAGTGATTGAAATGACGATTCACTATATTTTCAGACTGACGCCCGCCTGGCCTAAAACGGTGTCCCTGTCCGACACTATAATGGACAGATCGCTTATACAATTGCAGACGGGCGTTTTTGAGAGATTCGGGGAAGTAAGCATTTCTGTGTCCGGCCCTCCCACCGAACAGATACAGGGGCTGCTCGGTACGCTGAACCTGCCCGACGGCAAGGTCGCGCATCTGGGGCAGAACCCGTTTGCCGATGTCCGGCCCGATGATATGGTGTTTATCTTTGAGGCTCCGGCATACCTCGACGAAGGGGCTGTGCTTGAGATAATGGGCCTGTTCGCGCGCGCAAACAATAACGTCTATCATATTCAGATGGAGAACGGGCGGCCGCTTCAGATATACGTTCTGAAAGGCGAAGCCGTGCAGTCCTTTGCCGAATCGAAGACTGTGCCGCTGCCGGTCAGGGGAGTAAGGCCCGCCGATACGCCGCTGGATTTTCATTATCTCAGGGAGTATGTGCGGGAGAGTATTATTCTAAGGCATGTGGAAAACGGCGTAATCATTAAAAACCCCGGCACCGTCAGCATCGGCGGCAATGTAATCATTGAAAAAGGCGCCGTTATAGAACCCGGGAGCGTGCTGAAGGGGCATACCAATATAGGCTCCAAAACCCGCGTAGGCCCAGATACGGATATATACGGCTGCAAAATCGGCGAGGGCTGCACGATAACCAAATCAACGCTCAGCCTCTCAACGCTGGAAAACGGCGTCCGCGTCGGGCCGTACGCGCACATACGCCCGGGCTGCCATTTAAGCGACAAAACGATGGCCGGCAGCTTTACGGAACTTAAAAACGCTAAGGTCGGCGCCGGCAGTATCGTCGCGCATCTTAGCTATATAGGCGACGCGGAGGTCGGCAGGCATGTCAATGTCGGCTGCGGCAGCGTTACGGCAAATTTCGACGGCGTTTCAAAGCATGTCACGCGGATCGGGGACGACGCGTTCCTCGGCTGCAACAGCGTGCTGATAGCGCCGGTCACCGTCGGCGAAGGCTCGGTCGTCAGCGCGGGGTCAACCGTTACCGCCGATGTGCCGCCGTTCGCGCTGGCGATAGCGCGCTCAAGACAGATAAACAAAGAGGACTGGGCGCTGGACAGAGAAAGAAACTGGTAGAACAGGAGGAGGACGCATGATTCCGCATGACAGACTGATTAAGATTTTTACCGGCAACGCGAACCCCGCCCTTGCGCAGTCCATATGCGACTGCCTTGGAATAAAATTGGGCGACAGCAAGATCGACAGATTCTCGGACGGCGAAATATCCGTCTCGTTTTATGAAACCGTCCGCGGATCGGACGTGTTTCTATGTAACTCGACATGTATGCCCGTAAACGACAACCTGATGGAGCTTTTGATCATGATAGACGCGTGCAAGCGCGCGTCAGCGTACCGCATAACGGCCGTAATACCGTATTTCGGCTACGCGCGCCAGGACCGCAAGACCAAGCCGCGCGATCCGATCTCCGGCAAGCTCGTCGCCGACCTTATCACCACGGCGGGCGCCGACCGCATACTTACAATGGATCTGCACTGCTCGCAGCTTCAGGGGTTCTTCAATATTCCGGTGGACAACCTTGTCGGCGGGAATATCTTTGTCAAGTATTTCATTGAGAAATTCGGCGAGGAACGTCATAACATGGTCGTGGCGTCGCCCGACATCGGCTCGGTGCAGCGCGCGCGCTATTTCGCGGATAAAATGGGTATGCCGCTGGCTATCGTTGACAAGCGCCGCATGGCGGCAAACCAGAGCGATGTCATGAACATAATCGGCGACGTAAAGGACAAGGACGTCATACTGTTCGACGACATGGTGGACACGGCGGGCAGTATGGTCGGCGCGGCGAAATCGCTTATAGAAACCGGCGGCGCCACCGCGGTATACGCCTGCGCGTCCCATCCGGTCATGTCGGGGCCGGCCGGCGAGCGCGTTGATAACAGCATG
Organism: Oscillospiraceae bacterium; assembly: GCA_009777255.1. GTDB lineage: Bacteria > Bacillota > Clostridia > Oscillospirales > UBA929 > WRMG01. The sequence goes on along the minus strand of WRMG01000002.1, from coordinate 18,939 downwards.
CTCAAGGAACTGGTCGTTCTGGATACCATACCCGCGCCGCGCCCGAAGCTTGCCAAGCTCACGGTTCTGCCCGTCGCACCCGTGTTTGCCGAGGCCATCGAGAGGGTCTACGACGAAATATCCATATCTGATTTGTTCCAATGATACTGAAGCCGCCCGGGTATATACTGGCGGGGCTGGGCAATCCCGGGCCCCGTTATGACGGCACGCGCCATAATATGGGATTTGCGGTAATAGACGCGCTGTCGGCGAAGTATAATATCAAGGTGAAGAAGCTCAGGTTCCAGTCGCTTTACGGCGAGGGGAACATCGGCGGCCGCCGTATCATACTGCTGAAGCCCCAGACATTTATGAATCTGTCGGGCAGGGCGGTGCGCGCCTGTCTGGATTATTACAGGCTCACGCCGGATAGGCTTGCCGTTATCTATGACGACGCCGCGCTTCCGGCGGGGAAGGTGCGTGTGCGCCCGGGCGGGAGCGACGGCGGCCATAACGGCATGAAGGATATTATCTATCAGCTGAACTCCGATATGTTCCCGCGAATAAGGCTCGGCATAGGCGCACCCCCTCATGCCGGTTATGATATGGCGGACTGGGTGCTGTCCGGCTTTTCGCCCGACGAAAAACCGGCGATGGCGGCGGCGGTGGATAAGGCCGTGAGCGCCGCGGAAATGATCACAGGGGGGTTGTCTATTGCTTGCGTTATGCAAAGCATTAACGGAAATCCATGAAATAGAAAAGCTGTTTCCGCTGGCCGCGGAGGGGGGGCTTCCCGCCGCCGTCAGCGGGCTTTCTCATGCCCATAAGGCGCATCTGCTCGCGTCGATACGCCGCTATACGAACAAGCCGATGCTCATTATAACGCCTGACGAGGCCGAGGCGGCGCGCCTTGCGGCCGACGTGTCGGCGCTTTGCGGCGAGGACTGCCTTAATATCCCCGCGAGGGAATTTGCGTTCCACGACTTCAGCGCGTCGAGCCGCGAGTGGGAGCATAACCGTATTGCGGCTTTATATCAGCTGGCGGCCGGCTTCACCGGCGTCGCGGCGGCGACCGCGGATTCGGTCATGCAGCGCGCGCTGCCGCCGGAGGAGCTTCTGAGCAGAGCGCTGAGCGTGCGCGCGGGGCAGACGCTGCCGCCCGACAGCCTGATACAAACCCTCACGGACGCGGGGTATACGCGGGTACACTCCGTCGATTCGGCGGCGCAGTTCTCATCGCGCGGCGGTATAATTGATTTTTACCCGCCGGGTGCGGAATTCCCTTACAGAATAGAATATTACGGCGACGAGATTGACACGCTCTCCGCGTTCGACACCGGCACCCAGCGGCGGCTCTCGCCCGTCCGCGAGGCGCAGATATTGCCGGCGATGGAGTTCCCGGGCAATCAGGCGCCGGAAAAATTCGCGGCGATACTGGATTATATCCGCTCCGGCGCGATAATCGCGCTCAGCGAACAGTCGCGCCTGAATCAGCGCATAGAGAATACCATGTGGCAGTACGCGCAGGACATCGAAACCCTGCTGGAGAGCGGGAAAAAGCCGCCGTTTAACTGGCTGCTTGACGACGTGGATTTCTACAGGGCGCTCTCGGAGCGGCAGACGCTTCAGCTCGACGCGTTTACGCCGTCAAGCCACAAAATACGCCCCCGCGCCATGTTCGGGCTGACGGCAAAGCAGCTGCCGTCATACGGCGGGAGCCTTGAAACCGCCATCGGCGACATAGCGCACTACCATAATCAGGGCTGCGGCGTTATAGTGCTTTGCCCCGACGACGAGCGCGGCAGGCGCCTCCGGGAGATACTGGACGAGAGGGGACTGCCCGCGTCGATCGACAATCTGCCCGCGGAGATACCGAAGGACGGCAAAATAGTCATTTCACGCGGACAGCTGTCGGCGGGCATGGAATACCCCGCGCTTAGGCTGGCCGTCATCTCGGAAGGCCAGTTCGCGGGACTCTCGCGCAGGAAACGCGAGAGGGGCGCGAAGAAGGACAACCGCTCACGTATCAGCTCTTACGCCGATTTGAAAACGGGCGACCTGGTCGTCCACGACTTCCACGGCATCGGGCGGTTCGAGGGCATGGTCAAGATAGAGACGGACGGCGTGCCGCGCGATTATGTCAAGCTCAGCTACGCCGGCACCGACATACTGTACGTGCCGGTCACAAAGCTGAATCTTGTTTCTAAATACATCGGCGCCGGCGACGAGGCGCCCGTCAAGCTCAACAAGCTCAACACTCAGGACTGGCAGCGCGCGAAAAACCGCGCGAAGTCATACGCCAAGGATTTGGCAAAGGGGCTTATCGCGCTCTATGCCGAGCGCTCCCGCCGCCCGGGATTCAAGTTCCCGTCGGACGACGCGTGGCAGCGCGGCTTTGAGGAGGCGTTCCCATACGCCGAAACGGAAGACCAGCTGACCTGCACCGCCGAGATAAAAGCCGACATGGAGCGCCCTTTCCCCATGGACAGGCTGCTCTGCGGTGACGTGGGCTTCGGTAAAACCGAGGTCGCGCTTCGCGCGGTGATGAAATGTGTGCTGGGCGGCAAACAGGCGGCGATGCTTGTCCCCACAACGGTTTTGGCCCAACAGCACTATATAACCGCCATGCGCCGGTTCGACCGCTATCCCGTGCGCGTGGACGTCCTTTCGCGGCTCAGGACGCCTAAGCAGATAAAGGAGACATTAAAGCGCCTGCAATCCGGCGGCGTTGATTTGATTATCGGCACGCACAAGCTGCTGCAAAAGGACGTGAGGTTCAGCGACCTCGGGCTTCTGGTTGTGGATGAGGAACAGCGCTTCGGGGTGTCGCACAAGGAGCGCCTGAAAGAGCTGGCGCGCCGGATAGACGTGCTGACCCTCACCGCCACGCCTATCCCGCGCACCTTGAACATGGCCATGTCGGGCATACGCGACATGTCAACGATAGAGGAGGCCCCGCGCGACCGCTCGCCGGTGCAGACATTCGTGCTGGAACACAACTGGAGCATACTGCTCGACGCGATAAGGCGCGAGGTGGGCCGCGGCGGCCAGGTGTATTATCTTCACAACCGCGTGGACACGATCGACCGCGTAACGGCGAGGATACAGGAGGCTCTGCCGGACGTCAGCGTCGCGGCGGCGCACGGGCAGATGAGCGAGGACCTGCTCGCCGAGGTCATGCGCGAGATGACCGACGGCGAGCTTCAGGTGCTTGTCTGCACAACAATAATCGAAACGGGCATAGACATACCCAACGTCAACACGCTTATAGTCGAGGACGCCGACAAGCTGGGGCTTTCGCAGCTGCACCAGCTGCGCGGGCGCGTCGGGCGAAGCCCGCGCCATGCCTACGCCTACCTGACATACAGGCAGGGCAAGGTACTAACCGAGGTCGCAGCAAAACGGCTCGCCGCCATACGCGAGTTCGCCGAGTTTGGCTCGGGGTTCAAGATAGCCATGCGCGACCTTGAGATACGCGGCGCGGGCAACATTCTGGGCGCCGAGCAGTCGGGGCAGATGCTAAGCGTGGGTTACGACATGTATCTGCGGCTGCTCGAGGAGGCTGTTTTGGAGGAGCGCGGCGAAACCGTGGCTCAAATCGGCGACTGCACGGTGGAGCTATCCGTCCCCGCCGAGATACCCGAAAGATACGTCGCGTCGTCGGGGATACGCATGGACTATTACCGCCGCATCGCCGCCGTGAGGAACGACGGGGACGCCGCGGATGTGCTGGAGGAGCTTATCGACAGATTCGGCGATGTCCCTAAGCCGGTGGATACGCTGGTGCAGATAGCGCTGCTGCGCGCGAAAGCGGGCGCTTTGGGCATACCGGAGATCACCCAAAAGGCGGGCAGGGTGTATTTCAAACTTGACAAACCTGAATTTGCCGTGGTATCATCTCTATGCGCTCTGCCGCAATACAAGGGGAAAATCCTGTTTTCGGCGGGCAGCGAACCCGGCATCACGCTGAGGCTTGCCGGAGGGGTCAGCCCCGTCAGGGAGGCGAGGGAGTTTATCAGTAAATTTGAGACAGCGAAAGGAGAAATTGTATGAAAAAGAATTATCGGTTGGCGCTCATGGGTATTTTGTCGGCTATTATAGTCGTGCAAAATTTTGTGCCGTTTTTGGGGTACATACCCATACAGCCGTTCAACCCGACGATTATTCAAATAACCGTGATCATCGGCGCGGTCGCGCTGGGAGGACTGCACGGCGCGGTTCTGGGCGGAGTCTGGGGCGTTGTATGCCTGTTTAGGGCGTTTGTTTTACCGACATCGCCTATCGACCCGATAGTGTTCACTAACCCGCTCGTATCGGTGCTGCCGCGCGTATTGGTGGGGTTGGCGGCCGGTTATCTGTTTGCGTTTCTGAAAAAAATAAAAACCCCGCCTATGGCGGGGGCGGCGATATGCGGAGTTGCAGGTTCGTTTGTAAACACGGTTTTTGTACTGGGAACCATATATCTGCTGTACAAAGTCCCGTATGCCGAGTTTTACGGCATGGCGGCTGAAGAATTACTTCCCGCTATATTAGGTGTCGTCGGTACGAACGGTGTAGCCGAAGCGATAGCGGCGGGCATTTTGACCCCTGTAATTGTCAGAGCCTTGCCTATAAAGAAACTCTAAAGGAAATTCTTGCACCCTCTTTCGGGAAGAGGGTGCGCCACAACCGGCGGGAGATTTACCTCATTAAAAACATCCCCAGCATCCGCTTGAATATCTGCCAGAATGTCAGCCTCGGCACATCGTCCGCGGCCGTTATCGGTATCGACGCCAGCACCTGACCGTCGTATTTCACGGTGATCTCGCCCAGCTTCTGACCTTTCTGTACAGGCGCTTTCAAGCTCTCCGCCAGCGTGACGATCTTTTCCAGGTCCCTGACCTGGCGCTTTTCAACAAGGAGCCTTGAGCCCGCCGCAACCTCGGGGACGACCTCGGGGCTTATGCCCAGCTCAACAGGCACGGGCTTAGGCACCTCGTCGGGATAGGCGGACACCAGCTGGTAATTGGCAAACCCGAAATCCAAGAGCTTTCGCGCGGCGGCAAAGCGTATATCGCTGGAGTCCGCCGCCATTATTACGGCGACAAGCTCCATGCCGTCGCGCTCGGCGCTCGCCGAAAGACAGAATTTAGCCAGGCTTGTCGAGCCGGTTTTCAGCCCCGTCGCCCCCTGATAAAAACGGACGAGCCTGTTGGTGTTGGACAGCGTAAAGGTACCGTCGCGCAGACTGTCCATCCATATGGTGGTATAGTCCCGTATGGACGGATGCTTTAACAGCAGCTCACGCGACATAAGCGCTATATCGCGGGCGGAGGTGACGTGACCGTCCTCGGGAAGCCCGCTGCAATTCTTGAAAACGGTGTCGGTCATACCCAGCTCGGCGGCGCGCTCGTTCATGCGCCCTACAAACGTCTCCTCGCTCCCCGCCAGATATTCGGCCATGGCGACGCTGGCGTCGTTGCCCGACGCGATGACAATGGCTTTCAGCATATCCTTTACCGTATACTCCTCGCCCTCGTGCATGTAAACCTGCGAACCGCCCATATTCTGCGCGAAGGCCGACACGGGAACCTTATCCTCAAGTTTTATTATCCCGCCGTCCAGCGCGTCCATGACAATAAGCATCGTCATAACCTTTGTAACGCTGGCAGGCGGGCGCGCTTCGCGCTCATTAAGCGCGAACAGTATATTCCCCGTCTCTTTCTCAATCAGTATCGCGCTGGGAACGCCGAGGTCGGGCGCGCTAAGGCCCGCGGCCGGCAAATCCCCGTCAAACGGCGTGTCGTCGAATACCTCCAGCTCGGGGAACGCCTCCAGCAGATCATAGCGATCCTGTACGGTAAGCGCCGCCGCGCCGGATGAGAGCAAAAGCAGCAGCGCCAAAAAAACAGCGGCCGATCGTATCATAACCTGTACCTCCTCTTCTTAGGACATGATTATGACAAACCGCCGCTAAATATTACTGTGCGCTTTACTCTACGATAAAATTCTTGACGGCGTTATAGAACTCCATGCCGTCCTCCTCGGTGCCGTGAATCTCCACGCGTATGGGCTTTGACAGGTCCACGCTGAATATACCCATAATTGATTTCGCGTCAATCACATAGCGCCCCGACACTATATCAATGTCAAACGGCTGCAAGCACGCGGCGTTCACAAACGCCTTCACGTCGTTTATGGACGCGAGCTGTATATCGAATACCTTCATCCTTATCACCTCTCTAAATAGGATTATAAACCATTGCTCCGAAAAAATCAAGGGGTGAGCCAAAAGATTACCGGCGGAGAATTTTATTAAAATTTTTGAAGGGTTATTTAAGATAATGACTTTTTCATGCGTAACGCTGGGCTGTAAAACCAACCAGACCGAAACCGACAGCCTGATAGAGCGGCTTATCTCCCGCGGGCACGTGCATATACCGGACGGCGGGCCTGTACAGGCGGTGATAATCAACACCTGCTCCGTCACGGCGGTAAGCGACAGGAAGTCCCGCGCCGCGATAAGCCGCGCGCGCCGCGGCTTCCCGAACGTCGTTGTCGCGGTACACGGCTGCATGGCGCAGGCCATGACCGAAAAGCCGCCGCATATCGACGTGCTGGGCGGCACAGGCGACGTATCAAAATTCATAACGGAGCTGGAACGCGCCGCGGGAGAGGACTGTGTCCGTCCGCCAACACCGCACCAAACTCAAAACTCAAAACTTAAAACTCAAAACTTGACAAGAACCCGCGCCTTTCTGAAAATTCAGGACGGCTGTTCAAACAGCTGCTCATACTGCGTTATCCCCAGCCTGCGCGGCGCATCGCGCTCCGTGCCGTTCGGCGCCGTACTCTCCGGCGCGAAAGCGTTCGCGGACGGGGGCGCTAAGGAGATCGTCCTGACCGGCATAGAAATATCCGCCTATGACGGCGGTATTGCGCCGCTGGCGGCGGCGCTCGCCGTCGAGTTCCCCGAGATACGTTTCCGTATCGGTTCGCTCGACCCGTCGTGCGTGACGGAGGAGTTTGCCGAAACCCTTTCAAAGCATAAAAATATCTGCCCGCACTTCCACCTCGCTTTGCAAAGCGGCTGCGGCAAAACCCTTGCCGCCATGGGCAGAGGCTATGACGCGGCGCTCGCGGAAAAGGCGACCGGACGCCTGCTCGGCGCGTTTGACTGTACGCTGGGATGCGATTTGATAGTCGGCTTCCCCGGGGAAACAGAGGAGAACTTTCAAGAGACGCTCGATTTTGTCGAGCGCGCGGGCTTTACCTTTACACATATCTTCCCGTTCTCGCCGCGCCCGGGCACAAAGGCCGCCGGACTGCCCGGTCGCCTGACCAACGCTGAAAAGCGCGCGCGCGCCGCGCGTGCGGCACTTCTTTCGGATAAGCTGTTCGCCGAAAGCGCGGCAAGACAGACAGAGCTTGACGTGCTGTTTGAAACCGAGAAAAACGGCGAAAGCGCCGGACACGCGGACAATTATTTTCAGGTTGCCGTCATGGCGGCAGGCTTGCGCAATCAAATAAGACGTGTTAAAATAATGGACGTAAAAAATAAAATATTATATGGAGAGCTGCTATGAATTACGGTTACTTTGACAATCCGGCGCGCGAGTATGTCGTCACGCGCCCCGACATACCGGTGTCATGGACAAATTACCTCGGCATCAAGGATTTCGCGGCGGTGGTGTCGCATAACGCGGGCGGCTACGCGTGGTATAAATCCCCGCAGTACCACCGCATAACGCGGTTCAGGCCCAACGCCGTGCCGCTTGACCGCCCGGGATACTACGTTTACATACGCGACGACGAAACGGGCGAGTATTGGACTGTCTCGTGGCAGCCGACCGGCAAGGATTTAAGCAAAGCGAAATACGAATGCCGCCACGGCCTGTCATACTCAAAATATTCGTGCGATTACAACGGTATAAGCGCCGGCCAAACCCTGTTCGTGCCCGCCGGCGACCCCGTCATGCTGTGGGATGTCACGCTGAAAAACGAATCCGGCAGACCGCGTAAGCTCTCGGTTTACTCTTATTGCGAGTTCTCATACCACCACATAGACACAGACAATCAAAATTTCCAGATGAGCCTGTACTGCTCCGGCTCAAGCTACGCGGACGGCATTATAGAGTACGACCTCTATTACGAAGAGGACGGCTGTCAGTTCTTCACGTCCGGCTTCGAGCCGGACGGCTATGACTGCGTGCGCGAGAGCTTTCTCGGAAACTACCGCACAGAGTCAAACCCCTCCGCGGTGGAGAGCGGCATGATGTCAAATTCGTCGGCGCTGTGCTACAACCACTGCGGCGCGCTGCAAAAGAGGCTGACGCTTGAGGCGGGAGATGAAGCCCGCCTGTGGTTCATGCTGGGCGAGGGAAACCGCGCCAGGGGCGCGGAAATGCGCGAAAAGTACAGCTCCGCCGCGAAGCTGGACGAGGCCCAAAAGGAGCTGGCGTCGTTCTGGGACGAACGCTTGAACGCGCTCCAGATCAAAACGCCGCATAAAGACTTCGACACTATGATAAACATATGGACGCCGTATCAGGCTGAGATAAACGTGCTGTTCTCGCGTTTCGCGTCGTTTATAGAAACGGGCGGGCGCACGGGGCTGGGCTACCGCGACACCGCGCAGGACGCGATGTGCATACCCCACGCGGAACCGGCGGGCTGCCGGAACAGGCTGGTTCAGCTGCTGCACGGCCAGACCTCGGAGGGCTGGGGGATACATCTTTTCTCGCCCGAATGGTTCATGGAACCGGAAAAACAGCTCGAATACAAATCCCCGACCGTCGTGCCGCGCCCCAGCAGAAAGGATATGATCGGCGGCTTGGACGACGTCTGCTCCGACGATGCGCTGTGGCTTGTCACGGCGGTGTGCGAGTATGTCGCGGAGACGGGCGAGGTGTCGTTCTTCGACGAGGTCATTCCCTATGCCGACGGCCCGAAAGCCACCGTTTACGAGCATCTGAAAGCGTCGCTGGAGTTCACCGCCGCGCAGACCGGCGCCAACGGCGTGGCCAAGGGCCTCCGCGCCGACTGGAACGACTGCCTCAATCTCGGCGGCGGCGAGAGCGCCATGGTGTCGTTTTTGCATCTCTGGGCGCTGAACGCCTTTATCAAGGCGGCGGAGTTCCTCGGGCGCGCTGACGACGCCAAGCGTTACGGTGAAATGGCGGCAAAAATCGAAAAGGTATGCAACGATAAACTGTGGGACGGCAAATGGTATCTGCGCGGCTACACCGGCGACGGGCGCAAGATCGGCACCGACGAGTCCGCCGAGGGTAAGGTGCATATGGAGAGCAACACATGGGCAGTTATCTCCGGCGCGGCAAAGGGCGAACGCGGCGTTATGTGCATGGACGCCGTGGACGAATACCTTTACACCCCCTATGGGCTGATGCTCAACGCGCCGTCGTTCAGGACCGTTGACGACTCCGTCGGCTATGTCACGCGCGTCTATCAGGGCGTCAAGGAAAACGGCGCGGTGTTCAGCCACCCCAACCCGTGGGCGTGGGCGGCGGAGGCAATGCTCGGCCGCGGCGGCAGGGCGATGAAATTTTACAACGCGCTTTGTCCGGCGATGCAGAACGACGACATAGAAACGCGTTTCGCGGAGCCGTACTCATACTGCCAGTTTGTAATGGGGCGCGACAACGCCGCCCACGGGCGCGCGAACCATCCGTGGATGACCGGCACGGCGGGCTGGGCGTACTTCGCGGCGACTCGATATATACTGGGCGTACAGCCTGTGTTTGACGGGCTGGCGATAGACCCTTGCGTACCGCCGGACTGGAAAGAATTTACCGTATCGCGCCGTCTGAGAGGCGCAATATATACTATCACGGTAAGCAATCCAGACGGCGTACAAAAAGGCGTAAAACAGATAACACTGAACGGCAGGCCCGTAACCGGCGTGATCCCGTTCCAACCAACCGGCACGGTTAACGAAGTCACGGTAATAATGGGGGTGCAATCATGAACAATATTAAATTCGGTACCGGCGGCTGGCGCGCCATCATAGGCGACGGGTTCACGCGCCGCCATGTGCAGGTCTTGACCTATGCCCTTTGCGAAAAAATGAAAGACGACGGCGTGCTGAACCGCGGCGTTATAATCGGCTATGACCGCCGCTTTCTGTCCGACGTGGCGGCATTCTGGGCGGCGGAGGTGTTCGCGGCGGCGGGCTGTCCCGTGCGTGTGATAAAACACCCGGCGCCGACCCCGCTGGTCATGTTCGCTGTAAAGCGCTTTGACTTGCCATATGGCATGGCCGTCACCGCGTCGCACAATCCCGCTGTCTACAACGGCATAAAGCTGTTTACGCGCGGCGGGCGCGACGCCGACGAAAAGGTCACGGCGCAAATGGAGGAGTATATAGAAAAATTTTATCACGCCGAAATACCCGTGACCGAGTACGCGGAGGGCCTGAAAAAAGGACAAATATCGGTAATTGAGCCGGTTAACGCCTATATCGACTCCATACTGGCGTCTATCGACACCGAAGCCATACGCGGCGCCGAGCTGAATGTCGTACTCGACCCCATGTTCGGCGTTTCCAGAACCTCGCTGCAAACGATTCTCATGACCGCGCGCTGCAACGTAGACGTGATACACGAGCGGCGCGACACGCTGTTCGGAGGGCGGCTGCCGTCGCCCAGTGCGGGAACGCTCGACGCGCTGCGGACATTCGTAATCGAAAACGGCGCGGACATAGGCATCGCCACCGACGGCGACGCCGACAGGCTGGGCGTTATCGACGAGCGCGGCCGCTTCCTGCACCCCAACGAGATACTCGTCCTGCTGTACTACTATCTGGGCAAATACAAGGGCTGGAAAGGCCCCGTCGTCCGCAACCTTGCGACGACGCACCTGCTCGACCGCGTCGCGGAACATCTGGGCGAAACCTGCTACGAGGTTCCGGTCGGGTTCAAGCATGTATCCTCAAAAATGCTGGAAACCGACGCGGTGATCGGCGGCGAATCCTCCGGCGGCCTTACCGTGCGCGGGCATATCGCCGGCAAGGACGGCATATACGCCGCGTCGCTCCTAGTCGAGATGATGGCGGTCACGGGCCGTAAGCTGTCCGAGATATACAAGGAGATAACGGACATGCTGGGCGAGCCGTTCATGTGCGAGTACGACTACAAATTCAGCGCCGATGTAAAGTCGTCCGTCGTCAGGCTGCTGATGGAGGACAAAAAACTGCCCGTATTTGAAATCGAAACCGAGCGGGCGTCATATATGGACGGCTGCAAGGTGTTCTTCAAAAACGGCGGCTGGCTGGTCGCGCGTTTCTCCGGCACCGAGCCGCTTATCAGGATATTCTGCGAGATGCCGGACATGGAGCTGGCGCGCCGCCAATGCGCGCTGATGAAAGAATTTTTGGGAGTGTAGGGGGCGATGCCCTCATCGCGCCGTTAATTTAAGGAAGGCTGGGTGTTTTATGACGAACAACGATGCTTTGAAAGGTATGGGCCGGAAATATTTATTGCTTGCGCTCGGCGCGCTTGCGGGGCTTGGGCTGGAATTTGTTGTAATTGGCCTTGGCTATCTTGTTTTCGGGGAAATTCCGGGCTTTCAGAGCCCGCATTGGCAGCTTATTTTACACTGGACAGTCACCTGTCTGGCGTGGAGCGGCGCGGCGGTTTTGCTTGTGCGGCTGGCTAAAACAAAAATGGGGTTTGATATATTCAAAAAAGGCGAAAAGATGAAGCTCTGGCAGTGGGGCGCCGCAGCTTTGGCGATCGCGCTCTCCGTGGTGATAAGCTATATTGGCTGGCATATGAATTTCAAGGTCGTCAGGGAATTTCAGGCAAACGGAGCGCTGCGGTTCGCGTTTCAATATCTCTACTATATGGTTGAAACCGTGTTGTTTCTGCTTATCATCGTTTTTGGCCAAAAGGCGCTTGAAAGCTGGACCAAAAGGACGAATATCCCATGGGGCGGCATTATTTGCGGCTTAACCTGGGGCATTGCGCATATCATCAGCCGCGGATTTTTCGATCCGGCAAACGGCATAAGCTCCGCTATAGGAGGCTTTATGTTCGGCGCGGCTTACCTGCTTGTAAACAGAGACATCAAAAAGGCATGGGCCGTATTGTTCTTAATGTTTGTATTGTAAGTATAGAAAAGGAAAACTATAAAATGACAGGCTGGCTTATAACAAACGCCTTTGTGGACGCGCCGCTGTTCGACGGGCATTTCGATATGCTGACGGCGGCGGCGGCAAAGCAGGGCGTCGAACTCATACGCAAAACCAACGCCGGGCTGCTACTCGGCTGTTCCGGCGCGCGGCCGGATTTCGCGCTGTTCTGGGACAAGGACATACGCCTCGCCGAAATGCTGGAGCGGCAGGGGATACGGCTGTTCAACCCCGCGCGCGCGATAGAGCTTTGCGACGACAAATCGCTGACCTACCTCTCTCTGCTGGGCAAAATAAAAATGCCAGAAACACTGCTCGCGCCCAAAACATATGAGCTGGTCGGCTACGGCGATTACGGTTTTTTGGAACCAATCGCCGAACGTCTGGGATTCCCGCTTGTAATAAAGGGCTGCTTCGGCTCGTTCGGGTTACAGGTGTTTCTGGCCGAAAACCTCCCGCAAATGCGCGAAACGGCAGGGCTGATGGGCATTAAACCGTATTTATTCCAAGAATACATCGAGTCCAGCCACGGCCGCGATATGCGCGTCTATATCGTCGGCGGCAAGGTTGCCGCGGCCATGACGCGCCGTTCGCAGGACGGCGGCTTCCGGTCGAATGTGACGAACGGCGGCACCGCCGAAACGGTGACGCCGCCGCCCGGGTACGCCGAAACGGCGGTCGCCGCCTGTAAAATCCTCGGGCTGGACTTCGGCGGCGTTGATATTCTGTTCGGCCGGCACGGCGAGCCGGTTTTATGCGAGGTTAACTCCAACGCGCATTTCAAGGCGCTCAGCCAATGCTCCGGCGCCGACATCGCCGGAGACATTATCAAACACATACGCATAACGTGTAGTTGACATAACAACATATTCCGCACAAAACACAGCGTCCCTGTCGCGCTGTTTTCAGAGCTTGTCATTACACAACCTCCATGACGCGTAGCTTTCAGGGCTTGTCACTCCAAACGCGGCGAAGAATCACTAAGATCCTTCGCCGCGCCCGGAATGACAGTTTTTTTATCTCAATTCAAAAAATCCTTCAGCTTCTTCGACCTGCTGGGATGCCGCAGCTTCCTGAGCGCCTTGGCCTCTATCTGCCTTATGCGCTCGCGCGTCACCTGGAACTCACGCCCGACCTCCTCCAGAGTCCGCGACCGCCCGTCCTCGATTCCGAAACGCAGGCGCAGAACCTTCTCCTCGCGCTGCGTCAGCGTACCCAAGACGTCCACCAGCTGCTCCTTGAGCAGCGCGAACGACGCGGCCTCGGCCGGTTCCGACGCGTCCTCGTCGGGGATGAAGTCGCCTAAATGGCTGTCCTCCTCCTCGCCGATCGGGGTTTCGAGCGACACCGGCTCCTGCGCTATTTTCATTATGTCGCGCACCTTCTCAAGCGGCATATTCATCTCCGCCGCGATCTCCTCGGGCGACGGGTCGTGGCCCAGCTCCTGAAGCATCTGGCGCGACACTCTTATGACCTTGTTGATCGTTTCCACCATATGCACGGGTATGCGGATCGTGCGCGCCTGATCGGCGATAGCGCGCGTAATTGCCTGCCGTATCCACCATGTGGCATATGTGGAGAATTTATAACCCTTTGTATAATCGAACTTCTCAACGGCCTTGATAAGCCCCAGATTGCCCTCCTGTATCAAATCGAGGAACAGCATCCCGCGCCCGACATAGCGCTTGGCTATGCTTACGACCAGCCTTAAATTCGCCTCCGCCAGCATCTCCTTCGCGCGCTCGTCGCCCGCCGCCATGCGCTCGGCAAGACTTATCTCCTCCGAGGCGCTAAGCAGATCAACCTTGCCGATCTCCTTGAGGTACATACGCACGGGGTCGTCGATGTTGAACCCCTCCATCAGCACCTCGGGGTCCACAATCTCCTCGGGCGGTATCTCGTCAACGTCGTCTAAATCTATCGGCTCCTCCTCGGTAATGTCCTCTAAAAAGTCGTCGTCGGATACGTCTATTCCCATGCCGTCTATCATTTCATAAAACTTTTCCAAGTCCTCCGGCGTCATTTCAAGCTCTTCAATAAGCTCGGCAAGCTCCTTAGGCGTGAGTTTGCCGGTCTTTTTTCCGATTTCAAGAAGGTCCTTCAGTATTCCTTTTTTTTCTTCCGAAATATTCATTCTTTCTCACCATACCGTTTCTTTTTTTTCGCGCCCAGCATCGCCCTTGTTATCTCCGGTGAATCCGACGCCCGGATCGCGCTCTCCTGTATGATCGTGTCAAGACAGTCGCCCAGCGCCTTCTCTATCTGCTCCGGCGACTTGGGCCGCACCAGCGCTTTGGACATATACCGCGTCTGTTCCTCGGTAAAAAACTGCGACATGCTCAGATTTGACTGCGTGCCGGACAGTATCCGCGCCCAAGCCTCTCCCAGAAACCCTGTTTCAAAGTCCACAGGCCTCAGCTCGGCGGCGACGGTTCTCGCAAGCTCGGGATCATCAATGGCCAGCCGTATAAACTCAGTTTCCGCCCGCATCGCCTTCGACTCCCTGCCGCCGATACGCGCCGAATCGCGCTGCTCCCTGAACTGCGCCTTTCTCCGCGTCCCCGCGTTCAGCCTGCCGACCTCCAGCGCGACGGCCTCCTTTGTAACATCCGCTATCGCGGCGGCCCTCGCCGTGTATATCTCGCGCTCGACCTCGTTGTTCACGCCGGCTAACACCGCTGCGGCTTTTTTCAAAAACTCGACGCGCCCGTCGTCGCTTTGTATATCAACCTCCGCCGCCAACTGCGCCAGCTTGTGCGACATATGGCTCTCGCGCTCCTCAAGCCTCAGCCTCAGCGCCGCCGCCCCGTAAAGCTGCAAAAAATCGTCGGGGTCCTTGGCGCCGTCCAGCGATAACACCGAAACCTTGACGTCCGCCTTGTTCAGCAGCGCCGCCGCGCGTTCGCTGGCCGCCCGTCCCGCCGCGTCGGAATCATAGGTTATCGTCACCTCTCCGCCGGAATACTTCCTGATCAGCTCCGCCTGTTTATCCGTAAGCGCCGTCCCCAGCGAGGCGACCGCGTTATCAAAGCCCGCCTGATGCAGCGCGATTACGTCCATATAGCCCTCCGCCAGCAACAGCCCCTTTTGCTTCGAGCTTTTAGCGAGGTTCAGCGCGAACAGCTGCCGCCCCTTGGCGAATATCGGTGTGTCCGAACTGTTAAGATACTTCGGCTGTCCGTCGCCGGTCAATCGCCCGCCGAACGCGATTACTTTTTTTTGAACACTTATGATTGGAAACATCAATCTATTCTTAAATCTGTCAACTATGTCGCCCCTGCCGCCCGCGACGGCGAGATTACCCGCTATAAGCTCTTCCTTGGTAAACCCCAGCGCCGTCATCGCCCTTACAAGCGAATCAACGCCCGGCGCGCATACCCCCAGCCCGAAAACCCTTATGGTCCGCGCCGCCACGCCGCGCCGCGTAAGGTACTCCAGCGCGTACGGATTTTCGCCTGACATGAGGTTGCCGTGGTAGAACCGCGCCGCCTCCGTATGCAGCAGATACAGCCGCTCGCGGAGCCTCCTCTCGGCAGGGTCGTCCGAATACTCCGGCAGCCGCATACCGGCGCGCTCCGCCAGAAACCTCACGGCGTCAACATAGTCCAGATTCTCGATCTTCTGCGCGAACTGCACGGCATAGCCGCCCTCGCCGCACCCGAAACAGTGGAACGCCTGCTTGTCCGGGCTGACGGTGAACGACGGCGTCTTCTCACTGTGGAAAGGACAAAGCCCGATCATCGAACCGCCGCGGCGCTTTAGCGTCACATACCGCGAGATCAGCTCGACAATATCCGTCCTCGCGGCCAGCTCGTCCAGAAAAGTATCGGGAAAGGCCATTGTCATATCCTTTCATACTGCCATGTATATATTTACCATGGAAATTATGTATTATACTTTCTATACCTTTTGCCAGCCCTTCGGTATCATCAGCTCGCCGTATTTCATAACCGCCAGCCGGTCGGTCATGCCGGAGATATAATCCGCGGCGGCCCTCGGAACCCCGTCCGTCTCCGCGATGGCGCGGTACTCCGGCGGCATCTCGTTTACGTTGCTTATGTAATAGTCAAAGAGATGGCGCAAAAGGTCGCGCCCCTTCTCCTCCTCGGCCTTCGCCACCGGATTTAGGTAAACGCGCTCGAACATAAACGCCCTGATTTCAGTGAGCGCGCGCATCCTATCAGGCGATAGGGTGACGTCGTTCAGATCCATGCTGGTCTGTATCAGGTCCTTTACAAGAGTGTCTATCCTGTCGTGCGGGTCAAGGCCCAGACACTCGCGTAGCCACGGCGGCAGGTCCTCCTCGCCGAGCAGCCCCGCCCGCGCGGCATCGTCGAAGTCATGGTTGACATAGGCGATACGGTCGGCGAAGCGTATGATTCTGGCCTCCAGCGTATCCGGCCACTTATCGCCCGTGTGATACCTTATGCCGTCGCCGACCTCCGCGCACAGATTCATGCCTTTCCCGCCGCGCTCAAGCCTTTGCACCACGCGCCAGCTCTGCTCGTTATGGGTAAAGCCGCCCTCCAGCACGCCGTTCAGCGCGGCCTCGCCCGCGTGCCCGAACGGGGTGTGCCCCAGATCATGCCCCAGCGCGACGGCCTCGGTCAGGTCCTCGTTCAGGCTGAGCCCGCGCGCTATGGTGCGCGCTATGCGCGACACCTCCAGCGTATGCGTAAGGCGCGTGCGGTAATGGTCGTTCACGGGCTTTAGGAACACCTGGGTCTTGTGGGCAAGGCGGCGGAACGCCTTCGAGTGTATAACCCTGTCCACGTCGCGCTGAAAACAGGTGCGCACCCCGCACTCCGGCTCGGGAACCTCGCGCCCCTTCGAGAGCGCGGAAAAACAGGCGCAGGGCCGCAGCCTGTCCCGTTCCCGCCGTTCGATGTCAGCGCGTATGCTCATACTCCCGCCTTTCACGCCCGCGTATCACGCGCCGCTCTGCCCGTAGCCCGCCTGCTTCAGCATCATATCCTTGACCTTCATCAGCCTTGTCAGGTTCCCGCGCTCGTTTTCGTCAAGCCGCATGGTGATATACTTTATCGTCTCCTCCAGCTGCGGGATCGTCACGTACTCCAGCGCGTTCACGCGCCGCCGCGTCTTCTCTATCTCGATAGCCAAAAGCTGCACGGATTTTTCCAGCTCCGCCAGCTTCAGCATATCTGTAAAGATCGCCGAAAGCTCAGTCAGCGCGTCGTCCAGCTCGCCGGAGGTCTGCATGAAGCCGTAAGGATAAATGTCGCTCTTGTCGTCGTTTTTGGTGGTATAGGCATAGCGCGGCACATTGACGCTCATGATGTTTTTATAACCCACGGACAGGCTAACGCTCTGCTTGGGGTACATCAGCGACTGCTCCATCAACTCGGGCGACATCAGCGCCGACGCGACGGTAAAGCTCTTGTGCGCGCGCTCAAGCGCCGCCTCGACGGCGCGGCGCAGGTCGCGGTTTTGGCGCATGATGTCCAAAAACTGCTTCATCAGCTCGTCGCGCTTGTCGCGCAGCAGCTTATGGCCCCGCCGCGCGGTCCGCAGCCGCGCCTTCAGGCGCGACAGCTCCATCCGCGTGGGATTGACGTTCAGCCTAGCCATCAGACTCACCGTCGTCCTCTTCGACGGAAATAAACATCTCCTCCGTCGTCTGCTGGGCGAGCTTAAGGCTTTCCGATACATCTGACAGCGCTCTGGTCGTCGCGTCCAGCAAATCAACCGCGACCGCCATACGCCCCGCCAAATGATAATACATCGCCTTGTAGTCAGCCATTTTTATTCCTCCGTTTTACTGTCGGGGTGGTATTTCTCTATAAATTCCGGCTTAATGCGCTTCAGCTCCGCCTTGGGCAGAATGGCCAGCAGCTCCCAGCCGATGGCAAGCGTCTCACCGATAGAGCGGTTCGTTTCATACCCCTGACCGACATAGCGCTTTTCAAACTCGTCGGCGAACTTGGCGTACAGCTTATCCACATCGGTAAGCGCCGCCTCGCCGAGAATGGTCATCAGCTCCTTGCACTCCTTGCCGCGCGCGTAAGCCGCGAACAGCTGATTCATCGTGTTGGCGTGGTCCTCGCGCGTCTTGCCCTCGCCGATGCCCTTGTCCTTCAGACGCGACAGCGACGGCAGCACGTCCACCGGCGGCTGGATATTCTTGCGGTATATATCGCGGCTGAGAATGATTTGCCCCTCGGTGATATACCCGGTCAGATCGGGGATCGGGTGGGTTTTATCGTCCTCCGGCATCGAGAGTATCGGGATCATCGTAACGGAACCCTCGTTGCCGATACGCCGCCCCGCCCGCTCGTACATGGTCGCGAGGTCGGTGTAGAGATAGCCCGGATAGCCGCGCCGCCCGGGGACCTCCTTGCGCGCGGCGGAGACCTCGCGCAGCGCTTCGGCGTAGTTGGTTATATCCGTGAGGATGACAAGCACATGCATACCCTTTTCAAACGCCAAATACTCAGCCGCCGTCAGCGCCATACGCGGCGTGGCGATACGCTCAATGGCGGGGTCGCTGGCGAGGTTGACGAACAGCACCGTGCGGTCAATGGCGCCCGTGCGCTTGAAGTCGGAGATAAAGTAGTCGGCCTCCTCAAAAGTAATACCGATAGCGGCGAACACGACGGCGAAATTGGAATCCGTCCCCAGCACCTTTGCCTGACGCGCGATCTGCGCGGCAAGCTGCGCGTGCGGCAGACCCGAGCCGGAGAAGATCGGCAGCTTCTGCCCGCGCACCAGCGTATTTAATCCGTCTATGCTGGAAACGCCGGTTTGGATGAACTCGTTGGGGTAGTCGCGGGCGGCGGGGTTCATCGGTAATCCGTTAATATCCAGCCTCTTGT
>WRMG01000001.1 GCA_009777255.1 Oscillospiraceae bacterium | reverse complement strand
CTGCCCAAGGCGCAGGCCTAAAATGTTTCACGTGAAACAATGCCCCCCATCCCTCCCCCAAAATGTTTCACGTGAAACATTTTGGGGGTGCGACATTTAGCGACATCGGCGTGGTTTCTCCCCATACGTAGGGCGCGATGTCCTCATCGCGCCGCAATATTGAAAACGGCGCGTCAGGGATGCCGCGCCGTACGATATATACGTTACATACGTTCCCAAACGGCGTGTCCGGGGAACGCGGGCGACCGGGGGCGGTCGGCCCCTACAGGGTGCGGGGCGTATGGCGTGTGTAGGGGCGGTCGTCCCCGACCGCCCGTGCGTGTTAACGGTGTGTGGCGTTATGCGGTTATGGGCGGCGGGACGCCCGGGTGTGCGTCCCCTACGACGCGGGGGGTGGCGCAACGCGCCGGGGTGGTCACGCGCGGGCGACCGGGGACGGTCGCCCCTACAATTATAACCCACCCATAACACAAAATCAACAAAAATATACGAAAATCAACAAAATTTTACACAAAACACCGCCTACGTACGGCGCGGCATCCCTGACGCGCCGCGTAAAACGTGCCACGGCGCATGCGTAGGCGCGGCATCCCTGATGCGCCGCGTAAAATGTGCCACGTACCCTGTAGGGGCGACCGTCCCCGGTCGCCCGTCGCGTTATATACGGCGGGGGATTTTAACGCGAAAAACGGCGTGCCGAGGGCGTCACGCCCTACGGACGGGGGCGGTTTCCGTACGGCGCGGCATCCCTGACGCGTCGTCAATATTTTGCGCGCCCTACCCCCGTAATAATTGACCATTGTTAATTGTTAATTGTTAATTGTTAATTATTCAACGCCGCACCCCCCAAAAAAGGATGCGGCGTCTGGCGCCCTCGACTGGACTCGAACCGGTGACCCCCCGCTTAGGAGGCGGGTGCTCTATCCACTGAGCTACGAGGGCGTGTGTCAGTATCCCTCCCTGAAATCGACCATGTTTTTCAGCATCCTGCCCGCCTGATACCGCCTGAGCTGCTCCAAAAACAGCTCCAGCTTGCGCTCCTGCACATCGGGGCAAACGCACGACGCGTGGGGCGTTATGATAACGTTGTCCAGCTCCCACAGCGGGTGCCCCTCCGGCAGAGGCTCGGGGTCGGTCACGTCCAGCGCCGCGCCGGCGATCCCGCCCTCCCGCAAAGCGCCGGTCAGCGCCTCCGTGTCCGCGATCGCGCCGCGCCCGACGTTGATAAAATACGCCCGCGGTTTCATCAGCCCGAACTCCCGCGCCCCGAACAGCCCCCTTGTGGCGCCGGTCAGCGGCAGACAGCATATCACATAATCGGCGCGGCTGAGAACCTCGTCCTTCGAGCGCAAATCATACAGCTCGTCGATATACGGCGGCTTATCAATAAGCGAACGCCTCACGCCTATCGTATACGCGCCCAGCGCTTTCAGCCTGCGGGCGGCGTTTTTGCCCAGATCGCCCACGCCGAACACCGCCGCCGTGGCGCCGCCAACCCATCTGGCGCTGTCGTCGTCGCGCTTCCACACATGCCCGCGCTGCTGCCTGGCGTACAGCGGGAAATTCCGCGCCAGCGCGAACACCATGGCGACGATATGCTCGCCTATCGCCTCGCCGTAAACACCGCTGGAGTTTGTAAGCGCCACGCCCGTTCGGGCGTACAGCGCGGGGCTTGTATAGGGCTGTATCGCCGCGTTCGGCAGATGGTGCCACTTCAAAGCGTGCGCGTCCCTCAAAAGCTCCGCCGGGGGACAGCCGAACACGATCTCCGCGTCCCCGATGCTTTTCAGCGCGGATGTATATTCAACCTCGGCGCCCTGCTCCTCTATGCGCATAAGCATGGCCGGGGTTAGCTCGAACGTCTCGTTGGACAGAATAAGTATCTTTGTCACGGGCGTTTTAACCTCACATAGATGAGCTTGCCGCTGCGCTGCGCGTTATGCCTGATGTCCACCTCGAAGCAGCCCAGGCTCTCAAAAAGCTGCGTCAGCTTTTTGAACCCGTAGTTGCGCGCGTCGAAGTCCGGCTTTTTTCTGACGAGCAGATTGCCGATCTCGCCCAGATACGCCCAGCCGTCGTCGTCGGCGACGTCCTCTATGGTGGCGGAGATAAAATCAATGATGGCGTCGGGCACGGCTTGGCTGACCGGCGCTTTCACCGGCGCGTCCTTGGCGTTGGCGGCGACGGACTTTTTCGACTTCCCGACGTCGGCGCTCTTCATCAGCACCTCGATGTATATAAACTTGTCGCAGGCGACGATAAACGGCTCGGGCGTCTTCTTCTCGCCCATGCCGATCACCTTCATGCCCGCCTCGCGC
Organism: Oscillospiraceae bacterium; assembly: GCA_009777255.1. GTDB lineage: Bacteria > Bacillota > Clostridia > Oscillospirales > UBA929 > WRMG01. The sequence goes on along the minus strand of WRMG01000001.1, from coordinate 70,344 downwards.
AGCCGCGTGGCGAGCCGCGTGAAGTCCGAGTCGCTGGACACGAGGCAGAACCCGTCAACGCGCCCCGAATACAGAATATCCATCGCGTCGATTATCATGGCCGAGTCCGTCGCGTTTTTGCCGGTCGTATAGCCGTACTGCTGCACCGGCGTAACGGCGTGCTGGAGCAGTATCTTCTTCCAGCCGGCCAGATTGGGCGTCGTCCAATCGCCGTATATACGCTTGATTGTCGGAGTGCCGTAAACGGCGATCTCCTGCATAATACCTCCCAGCGAGCGCTGCGGCGCGTTGTCCGCGTCTATCAGGACGGCGTACCGCAGTTCGTTGTCGCTCATGACCTCACCCTTTCCTAAGTAACCCCGCCGCGAAACGGCGCTCCTCCGTGCTGCTAACTAATATAACATATAATAAATCCCATGTCAAGAATCCGTATTTCAGTTTCAGGTCTGACGTATTAAAAAATAAAACAGCGGGTAAAACACCCGGCCCTGCGGGCCCCCCGTCCGTAGGGCGCGATGTCCTCATCGCGCCGTTGTAAACGTATTGACGGCGCGTCAGGGATGCCGCGCCCTACAATTGCGCCACCACCCCCGTCCTTGTAGGGGCGACCGTCCCCGGTCGCCCGTCGTTACCCCAACCGGCGTTCCGTGCCCTACGTAGGGGACGCACACCCGGGCGTCCCGCGCATAACCCCCCCCGCGTCCGTAGGGCGCGATGTCCTCATCGCGCCGTATACCCTCCGGCGATAAAAAACCGCCATTTTGATTCCTCTGTACCTATATCGGTCAGCAATCCCTTTAACTCCCCGTGCGGCATAGTGTATCTCTGGCTCAGGTATCTCAGGCTGGCGCCCAGCTCGCCGTCCGGCCCCCCGTACTGCGTTATGATTATCTTTGCCATCCTGGGATTGGGGGTCTTTATTTTAACGGGGTATTGCAGCTTCTTCTCATAATGAAACATTCAGTTCGCCTCCCTTTCCCACGGCCACGGGTCCCTGACCCACGCCCACGACTCTCCCGGCGCGCCGCCCTCGGCCATCAGCGGGCCGAACTGCGCCTCGAACTGCTTTTTATACTCGTCATGAGCTTTTTTATAGCTGTTAAACATGTTCATAGCGACCATATCATTGGGATGCGTGTCCAGATACAGCTGCGTGTCGAACATTGCGAACTGCTCGGCGGTCATCTGGCGGCCAAGCCGGCTCCTATCCATTCAAACGCCCTCCTTTGCCCGAAAACGGTTTGTCCAGATCGGGGAACAGCGTGCCCCGCTTTAGCGCGGCGTCGGTTTTATACACCTGCGTTATTTGCCGCTGCGGCATAACATATGCCATCGCAAGCGACGGCCTGTCGGGGCCGCGTGCCGTTTCAGCGCTGATCAAAATGACACCCCCTAATACCAGTAACGGTAGCCGTCACGGTCGCGGAACCCGTCCCTGTCACGGTAGCCGTCGCGGAACCCGTCGAAGCCGCCGTCCCATAAGCCGTCCCTGAACCCATCGAAACCTCCGTCACGGAACCCGTCCCTGAACCCGCCGAACCCGCCGTGATAACCGCCCCTGAAGCCGCCCCTGTAGTCAATCGGCATGAACATAAACGGCGCGAACGGCAAGAACCCGCCGCGGCCCCTGCGCCTGTCAAACAGCTCCCGCGCGATCAAAATTCTGGCGATGTCGCCCAGCGCCCCTCTGCTATGTACCGGCGCCGGATCGCTTAACATGCCGCTTCTGGCGACCGCCTCGTCAGCCATCCTCTCCATGCCGTCGCCTGTCATGCCGTCGTCGTCGTTCATCGCGCTTACAAGCTGCCTTACATGCGGGTATATCCTCCTGTATGACTCGGGATAGGACTCCTCGATCCGCGAGGCCATATCGCGCGGATCCGCTGCCTGTGAACCGTTGTAAATATCCATAACGCTCTCCTTACTATAAAAATTATAGTACAGTTTATGTGGTTTGCGGCGATTTGTGATGTGGAACCGCGATTATTTTTATGGATACATTGATCTCCGCCTCCCCATATTTCTCCCGCCAGTTAACCTTCTGGTTCCTGACGCGCAGCCTGTTGCCGAGCTTCAGTATATCCGCGCCGTATTCCCCTTGGATTTTCTCAATAAAATCCCGCGTATCGCTGAGAGACGGTGCGTTTTCGGCGTCGCTCAGCAGAGTAATATCGAATACGGGCCTGCCGTCCTCAATCCGGCTCTTAATTTTAGCCTTGCTTCCGGTCAGCATGATAAAAATCCGCGCCTCTGAGGAATTAAGCGTGCCGACCATTTTGTCCCCCCTGAACACCGCCAGCCCGCATATTCGGGTCTTGCCGTCCGACTTCACGGGCATATCGGGCTCCCCCTTTTTGCCGGAGCTTTCAGCCATGGCGGACGCTTCAGCGGCTTTCCCGTCCCCCTCATCATCCGCGCCGTCCTCACTCTCCGATACCGCGTACATCGCGGCGCTGTCCGCGGACATTATATTTATCATAAGGTCCAGCAGCATCAGCGGCCTGTAAAACACGCCGCCGTTCGCCCGCTCAAGCAGCAGCTCCTCCCGCCTGAGAACGTCAGGCTCCTTCACGCGGGCGCTGATAAAATCGCTCGCCGCGCCGGCGGAGACCATTATATTCGCGGTGTTCTTCACCTGGGCGCGGCGCAGCTCGGAGAGCGCGCGGCTTATCCCGCCCCTCACGGCAAACTCCTGCGATATTACGACAGTCTTCACCGAGTGGAGCGCCAGCGGCCCGGCCAGCTCCGCCCTCAGCATCTCCAGCCCGTCTGTAAAGGAGTTTGCCTTTGCGGACATGACGGCGTAATCCGCCTGCTCTCCGTCCTGACCGCCCGGCTGGGTCTGCGGATAGGCGACCGTGACCGTCACGCCTTTATCCTCGGATATATCCAGCCCCAGCAGCACCGCGAACACGTTATCCTCCAGCTCGCGCTTGTCCCAGCACCCCGAGCAGAGCGCGGCGATACAGATTATAACGCCCAAAAACTTAAAAAACCTCATTTGAAAATCCTCTTTACACAGCTTATTATAAACAGAAAAACCGGCGGCGCCGCGACGATAAAAACCCCGTATCTCTTAACGGGCGCGTCCGGCAGAACCAGCGCCGCTGCCGACGCAGCAGCCGCCGCCGCGCAGACGACGCCTCTGTGTGAACAGCGCTTAAAGACGCTTACAAGGCTCTCCTTGGCGATCAGCAGCCCGAGCGACGCCTGCATAACGGCGGCGAAAATGACAAAGAGCAGCAGCGGCGCCTCAAAGCGGTAGAAGAAGTGGTTGAAGTAGCTCGACTGTCCCATCTCGATAAAGCCGCAGGTCATCGCCGCGCCGGCGCCGCGCGAGAACATCATGACATAGCACACGCACAGCAGCGCCGAAACCCCGCCCGCCGTCAGGACAGAGATAACCCCCGAGCGCCTGAGCGCGCGGCCATCGCCGAAGCTGAACAGCGCCAATAGCACCGCGCCGCTGAAAAACGACGCCTTATATAACCCCTCAAGAGGGTCTATCCCGTTCAGGGACACGGGGAAGAGATAGGCCGGCTCGTATCTGTTAAGGCCCAGCAGAATGACCAGCGCGATACCGGCCAGCAGCGCGATAAAGAAAAACCCCGCGCTCTTTATAACGGCCCGCCCGCCGAACAGGTTCATGACAAGCGCGGCCAGCAAAATAATCCCCGCGATGACATAAAAGGGCGTCTTATTAAAGCCGTATGCCTTTAACACGGCGGCGCTCTCCCGCGCGTACACGCCGGTGTGGTAAGAAAAATATACGCACAGAACAAACCCGTACAGTACGGCGAACGGCCTGCCGCACACGGCCGCCGCCGCGTCAAGGAGCTTTATATTCCCCCGTGTAAGAAACGCCGTTATCAGAAACAGGCACAGCGCCGCGGCCGCCGCGACGAGCAGCACAAGCCACGCCGCGGTCCCGTAAGCGGCGGTCAGATCGCCTAGCCCCGCGTAAAGCAGCGGCGGCAGGATCAAAAGGCACGCGGCGGCTGCGCCGTCGTAAATCCTAAGCGTCTTCATCGGCCCTCTCTCCATTTGCGCGATATTCCCGGCTGATACTCGGGCCGCGCGGCGTTCAGCTCCGGCGGCCGCATCTCATACTCCCAGACGGGACGCTTTGGGAAAACCGGCGCGTCCGAGAACACGGGGCTGACGTAATCCGTGCCGAACGAGGTCAGGGAGTTTACATACCCGACCAGAATGACAAACGCGGCGCCCACGCCCAAAAACCCCATCAGCCCGGCGCATATCAGGAAAATCAGCCGCAAAAGCCTGACGGTGAACGTCAGCTGATACTGCGGTATGGCAAAGCTGCCCAGCCCCGAAAACGCGATTATCACCACGCAGCCCTGGCTGACCAGCCCGGCGGACACCGCCGCCTCGCCCAGAATAAGCCCGCCGACGATCCCGACGGTGCCGCCGATCGGCCCGGGGATACGCTGTCCGGCCTCGCGTATCAGCTCGAAGGAGATCTCCATCAGCAGCAGCTCCACCATCGCGGGATACGGGATATTCAGCCGCGCCCCGGCGAGATTGAGCAGCAGCGCGGCGGGTATCATCTCCGCGTGGAACGTCGTCGCCGCCAGATACAGCGCCGGCATCAGCAGCGCCGCGAACACGGCCAGAATACGCACTGCCCTGATCGAGGACGCCAGCGGCGCGCGCATAGCGCTCTCCTCGCTGGTTTTCAGGAGCGTGAACAGCGTGACCGGCGCGACTATCACGCGCGGGCTGCCGTCAACGATAATGCCGACCCGGCCCTGCATCAGCAGCGCGGCGGCGTTGTCGGGGCGCTCGGTCGTCGTCACGGTCTGGAACAGCGACGACGCCTGATCCTCAATAAACTGCTCGACCATGCCGCCGCTCTGCAAAAAATCCGTCTCGACGCCGCCGAGGCGCCGCTTTACCTCCGCGACCAGCCCCATGTCCGCTATGCCGTTTACGTATATAACGCCGCAGACGAGGTTGTTGAGCCTGCCCAGCGTGAGCGTCTCCGTGGTCAGCGCCGCGTTTTTGATGATGCGGTGCAGCAGCGTGGTATTCGTGCGCAGCGACTCGTTAAAGGCCTCCTGAGAGCCAACAATCGAGTTCTCCACCGTCGGCTTCTCAACCCCGCGCTTGTCAAACCCCTTTGTCTCGCAGATATACACCGCGTCGTCCGCGCAGACGGCGGCGTCGCCCTGCAACACGGCGGCGACAGCCTTTTCAAGCTCCGTCTCGGCCTTTACGCCGCACACCTGTAATACGTTCATCACGCTGCCGCCGCCGGGCGAGCGGGTGAGCGGGCGCAGAATAAAATCGCTGATCTTATCGCCGCTTGCCATGCCGTCGATATAGAGGACAAAGCAGTCTTTGCCCGCGTACTTAAAATCGCGGAACACAATATCCTTGTTGACCGGATAGTTAAACGCTTGCTCGAGCATTTTGCGCGTTTCGTTAACAGCCGCCATAAATTCTATCTCCCCATGCGGGCGATCAATAGCCGCCCCTATGTTATTTGTATAACCTCCGACCAGAAATGGTTGTCGTAAATATCGGTCAGGCAAAACGCGAAATAATATTCGCCCCCGGGCAGCGCGGAAAATTCGGGCGCAAGCCCGCCGTCCGTCACACCAACCGTCTCCCCGAGGTAATACCCGTCCTCCTCGCGCCCCGAGCTGAGGCTCACCCGCGGATATTTCGGCGTAACGGCGTCGCCGGCATTTATCGGCAGAAAGCCGGGCAGCGCGGGCGTGTCCTCATCGCCGTCGGGCGTCGCGCCGATCTCATAGAGCGCCGCCCCATCGCGCGCGTACATCAGGTTCATATCGCGGCCGTTTACCAGCACGGGCACGGAGTACAGCACATGCCGTTCGTCCGCGCTCTCGGTATACGCGCACACCAAAACGCCGTTCAGCGTCAGCCAGCTCTCCGGCAGCGCGGCCGAACCCGTTTTGCCGTTAAGCGCCGCGCCGGGCACATAGCTGAAAATATAATACGCGTCGCCGGACTCCCTGCCCAGCAGCGCCGCCCGCAGCGAGGTTATACCGTCGGGCACGCTTATTTTATATCCGCCGGCCGCCGCTTCAACCGGTATCTCCGTCCTCTTCGTATCGGCGTCGCCGGCCCTCAGCTCCGCTGAAAAGCTCCTGATAAGCCCGATATAAGCCTCCGTAAAGCCCATGGCGAGATAGACGTCCAGATACCCGTCCATAACCGGCTCGTTCTCATACGGGAAATATACGCTCAGCCCGTTGGAGTTCGGCGAGGTCCGCGAGCGGCGGTTATACGCCACGCAGCTCTTAACGGCGGCGATAAGCGCCTTCGACTCCTTGGGATATTTCGGCGAGAAGCGCTGGGCGAGATGTACCAGATCAACCATATCGGCGCTCTCGTTCACGCCGCCGAAATCCTTCACGGTTGCGCGCCTTTTCGAGATACCGGCGAACCCGCCCGCGTCAAGGTCGCTCTTGGCGGCCAGCGCGAACGCCTCGGTGGCGCTGACTACGGCATCTATCTTTGCAAGATCGGTCACGGAGACAGTGATAAGCTCCTCGGGGTTAAGCTCGAGACTCGCGCTGTAATAAGCGTCGGCGACAATCCTGCACAGCCTCAGGGTATCAACGGACGGGTCGCGCGTCAGCGCCCGCATCAGCGGCGCGTAATTCCAGCCCGCGTTGGGCTCCAGCTCCTCCGATGCGATCATATAACCGGCGTGCGGCGCGCACAGCGCGGCGGTCTCCGCCGTCGCCATCAGGCAAGTGTCAAACCCGATAAAGGCCAGCTTTTCACCGCCCAGCCCCGCCTCCAGCCCGCGCGCTATATCCCGGGCGTTGATGGACCTCGGCTCGCGCAGCTCGTCCAGCCCGAAGCCGATGGGCACGCTGCTCCCATGGTCCCAGAACACCAGCCCATAGCGGTCGGCGGGCCGCGCCTTCATCACGTAATCGACAAAACCGGCCAGCGTATCAGGGTCGGCAATGCTGCCCTCCGGCAGCCGCTCGCCGTGCGCCAGCCCGTCCTCGGTCACGAAATGCACCTGATTTATATCCGCCTCAAAACCGGCCGTCTCCCATTTTGACGTGCCGCCCGAGAAGATGACGACCGTAACCCTGTCGTCCGCCGGCAGATATGACAGCACCTCCCGCAGATTGCGTGAAAACGCGCCGCCGTAGTCCTCGCCGCCGCCGGACTCCAAATCCGAGCCGTTGACATACCACATGAGTGTAAAGGTACTTTCCTTTGCACTCGTGCTTTGCTCCGGCGCGGCGTCACTTTCTGCGGCGGGGACGGGGAGTGTGCCCGCGCGCTGACCGGCGGGATGCCTGTCCGCGCAGCCCGACAATATAATCAATATAAAAAACAATATGCAAAATCTTTTCACAGAACACCCCTCCGCCGTTTAGCATGGCTTTTTAATGAGAAGATTATGCCTGCTGTAATTTAATTGTGAAACCGCCTGTAGGGGACGCACACTGGGCGTCCCGCAAAACCCGCGCTACACCGTCGCCCGACGGGTCGCCCGGTGTGCGACCCCTACACACACAAAACTAAATCGCCGTGCAATTTTACCCCTTGACATTTCGTTTTTATCCTGCTATAATACCCCCATATTACATTACGAAAGGAGTTGTTTTTGTGTCGGTATTATCAGTGGTGGTTCTGACTTAAACCGAATATAGGGCGCGTACGGTGTGAAAAAGGGAGCCGATCCCTTTATGCTTTGTGCGCCGCGTAAAGCAACCTTTCGTGAATACCGCGACCGCGTGCGGCAGTCTGAGAAAAGGCTGTTTGTACCGCGGTATTTTTGCGCCCGAAAATATAACGAAACGGAGAGGATAATTATGGAAGCACTGTTAAAAGCGCTCGGCGTAATGCTGAAAAAACCGATAATAAACGCCGAATATAAAACCGAACGGCTGCACGGAGGCACGCTGGGCGACGTCCGTCTGTTGGAGGGCGAGGCTGTGAGCGATGACGGCGAACGGCTGCCGTTCAAGCTGGTAAGCAAAACCCAGAAAAAGTGGGAGCGTTACGGCGACCCCGAATCGTGGCGCAGGGAATACGACCTTTATATGTCCGGCTTGGGCGCTCTGTTCACCGATGCGCTCCGCTGGCCAGAGTGCTATCACGCGGAGTACGGCGAGGGCGAAATACGGCTGTGGATGGAATATATCAACGGCGTGTCGGGCCTCAGCCTGACAGGTGAGATGTACGAACGGGCGGCGCTGGAGCTGGGGCGGTTTCAGGGCAGGCTGTATGCCGGCGGCGCGCCGGGGGAGATAGAAAACCTGAGCAAGGCCGACGGCATGAAAAATTTCTACCTGTATTACAGGTCGTGGGACGAGGTGTACGGTTATATACGCTCCTGTGACTGTGAAATACCCCCGCATCTGCGCGAAATGCTGATCGGGGCCGACGAAAACGCCGACGAAACATGGCGCCGCGTTGAGGAGCTGCCCATAGTGCTGTGCCACAGGGATTTCTGGGTGACGAATATCTTTTACACAGACGGCGGCATCCGCCTTATCGACTGGGACACAACCGGCTGGGGCCATATGGGCGAGGATATTGTCAGCCTGCTCGCGGACGAGGCGGATGTGGAGCATATGGCGGAATATTACCCGAAATGTGTCCGCGCGTATTACAGAGGCTTTTCGGAACACGCGGACGTGTCCCGTATTAAAGACCTGTACATCCTTGAGCGGATGATACTGCACTACGGGTACAGGCTCGTCGAATGGTACAAGTTCGCCGGAACGCCGGAGAGCAAAAAACTTCAGCTGGACACCCTGCAAAAAATCTATGAGATAAAAAATAACAATACGGAGGATTTATGCCAGACTTAAAACTATATGGCTGCACCGAAACCGAGCTGATTGAGGGCTTGCTGCCCGGGCGTGTCACGGAGCATCGCGGCCCGCAGTACACCGTCGTCACGGAACACGGCGAGGTGACGGCGGCGCTGAAGGGCGCGTTTGTATACGACGCGGTGATCCGCGCCGACCTGCCCTGCGTCGGCGACTTTGTGCTGCTGCAATACAGCGGAAGCGGCGTGTCGCTTATAACCCGGCTGCTGCCGCGCCGCTCGAAATTTTCCCGCGTTGACTTTTCCGGCCACGGCTTCGCGCATATCAAGGCCAACCGCGAGCAGCTCGTCGCCGCCAATTTCGACTATGTGTTTATACTGTCGTCGCTTAATCAGGACTTCAACGTCAACCGCATCATCCGCTATCTCACGCAGGCATGGCAGAGCGGCGGGCTGCCCGTGGTGATCCTGACAAAAGCGGACCTGGCCGCGGATACGGAGACGGCGCTTAACGCCGTGCGAAGCGCCGCGCCGGACGTGCCCGTCCACGCGGTTTCCGCGCATACGGGCTTCGGGCTGGACGCGCTTGACGAATACCTGCAACCCGGCAAAACCGCTGTGTTCCTCGGGATGTCCGGCGTCGGCAAGTCGTCGCTCCTCAACGCGCTGATGGAGCGGGAGGTCATGGCCGTGAAAGCGATCCGCGAGGACGACGGCCGCGGCCGCCATACCACCACCCACCGCCAGCTGTTCATGCTGCCCTGCGGTGCGATGGTCATTGACACGCCCGGTATGCGCGAGCTGGGGCTGTTCGACGCGGACGAGGGGATAAGCGCGGGCTTTGCCGATGTGGAGGAGCTGTTTTCCGGCTGCCGCTTCAGCGACTGCGGCCATCAGTCCGAACCGGGCTGCGCCGTGCTTGCCGCGCTGACGGACGGCGCCCTCTCCCGCAGGCGCTGGGAGCGCTATCTCGCGCAGAAGCGGGAGAACAGATACGCGGACGACAGAGCGAATTACATGACGCTAAAACGCGAGAGGAATAAATCTATCGCCATACGGAGCAAACAGATGAAAAAAGGAGAGAAACATTTTGAATGAGCAAATACAGAAAATATACGGATTATAAAAGCGCCGCCTGCCTTGACAGCTTCAGCTGCAAGGTCTGCGGGACGCTTAACCATCCCGATAACGCCGGCACGGCGCACAGGAACCATTGCAGCAAGTGCCTGTCCAGCATCCATTTAGACGACGAGCCCGGCGACCGGGCCTCGTTCTGCAAGGGGGTCATGGAGCCGATAGGCGTCTGGGTCCGCAGAAACGGCGAATGGGCGCTCATACACCGCTGCAAGGTCTGCGGCGCGCTGAGCGCGAACCGGATAGCCGCGGACGACAACCCCGCGCTGCTAATGTCCATCGCCGTCAAGCCGCTGGCGCTGCCGCCTTTCCCGCTGGAGCGACTGGAGGAAACAAGAAAGGATGATATATAAATGCAAGTAGTTGACTTTACAGCCGCCCATGCTGAACAGGCGGCGCTGATAGCGAAACAAAATTACGGGGAGGAGCGCGGGCATGTCCCCGCGCTGCCTCCGGTTGATAAGTGGCCGGATTTGACGCCGCTCGCGGAGAACGGGCTTGGCGCCGCGGCGGTTGAAAACGGAAGGGTTATCGGCTTTTTGGGCGCTTACGGCGTCTGGGACAACGCGTGGGACATAGCGGGGCTGCGCAATGTGTTTTCGCCGATGCACGCCAACGGCGCGCTGCCCGAAAACCGGGCGGAAATTTATGCCGCGCTGTATCAGGCGGCGGGAGCGAAATGGGCGAAGGCCGGCGCGGCCAGCCACGGCATATGCCTGTACGCCCACGATACGGAAACGCAGGCGCGGTTTTTCAGATACGGGTTCGGGATGCGCTGTATCGACGCGATACGGATGATGGAGCCGGTAGACTGCGCTCCCTGCGGGGGATATGAATTTGCCGAGCTGACTGACTGTATGCCCGTGTATCCGCTTCATTTAATGCTGAATGAGTATCAGTGTTTAAGCCCGTATTTTATGAACCGGACGCCGGATACCCCCGAGAGCTTTGCGGGCTTGTGCGCTGAGGGAAATCTGAGATTCTTCGGGGCGGGATATAAAGGCGAATTATGCGCGTATATGCAAATATCGGACTGCGGCGAAACCTTTATTACCGGTGTTACCGAAAAATATAAACACATAAACGGCGCTTTCTGTATGCCGGAGCATCGGGGGAGGGGCGTTTATCAAAACCTGATGAATTTCGCCGTTTCCGCGCTTAAGGGTGAGGGGTATACCCGTCTGGGCACAGACTTTGAGAGCTTTAATCCGTCTGGGGCCGCCTTTTGGCTTAAATATTTCACGGCCTATACCCACAGCGTTGTGCGCCGGATCGACGAGAGCGCGGCGGGCAATTGAATCTTGACTTGTCCCTGATTTTCTGATATATTGTCAATAGTTCGGAAAAATACGAGGGAGCTGAGCCAGATTTATACTATCATTTCAAAGGAGTATCTGAACCCGCAGGTCATACGTATGACCATATGCGCGCCGCTGGCGGCGAGGCGCGCGCAAGCGGGGCAGTTTGTCATGCTGCGAGTGGGTGAGTGGGGGGAGCGCTTCCCGCTCACCATAGCGGGCTATGACCGCGAAAGCGGCACGATAACCGTTATATTCCAGCCGGTCGGGAAATCGACGGCGCTGCTTGCCGCGCTGAACGAGGGCGATTCTGTCACGGATCTGACCGGCCCGCTGGGCAAGCCGTCGCATCTCGAGGGGCTTAAAAGGGTCTGCGTCGTCGGCGGGGGGCTGGGCTGCGCCATCGCGTATCCGCAGGCCGCGGAGCTTTACAGGCAGGGCGCCGAGGTGCATATCATCGGCGGATTCCGAAATAAAGAGCTGATCATACTTGAGGACGAGATGCGCGCCGTGTCGTCGCGGCTGCATATCTGTACCGACGACGGCTCTAACGGGCATAAGGGGCTGGTCACCGACGCGCTGAAACGGCAGATAGAAGAGGGGAACGCTTACGACGCGGTCGTGGCGATAGGGCCGCTGGTTATGATGAAGTTTGTGTGCCTTGTGACAGAGCCGTTTAATATCAGGACATATGTGAGCATGAACCCGATTATGATAGACGGCACCGGCATGTGCGGCGGATGCCGCGTTACGGTCGGCGGAGCGGTGAAATTCGCCTGTGTGGACGGGCCGGATTTCGACGGCCACGAGGTTGATTTTGACGAGGCCATACGGCGGAGCGCCGCCTACAGAGAAAAAGAGGAAACCGCGCGGCATGGCTGCGGGCTGTTTAAGGGGGTGACGGCATGATGAAGACTCCTATGCCGGAGCAGGCGCCCGAGCTGCGCCGCAATAATTTCGGCGAGGTCGCTCTGGGCTATACGCCGGAGCAGGCCGCCGCCGAGGCGTCGCGCTGCCTTAACTGCAAAAAGCGACCGTGTGTGGCGGGGTGTCCGGTCGGCGTGGCGATACCGGAGTTTATTACGGAGATTAAAAACGGGGATATAGCCAAAGCCGCCGCTATTATAAAGGAGACAAACGCGCTTCCGGCGGTCTGCGGGCGGGTCTGCCCGCAGGAGAATCAGTGCGAGCGGCTGTGTGTGCGGGCCGTGAAGGGGGAGCCGGTCGCCATTGGGAGGCTGGAGCGGTATGCGGCAGACGGTGGGCAGATAACAGATAACAGAGGACAGATAACAGATAATGGGAAGAGGATTGCGGTTGTGGGGTCGGGGCCGGCGGGGCTGAGCTGCGCGGGGACGCTGGCGGGGCTGGGGTATGACGTCACGGTCTTTGAGGCGTTTCATGAGCCGGGCGGGGTGCTGATTTATGGGATACCCGAGTTCAGGCTTCCAAAGGAGATAGTGCGGCGCGAGGTCGGGGAGCTGAAAGCGCTGGGTGTGAGTATTATCACAAACGCAGTCGTCGGACAGGCGCTGACTATAGACGATCTGTTTGACGACGGGTATGACGCGGTGTTTATCGGGTCGGGCGCGGGGCTGCCGTCGTTTATGGGGATTCCCGGGGAGAACCTGAACGGGGTATTCTCCGCCAACGAGTTTCTGACGCGGGTGAATCTCATGAAGGCCTATGACGCGCGGTCGGACACGCCGGTAAAGGATTTGAAAAAGGTTGTTGTGGTCGGCGGCGGCAATGTGGCGATGGACGCGGCGCGCTGCGCTTTGCGGCTGGGCGCGGAGACGGTGGATATAGTATATCGGCGCGGGATGGAGGAGATGCCCGCGCGCCGTGAGGAGATACATCACGCCCGGGAGGAGGGCATCAATTTCCGTGTGCTGACGAACCCGAGGGAGATACTGGGCGATGAAAAATTTAATGTCAGGGCTGTGGTTTGCGACGCGATGGAGCTGGGGGAGCCTGACGCCTCCGGGCGGCGCCGCCCTGTCGTTAAAGAGGGCGCGGGGTTTACGCTGGACGCGGACTGTGTTATAATGGCGATCGGCTCGGCGCCGAACGCGCTGATAAGAAACTCGACGCCCGATCTGGATTTTGACCGCAGGGGCTGTGTCGCCGCCGCCGAAGACGGCAGGACTAACCGCCCGATGGTTTACGCGGGAGGCGACGCCGTGACCGGCGCGGCGACGGTTATACTGGCGATGGGCGCGGGACGGGCCGCGGCGATTGCGATTGATGATCAATTGTCAAAGAACAAATAGGGTGAAAAGAGATTTGTCGCTGGTCGCCCCAGTTTACACCTTGTTTACACCTTGTTTCGGTTTTCAAGCGATCGCTTGTGCATGCGAGTGAAGTATAGCATGGGGAAGTGTGACATTGGGTGACAATTAACAATTAACAGTTAACAGTTAACAGTTAACAATTAACAATTGGGGGCGGGGATTATGATTGCTTTGGGGGGGGATCACGCGGGGTTTGGGCTGAAGGGTGAGATAAAGGCGTTTCTTGATGAGCTGGGCGTGGGGTATAGGGATTACGGCGTGTTTTCGGAGGAGCGCTGTGATTACCCCGAATACGCGCTGGCGGCGGCGAGGGCGGTCGCCGGAGGCGAATGTGAAAAGGGGATCCTGTTCTGCGGGACGGGCGTGGGCATTTCCATCGCCGCGAACAAGGTGAGGGGCATCCGCTGCGCGGTCTGCGGCGACCCCTGTTCGGCGCAGCTGTCGCGCCGGCATAACGACGCGAATATGCTGGCGCTGGGCGGGCGCATCATCGGGCCGGAGCTGGCGAGGATGATTGTAAAGGCGTGGCTTGACGCGGGATTTGAGGGCGGGAGGCACGCGGAACGCGTCGCTATGATAACGGAGATTGAAAATAATAATCAGTTAACATAAATTTAACTTGATTTTTTTGGAGATTTGTATTAATATGGACAGGAAGGTTAGTTTTGGGGGTGAGTCTTTTGCCGAGTAAAATTTTTCAGAGCGTTATGCTTCAGATAAAAGACGCGATTCAGCGTGTTGTCGGCGTAACGGACGAAACGGGGGTTGTGCTTGCGTGTACAAGCCTCGGCGACATCGGGCGCGTGAGAGAGGATATTCCGTTGGGGGTATCCCATATGACCGTGATCAACGGTTTCACGTTTAAGCCGCTGCCGGGCGGGCAGTCGGATTTTATCGTATTCGTGGAAGGGGACGACGAGATCGCGGCGGCGGCGTGCCATATGGCGGCGGTCGCGCTGAGCGGCGCGAAGTCCTTCTATGACGAGAAGCATGACAAGATGGTGCTGATCAAGAAGATACTGACCGACAATATACTGCCGGGGGATATTTACGCGCACGCCCGCGAGCTGCATTTTGAAGGGGACATTCAGCGCGCGGTGCTGCTGATACATCAGCTCGGCTCCGCCGACACGTCGGTTATCGACGTGCTGCAGAGCCTGTTCCCGGCGGGGAAAAACGACTTTGTCATCAGCATAAACGAGAGCGACGTCGCGCTGGTTAAAGAGGTGCAGGGCGATACCGCGCCGGACGACCTGATGAAGCTGGCCGCCGCGATAAGCGAGACGATAGGCAACGATCTGTATATAAAGACGGTTATCGGGATCGGGACGGTTGTGAACAATATACGGGATCTCGCCGCGTCGTTTAAGGAGGCGCAGACCGCCATCGACGTCGGGCAGGTGTTCGACCCCGAGGAGCATATCATCCATTATGAGACGCTGGGGATCGGGCGGCTTATTTATCAGCTGCCCACGACCATGTGCGAGATGTTCCTCTCCGAGGTGTTTAAGAAGAACACGATAGAGTCGCTGGATCAGGAGACGCTGTTTACGATACTCAAGTTCTTTGAGAATAACCTGAACGTGTCCGAGACCTCGCGCAAGCTGTTCGTACACCGCAACACGCTTGTCTACCGCATAGAGAAGATAAAAAAGCTCACGGGGCTGGACCTGCGCGAGTTTGACCACGCGATTATATTCAAGGTCGCGCTTATGGTAAAGCAGTATCTTGCTACTCAGGGAGTGTAGCGATGGTACGTCTTATTGATGTATACAAGCAGTATGACAACGGCACAAAGGCACTGCGCGGGATAACCGCGCGTATTGACGACGGCGAGTTTGTGTTTCTGGTGGGGCCTTCCGGCTCGGGGAAATCGACGATAATAAAGCTGCTGACGTCGGAGCTGCGCCCCACCGAGGGGAAGGTGCTTGTCAACGGCTTTAATGTCGGCATAATAAGGCGCGGCGATATTCCCAAGCTGAGGCGCACGCTGGGGGTTATATTTCAGGATTTCAGGCTTATCGAGAAGAGAAGCGTGTATGAAAACGTGGCGTTCGCCATGCGCGTGGTGGGCGCGCCGCCGAGGGACATACGCGTGCGCGTGCCGTTTGTGCTGGAGCTTGTCGGGCTTGCGCATAAGGCGCGCCGCAGGCCGTTTGAGCTTTCGGGCGGGGAGCAGCAGCGCGTGGCCATAGCGCGCGCGCTGATAAACAACCCCAAGCTGATTATCGCCGACGAGCCTACGGGCAACCTTGACCCGGCCCGCAGCCTTGAGATAATGACGATATTGAATAAGATAAATTCGCTGGGCACCACGGTCGTCACCGTTACGCATGAGAGCGAGCTTGTAAACCGCTTTGCCAAACGGGTCATCGCCATAGACGGCGGCAGGGTGATAAGCGACAGGACGGGCGGCTATTTCGCCAGATAGAGGTTCCGTTTATGAAACGTTATGAGGTTATGTATTTCTTCCGCGAGGGGATTCGCGGTGTTTTTTTACACGGGTTCACCAGCTTTGCCGCGGTGAGCGTTATTGCCGCATGTCTGCTTATCATGGGCAGCTTTTCGCTTATCGCCGTTAACATAGACCGGATTATCGAGGAGCTGCGCAATCAGAACAAGATACTTGTCGTGGTTAACGAGAGCCTCTCGCGCGCGGAGGCGCAGAGTATCGGCACGCGGATAAACAGGACGATCGACAATATAGAGGAGCTTGAGTTTATCCCCAAGGAGACGGCGCTGGAGAATTACCGGGAGCAGCTGGGCGAGCAGGGGAATATTCTGGAGGGCATTGAGGACGAGAGGAACCCGCTGCGCGACAGGTATCTTATACAGCTCCATGATGTTTCGCTGATGCGGGAGACGATAGAGCGGCTTGAGGGCATTGCCGGGGTGGAATTTGCCGCCGCCAGCTTTGAGGTTTCGGAGTTTATCCTCAGCACGCGCAGTATTGTGAAGGCGGTGTCGTATACGCTGATAATTATGCTGCTCGGCGTGTCGGTGTTTATAATATCGAATACGGTCAAGCTGGCCACGTTTGACCGGCGCGAGGAGATCGGGATCATGCGCGTCGTCGGCGCGACTTACGCGTTTATACGCTGGCCGTTTGTGATCGAGGGGTTTTTGCTGGGGCTGACCGGCGCGGCGCTGGGCTTTTTCCTGCAATGGAGCGTTTATTCGTCGCTGACGAGGATGGTGAACGGGCTTATACCGTCGTTTAACATGTCGCCGTTTGACGATCTTATGATAATTGTGCTTTTGCTGTTCACCGGCTTCGGCTTTGTGGTCGGGGTGCTGGGCAGCGTGCTGACGATACGAAAATTTTTAAGGGTGTGAGTTTTTATGAGGAAATCCACTAAGCGTCTGGCGATGGTGCTGGCGCTTATACTGGCGGGGATGCTGCTGCTGTCCGTTGTGATATCCGTTATAATGAACGCGGTGACGGCGGAGGCGGCGACCAAGCTGGACAACCTGAAGGAGGAGCAGAAGCGTATCGCGGCGGATAAAAAGCGTATCACGGAAAAGCTGGCGGATACGAAGCGAGAGAGAAAATCCATTATAAACCAGAAGTTCGCGCTTGACGAGCAGATTGCCATAATTGAGCAGGAGATTGACAACACAGTACAGCTGATACAGGAGTATACCGTGCAGATAGCGCGGACGCAGGAGAGCATCGCCGCCGCCACCGCCGACATCGCCGACAAGGAGGACAGGTTCCTGAGGCGGATGCGCGCGATGGAGGAGGCCGGGGACATCAGTTATATCAGTATACTTATGCAGGCGCACGATTTCGCGGATTTATTGGGAAGGATAAGCATAATATCTGATATAGCGGCGGCCGACAGGAAGGTGATTGCCGAGCTTCAGGCCGCGCGCGACGAGATAATTTCGGCGCGGGAGCAGCTGGAGGCCGAGAAGGTTGAACAGCAGAGGAGCAAGCAGGAGCTTGCCGACGCGCAGAGCGAGCTGGCCAATCAGTACAAGGAGCTTGACAAGCTGATGGCGGAGCTGGAGGCCGACGAGAAGGAGCTGCTGCTGGCCGAGGACGAGGCCGATAAGGAGATGGCGAAGCTCCAGGCGGCGATCGCCGCCGAGATTGCCGAGCAGCAGCGGCGCAACAGGACGCAGTATGTCGGCGGCAGCATGGCGTGGCCCGCGCCCGAGTGGACGCGGCTGTCGTCGGAATACGGCAACCGGATACATCCGATACTGAAGGTGAACAGGTTCCACTCCGGCGTCGATCTGGCCGCGCCCACCGGCTCGCCGATACTGGCGGCCAACAGCGGGACGGTTCTCAAGGCCGAGTGGAACGGCGGCTACGGCAACTGCGTGGTCATCGACCACGGCGGCGGCGTGGCTACTCTATACGCGCACGCCAGCAGGATACTGGTGAAAAAGGGGCAGAACGTCACAAAGGGCGACAGGATAGCGCTGATCGGCTCGACCGGCACATCGACCGGACCGCATCTCCATTTTGAGGTTTTGATAGACGGTAAGACGGAGAATCCGCTGCAGAGCAAATATATCGGCACAGTCAGGTAAGGAGAATTAAATGAAGCGAAGACTTGATGTAGGCACGGTTATAGTGCTGATGCTTTTGGTG
Organism: Oscillospiraceae bacterium; assembly: GCA_009777255.1. Classification (GTDB taxonomy): domain Bacteria; phylum Bacillota; class Clostridia; order Oscillospirales; family UBA929; genus WRMG01. The sequence continues at coordinate 52,218 of WRMG01000001.1, read as the reverse complement.
GCCACGGTGACGTGGCTTGTCGCCCAGTGGCAGACGACCGAGGCGTATAACAGGCAGATCGAGAGAACCATGCGCGAATCGAAGGAATTCGAGAAGGTGAAAAGGGCCAAGGAATATATCGAATCCTCCTTTGTAGGCTCGTGGGACGAGGAGAAGCTGCTGGACGGCGCGGTGCGCGGCATGATGGCCAGCCTCGGCGACCAGTGGTCGGGATACCTTAACGCCGAGGATTTTCAGGACCACAAGGCGTCGATGGATAACAGGTTTGTCGGTATCGGCGTTTCCGTCATGTATGACCATGATACCGGCGGTATCTGTATTGTCGAGGTTTATAACAACTCGCCGGCGCTCGACGCGGACCTGAGGGCGCTGGATATTATAGTGAGCGTCAACGGGCTGCCCGTGAGCGGGATGGAATATCTGGTGGCGGTGGAGACTGTGCGCGGCGAGGCGAACACCCCCGTTATGATCGGGATATACCGGCCGTCGGACGACAGGACGTTTGAGATTGAGCTGATAAGGCGGGAGGTCAATGTCGAGAGCGTGCGCTCGCGTATACTGGAGGGCGACATCGGCTATATCCGCATACGCAATTTTGAGCGCGGCACGGATATAGCGTTCTCGGAGGCGGTCACAAACCTGCGGCTGGCGGGCGTGAGAGGGATTATATTCGATGTGCGCAACAATCCCGGCGGGTTGAAGCAGGTCATGCTGCCGATGCTTAATCTGGTGCTGCCCGAGGGGCTGGTTATGTTCCAGTCGCGCGAAAAGGGCGGGCAGATGCAGCAGGAGATCTCGGAGGGCGAGGGAATCGAACTGCCGATGATGGTGATAATCAACGACAGGTCGTATTCGGCGGCGGAGTTTTTCGCCGCGGCGCTGAAGGAACACGGGCTCGCGGAGCTTGCGGGAGAACCCACGACGGGCAAGGGTTACGCCCAGGTGCCGATTGAGCTGCCGGACGGCTCGGGCATAATACTCTCGACCGCCGAGTATTTCACGCCGATGGGCGTGAGCCTCGCGGACGCGGAGGGGCTGACGCCGGATTATACCGTCAGACTCACGGAGGAAGAGGCCGCGATGTTTTATGTCCTTGAACCCGGCGAGGACCGGCAGATCGTAAGGGCGTATGATGTGCTGATGCGCAAGGCGGGAGCTATTGAGGCGGCGTCGGACACAGGTGACGGCGGCGATGCCGGCGGAGATGCCGGCGGGGGCGAAGGGGATGCCGGCGATAATTAGCGCGGGGGCGCGCCGGCAGGCCGCCCATGGGTACGCCGGAGGCGTGAAGTATTATTACTTCACAGTCGGGAATAAAAGGCATTTAAGGAAAACGCTGAGGGAGCTGCGCCGTTTAAGCATAGATACGGCGATACCGGTGGGGCTGGAGCTGCCGCGGGGGCTGCGCCTGCCCGAGGAGCAGCCGGAGAGGCTCATACACATTGCCGCGGGGAATAGGAGCGTGGCGGGGCAGAGCGCGGCGGTGACCGCCCCGCGCATGTCAAAGACGCTTGAGCGCGTGCTGGGCGCGATACTGCCTTTTACAAAAACACTCGCGCTTGACTGCGGGCCGGATACGGAACGCGCGGCGCGGTATATCCACAGGCATTACGGGGTGGCGGTTCTGAGGGCGCTGCCGGACGCAGCCGGTCTGACCGTCGATCTGACGGGCATGACCGTTAACGGCGAATCGCTTTTGGGCGCGGAGTTTACTTTGAGGGACGCGCCGGAGCCGCCGTTCGGCGCGGATAGACGGCTTTGGAATCTCGCGCTTTTGGAGAGCGGATTATTTGAGGTTGACAAACTGCCGCTGTATAATGTATAAATAGTATCAGCTTTATTTTTATTTAGGGGATGAACTGTCATGAAAAAAACATTTATGCTGACGCGGGAACGGCTCAGGGAGCTGGAGGATGAGCTGTCGTATCTGAAAACGGTGAAGGAGCGCGAGGTCGCCGAGCAGATAAAGGAGGCGCGCGCGTTCGGGGATCTCTCCGAAAACAGCGAGTATAACGAGGCGAAGAACGAACAGGGCAAGCTGTATTCGCGGATTGCCGAGGTTGAGAGCGTGCTTTCAAATTATGAGATACTGGAGTCGGTAAACGAGGGCGTCGACACGGTGGTCATCGGCTGCCATGTCGCGGTGCGCGACGACGCCGACGGCGAGGAGCTGCGGTATTCCATAGTGGGCACGCAGGAGGCCAACCCCTCCAAGAGCCGCATATCCGACGAGTCGCCGTTCGGGAAGGCGCTGATGGGCCATAAAACCGGCGATCAGGTGGTTTTCGAGGCGGAGGCCGGTACGTTTACGTACACAATTATTGAGATTTCCGCGTAGAAGGGGTTAGTATGAACGAAAATGTACAGACGGAGATAACGGAAAACGAGCTGGTGGCGATCCGGCTGCAAAAGCTGAAGGCGCTTGCCGGCGACGGGTGCAGCCCCTTTGACATTACGGACTTTGATTTTACGCACGGCGCGCGCTCCGTCCGCGACGATTTTGAGCGGCTGGAGGGCGAAAGCGTCAGGCTGGCCGGGCGCATGATGTCGAAGCGCGATATGGGCAAGGCGTTTTTCTGCGACTTGCAGGACTCCACGGGCCGCGTGCAGCTGTATGTCAAGGTGGACGATTTGGGCGAAACGGCGTTCAGCGCGTTTAAGAAATTCGATATTTCGGATATAATCGGGGTGGAGGGGACTGTGTTCCGCACGCGGCGGGGCGAGATTTCGGTGCATTGCAAAACCGTGACGCTGCTGGCGAAGTCGCTGCGGCCGCTTCCGGAAAAATACCACGGGCTGCGCGACTCCGAGCTGCGCTACCGGCGGCGCTACCTCGACCTTATCATGAACGCCGAATCGCGGCAGGTGTTTCTCACGCGCTCGAAAATAATCTCCGTTATACGCGAGGAGATGCAGAGGCGCGGCTATCTGGAGGTGGAGACGCCTGTTTTGCATAACCACGCGACGAACGCGGCGGCGAAGCCGTTCCGCACCCATCACAACACGCTGAATCTGGACATGGTGCTGCGCGTGGAGCTGGAGCTGTATCTGAAGCGCCTGATAATCGGCGGGTTTGACAGGGTGTTTGAGATCGGGCGGATATTCCGCAACGAGGGGATGTCGGTCAAGCATAACCCCGAGTTTACAATGATGGAGATGTACGAGGCGTATACCGACTATAAGGGCATGATGAGGCTCTGCGAGGAGCTGTATGAGGCTTGCGCCGAGAAGGTGCTGGGGACGTATACCGTTAAGTATCAGGACACGGAGATAAACCTGAAGGCGCCGTGGAGGCGCATGACGATGTGCGAGGCGGTTAAGGAATACGCCGGCGTTGATTTCGGCGGGGTTCAGACCGACGCCGAGGCGTATAGCCTTGCCGAAAAGCACGGGCTGCCGGCGGAAAAGGACATGAAGCGCGGCGATATAATTAACCTGTTCTTTGAGGAAAAGGCGGAGCGGCATATGATACAGCCCACGTTTATATATGACTACCCGATAGAGATATCGCCGCTCGCCAAAAAGACAAAGTATGACCCGCGCCTGACCGAGAGGTTTGAGGCGTTCATCTTCGGGCGCGAGATGGGCAACGCGTTTTCCGAGCTGAACGACCCGATCGACCAGCGTGAGCGCTTTACCGAACAGGCGCGCAAGAAGCATAAGGACGGCGAGTTTGAGATAGACGAGGATTTTATAACGGCGATGGAGTACGGTATGCCGCCGACGGGGGGCATGGGGCTGGGGATCGACCGCATGGTCATGCTGTTCACGGATTCAGCGTCGATACGCGATGTGCTGCTGTTCCCGACCATGAAGCCTCATGAGTAAGCGGGATAAGGGCGCCCGAAAGGTTTACGGTATGCGCGTCAAGCCTGATGTTATGGACGCGCCGCCTGTTTTTGACAGCAAAATCGACCGGTTTAAGTACTGGTTTACGAATGTGTTCTGGTTCCATTACAGATTGCATACGATCGGAATTATCATCGCCTCGGTTTTTCTGTTCAGCATGATCCACAGCATAGCCACAAAAAGAGACCCCGATCTTGTCGTGGTCGTCGCCGCCGCATATGAGTTTGACCTCGGCTACGCGATGGAGCTGAGGGAGGAGCTTGAGGGGCTTGTAAATGAGATGACGGGCAGGGACAACGCCGTCGTCGAGTTTGTCGCGCTGAACCTCTCGGGCGCGACCGAGGTGGGCGTCGCGTCTATCCAGCTGCTCTCGGTGCATTTGGTGCGTCAGGATACGCTGCTGTTTATACTCGGCGCGGATGTAATTAACAATATGCTCGAGGGAGATGAGAGCTTTATGAGCCTTGAGCCGTATGGCTACGGCGGGCGCAGGCTGCTCGACGCCTCGCGGGCGCCGCGTATAACAAGGCTGAACTTTTATCAGGGCGCCGAGCTTTACGCCGGGCTTTTGGACAGGGAGTCGGCGACAGACCTGACCGTCGGGCTGTCGGCTGCGGCGCTCGGGTATCTTTTGGAAGAATGAGAGAGATAACCAGCCGCGCGAACCCCGTTATAAAGCATATAGCCCGACTTGGGCGCGAGCCGTCGTACCGCCGCGAACACGGGCTTATGCTCTGTGAGGGCGAAACTATGCTGAAGGAGGCGCTGAACGCGGGAATAACGCCGCGGCATGTAGTGTCCGCGTCAGAGCCGGATATGCCGCTGCCGTACGGCGCGGAGGTTATTATCGCGCCCAAGGATGTTATAAAGTCGGTGACGACGCTGGATAACCCGCCCCGCCTGCTCTTCACCGCGCCGATGCCGAGGCCGCGCTTTCAGAAGCTGACGCCCGGCGCGTATATTATAATGGACCGGATACAGGACCCGGGCAATGTCGGGTCGATTATACGCACGGCGCGCGCGCTGGGCATATCCGGCGTTATAATGACCACGGGCTGCGCCGACGTCGCCAACCCCAAGGCGCTGCGCGCCGCGATGGGCGCGGTGTTTTCGCAAAGGCTGATATTCGGCGAGCCTCGGGGGATACTGGCGTCGCTCGGCGGCTGTAAATGCTACGCCGCCGAAGTCAGACCCGGCGCGGTGCCGCTGAGCGAGGTCACGCTGAAGAACTGCGCGGTGGTCATCGGCAACGAGGGCACGGGGATATCGGACGCGTGGAGGAATATTGATACGGTGGAAATCCCGATAGAGTTTGAGTCGCTCGGAGTGGCGAGCGCCGCGGCGATCATCATGTGGGAGATGAGCAAGTGTATGGATAGCGGCGCCTCTTAACGGCGGAACGTTAAATTTCTCTGGAGGCTTCGACGACCCATTTAATATGCTCGTGAGAGATCTCGGCCGGAACTGAACAGTCGGCGCCTAATATCAGGCCGGTTTTTCCGAAGGATGATATAAGGCTGCGCGTATAGTCTTGTATCTCTTTTTTTGTCCCGCCGAACAGGATACCCGTTTTGGTATTCTGGAACCCGCCCAGACAGCAGCGCCCGCCGAAAAATTCGCGCCCCCGCTCCAGGGACATATCCTCTACATAAATGGCCCAGTTGACGGCTTTGGCCGGATAATCGCGCCAGACCTCAAGACGGTTTTTGTCGCCGGCCCAGCCGCAGGCGTGAAGTATGTTATAATCGGAAAATTGGTTTGCGATGTTAAGAACATATAAATCGCTGGGCGTGATCAGCTCGCGGTACTGCTCATAGCTGAACCTGTTAAGCTCCGCGCCCTGCACGGGGTAGTAAATCCCGTCCGCTCCGGCCTCGGCGACGGACAGCTCGCAGATCGCCGCGCTGTCCCGCGCGACCATGTCAAGCGCGTGCATCACCGCTTTTTTGTCCTCGCGGAGGTGCCGCATGACAAGCTCATCGCCCGCTCCGTTGCGCAGGGACGCGAAGGGGGAGTTGACATTGTAAAAGACGGCGCGCTCGTCCTTTGTCTCTTCCTTTATGCGCTTTACGCGCCATATCTGCTCTTGGATATAGGGGTGGTCTTTGCCCAGAGGTTTGAGGTTATACCAGTCGGACGCCTTGCTCACCGGAATTGTGATGGGGTAAGAGAAATAGCTGTCGCACATGATTTTCATAATATCGGCGTCAACCTCATTATAATAATCAAGATGAGCCTGAACGCATTGCTCGCCCGCGGCCTGCGCGTCCGAGTAGTGATACCAGAAGCCGACGGGGACGTGGTCAACCTCTTTTTTGTCCATGGCGTTAAGCACTCTGTCGCGTTTGTTCACAAATCATCAATCCTTTACTTGAAGGTTGAGCATAAAATATCACACGGAATATTCGCTGTCAACACTTTTATGAATATTAAAGAGGAAAAATGAGATGAAAAAGGCGCTTATAGTAATAGATATGCAAAACGATTTTGTGGACGGGGCCTTGGGGAGCGGGCGGGCTCGGGCCATCGTGCCCGCGGTGAGGGCGAAGATAGCCGAATATGCGGGGCGCGGGGATTTAATTATATTCACGCGCGATACACATACCGCGAATTATCTTCAAACGCAGGAGGGGAGAAATCTGCCGGTTGAACACTGTATCGCGGGTACGCGCGGCTGGGAGATTTATGACGGGCTGGATAACGAGGGCTGTTTATATATAGATAAACCGTCGTTCGGCTGGTGCGGCTGGACGTATCCGCTTGACGGCGCGGAAATAGAGCTTGTCGGGCTTTGCACCGGTATCTGTGTCGTGTCCAACGCGCTGATTCTTAAAGCGGCTTATCCCGAGGCGGTGATTACCGTTGACGCGTCGTGCTGCGCCTGTGTGAGTGAGGAAAGCCACAGGGCGGCGCTGCTTACCATGAGAATGTGTCAGGTAAACGTGATAAACGATAACAGCTGATTTTAACAGGCGCGCCGGATTCTTGACACGACAGAAAATATATGATATATTGGCTTGGGCTCGTAAAGAATAATCGGGGATTATAGAGAATGGGGAATTGCTGATGCTTAAATACTGGCTCTGGCTGACATCAATGCTGCCGCCGCTGAAGGTCGCTAAGCTGATGCGGCGTTACGCGACGCCCGAGGAGGTTTATTTCGCGGGCGAAAAGGAGCTTGGCGAGCTGGATTTTCTCGCGCCCGAGGATATTGAGGCGCTCTCGAAAAAATCCTTTGATATGGCCGAGCATATCCTTGAACAGTGCGACATAAAGAATATCGGCATAGTCACGCTTCAGGACGCCCGCTATCCCCGCGCGCTCAGGGATATTGACGACCCGCCCGGCGTATTATATATAAAGGGCAGCTTGAATCCGCTGGCGATAGAGCCGGCAGTCGCCATAGTCGGCACGCGCGGCGCCACCCCGTACGGCTTGAACGCCGCCGCGATGTTTTCTTATAATCTGGCCAAGAGCGGCATGGTCATCGTATCGGGCATGGCTAAGGGGATCGACACGCTGGCGCATCAGGGCGCTCTGCGCGCGAACAAGCCGACGGCGGCCGTTCTGGGCTGCGGCGCGGATGTCATATACCCCTCCGAAAACGAATCGCTGTATAACGACATAATAAATCTCGGAGCGGTCATATCGGAGTTTCCGCCCGGCACGCGCCCGCTGGGCGTTAATTTTCCCAGACGCAACAGGATAATGAGCGGCCTTGGCGTCGGCGTTTTGATTGTCGAGGCACCGCTGAAGAGCGGCGCTCTGATAACGGCGCGCGTGGCGCGGGAACAGGGGCGCGACGTGTTCGCCGTACCCGGCGGCATCGACGCGCCGAACAGCATCGGCTGCAACCGGCTGATACGCGACTATGCCGTGCTTGCCGCGGAACCCGCGGACATACTCGGCGAGTATATACTCCAGTACCCCGTCGAGCTGGGGCCAAAGCGCGAGGCGCCAAGCCTGCCCAAAACCGAGCCGCCGAGGAGGCAGCTGCCGGCCGCGCCGCCGCCGGTCCAGAGGCCTATTGACGTGCCGCTGACGGAAATACAGGCGGAGATTGTAAACGCGCTGCGAAGCGGGCCGCTGGGGCCCGACGACATATGCTCCGGCGTGAAGGCCGAAATGCGCGAGGTGCTGTCCGAGCTTACAATGCTGGAAATCGCGGGCGTGGTGGCGGGCAATCCCGCCGGAATTTATTCAATTTTGTAGAGGGGGCGAGCAGCCTCCCGCGTAAAGGACTGTTTTGATGTACGATTTAGTTATTGTCGAATCACCGGCAAAGGCGAAAACCATTGAAAAATATCTCGGCCCCGGCTATCACATCCAGGCGACGATGGGGCATTTGCGCGACCTGCCCAAGGACGAGATCGGCGTTGACGTCGAAGCGGGCTTCGAGCTGGACTACCGACCCATAGCGGGCAAGGAGACGACCATATCGGCGCTGAAAAAGGCCGTTAAGGACAGCCGGATCGTCTATCTGGCGACCGACCCGGACCGCGAGGGCGAGGCCATTTCATGGCATCTGAAGGAGCTTCTCGGGCTGCCGGACGAGCGCGCGCGGCGCGTTACGTTTAACGAGATAACAAAAAAGGTTGTGCAGAACAGCATAGCCAACCCGCGCGATATAGATTACAGGCTTGTAGACGCGCAGCAGGCGCGCCGCGTTTTAGACAGGCTGGTCGGATATAAAATAAGCCCCGTGCTTTGGAAACGCATAAAGTCCGGCCTTTCGGCCGGACGCGTCCAGTCCGCGGCGACGCGGCTTACCGTTGACCGTGAAAACGAGATACGCGCGTTTGTGCCGGAGGAATACTGGTCGATCGAGCTGGACGTGGCCCGCGAAAGCGGGGACGGCGTGTTTACGGTTTCGTATTTCGCGCCGGAGGGAGAGAAAAAGGCGGTTCTTCCCAACGAGGCCGCCGTCAATGAAATACTCGCCGATCTCGAGCGCTCAAGCCTGAGCGTCAGGCGTGTCGGCCACTCGGAGAAACGCCGCTCGCCGCCGCCGCCGTTTATCACCTCGACGCTTCAGCAGGAGGCCTCGCGCAAGCTCGGAATGGGCGCGAAGCGCGCGATGGCCGCCGCGCAGGGGCTGTATGAGACGGGGCTTATCACCTATATGCGCACCGACTCGCTGCGGCTCTCGGACGAGGCGGTCGCCGCCGCGCGGGATATGATAGTTTCGCGTTACGGCGAAAAATATCTGCCCAAGACAAAGAATGTGTTCAAAAATAAAAGCGCGTCGCAGGACGCGCACGAGGCTATACGCCCGACCGACGCGCACCGGGCGCCCGAGACGCTGAGGGGCTCGGTGACGGACGAGCAGTATAAGCTGTATAAGATTATATGGGAGCGGTTCACGGCGTGCCAGATGGCAAACGCCGTGTATGACACGCTGACCATAGACGTGCTGGCCGGAGGAGGTTCGGTTCCGCATATATTCCGCGCGAACCACACGACCGTTATATTTCCGGGGTTTACGGCGGTCTATGAGGAGGGCAGGGACGACGACGACGAGGAGAAGACCGTGCGGCTGCCCGACCTGAAGGAGGGCGAGGCGCTCAAGCGGCTGAAAACCGCGCCCGCCCAGCATTTTACACAGCCGCCGCCGCGCTTTTCAGAGGCGACGCTGATAAAGGCGATGGAGGAGCGGGGCATCGGCCGCCCCAGCACCTACGCCCCGACCGTATCGACGATACTCGACAGGGAGTATGTCATAAGGGAGAATAACAGGCTGCGCCCCACGCCGCTGGGCGAGGTGGTGACGGGGCTTATGATGGAGCAGTTCGGCGACATTGTGGACATCGAGTTTACGGCAAGGATGGAGCGGCACTTAGACGAGGTCGAGGAGGGCGCGAAGCCTTGGAAGGAGATGCTTTCCGAGTTTTACGGCGGCTTTTCCGAGGCGCTTGAGAACGCCGCGCATGTGACCGGGCGCATAAAGGTGCCCGCGGAGGAGAGCGACGTTAAATGTGACCTGTGCGGGCGCATGATGGTCATAAAGGCGGGGCGTTTCGGGCGGTTTCTGGCCTGTCCCGGATTCCCCGAGTGCAAAAACACCAAGCCCATTGCCGAGGAGATGCCCGGGCTATGCCCGAAATGCGGCAATAAGATACTCAAAAAAAAGACGCGGAACGCCTATACGTTCTACGGCTGCTCGGCTTACCCGAAATGCGACTTCGCCACGTGGGACGTGCCGCAGAAGGAAAACTGCGAGAGCTGCGGCCAGACCCTGTTCAAAAGCGGCGGGCGCGGACAGAAAAAGACCTTCTGCATAAACGAGAAATGTACGAACTTCCTGCCGGAGGATAAAAGAACCTTTGCGAAGAAGCCCGACGATAAGAAGAAACCGGCGAAAAAGCCGCCGTCAAAGAGCAAAAAAGCATGAATGTAACCGTCGTCGGAGCGGGGCTGGCGGGCTGTGAGTGTGCCTGTACGCTGGCGAGATATGGCATACCAGTGACGCTTATCGAGATGAAGCCCCATAAAAAAACGCCGGCGCACCAATCCGATAATTTATGCGAGCTGGTCTGCTCGAACTCCCTGCGCGGCGACAGGCTGGAGAACGCCGCCGGACTGCTGAAGGCCGAGATGCGTTTGCTGGGCTCGGTGGTTTTAGAGGCCGCCGACGCGTCAAGGGTGGCGGCGGGCGGCGCGCTCGCGGTGGACAGGCAGCAGTTCGAGCGTTACGTGACGGAGCGCGTTAAGGCGCTGGTTGAAGTTGTGCCGCGTGAAGTCACGCATATTCCGAAAGACCGCCCGCTTGTCATTGCCACCGGACCCCTGACGGCCGAAAGCCTGTCGGTTGACATACAGAAAACTGTAGGCGGAGAGTTTTTGAGCTTCTATGACGCCGCCGCGCCCATTATATCGAGCGACAGCGTTGACATGGAGCTTGCCTATACCGGCGACAGGTACGGCAAGGGCGGCGGCGATTACATCAACTGCCCGCTGGATAAGGAGCGGTATCTGGCGTTCAGGGAGGAGCTGGCGAACGCCGGAGAGGCGCCCGTCCGCGGCTTTGAGGACTCGAAGGTATTCGAGGGCTGTATGCCCGTGGAGGTGCTGGCGCGCCGCGGAGTGGATACGCTGAGGTACGGCCCGCTGAAGCCCATAGGGCTGCGGGACCCGCGAACGGGAAAAGGCAGCTATGCCGTCGTACAGCTGAGGCGCGACAACACAGAGGGCACGATGCTCAATATCGTCGGATTTCAGACGCATCTGACGTTCGGGGAGCAGAGGCGCGTGTTCTCGATGATACCCGCGCTGCACAGCGCCGAATTTCTGCGTTACGGCGTTATGCACCGCAACACATTCATCGACTCGCCGAAGCTGCTGACGCCGGAGTATATGCTGAAAGCACAGCCGGGCGTGTACTTCGCGGGGCAGATAACGGGGGTTGAGGGTTATGTGGAATCCGCCGCGTCGGGGCTCACCGCCGCGCTGGCGATTGTAAAAGGGGGCGCTTTGCAGATCCCGCCGGAGACAGCCTTGGGAGCGCTGTCGCGGCATATCAGCGGCTCGCGCGAAAAAAATTTCCAGCCGATGAACATAAATTTCGGACTGCTTCCTAAACCGGAGATAGAGATAAAGGATAAGACGGAGAGATACAGAGAGATGTCGGGGAGAGCGCTTGCAAAACTTGCACAGTGGAAAGGGGATGCCGGATTATGAAAATAATCATCGACGCAATGGGCGGCGACAACGCGCCGAGGGAGATCGTGCGCGGGGCGCTGCTGGCAAACAGTGAGTTCGGCGTGAACATCATACTGGTCGGACGAGGCGAGGAAATTCTACAGGTATTAAAGGACGACGGCGTGGCGGATCTGCCGCAGGGTATCGAGATCGCGCACGCGGAGCAGGTAGTCACGATGGAGGACAACGCTTCGGCGGTAATGAAGGAGAAGCCGGAGTCCTCGATGCTTGTCGCGCTGAGGCTGCTGGCCGAGGGCAAGGGCGACGCTTTTATCACGGCGGGCAGCACAGGCGCGCTTTTAACCTCGGCGACGCTGATAGTCAAGCGGATAAAAGGCGTGAGGCGCGGGGCGCTGGTGCCGACGATGCCCACGCCCGACGGCTGCTGTATTCTGATAGACTGCGGCGCGAACGTGGAGGTCACGGAGGAGTATATGCTCCAGTTCGCGTATCTCGGCTCGGCCTATTCAAAGCTGGCGCTGGGCATACCCAACCCAAGGGTGGGGCTTTTGAATAACGGCGTGGAGGAGAAAAAAGGCCCGCCGCTGTACCGGAACGCGTATAAAATGCTGAAAAACGCCGCGGATATAAATTTTGTCGGCAACATAGAGGCGCGGGAGGCCGTTTTGGGCGGCGCCGACGTCATAGTGGCGGACGGGTTCGCCGGCAATATATATCTTAAAGCGGCCGAGGGCGCGGGTGTGTTTTTCGGCGGCATGATAAAGCGTATGTTCAAGCGCAATTTGCTGACAAAGTTCGCGGCGCTGCTGTGTTATAAGGATATTAAGGCCTTTAAGGACAAAATGGATTACCGCGAGACGGGCGGCGCGCCGCTCTTGGGCATGTCGAAGCCGATACTTAAAGCGCACGGCTCGTCCGACGCGCGGGCGGTCAGAGGGGCGGTAAGGCAGGCGGTGGCATACGCCAAATGCGGGTTCGCCGAGCATATCGCCGGACAGATGGACACGATGAAGGCTCTTATCGCGGAGCTTTCGGCGGAAACGGCTGACGGCGGCGCGGAGAAGCCATGAGGCCGCTTGAGGATAAAATCGGTTATTCCTTCGGGAATAAAGAGCTGCTGGAAATCGCGCTGACGCACAGCTCGTATAAAAACGAGAGGAACCTGAAGCACAGCTATGAGCGGCTGGAGTTTTTGGGCGACTCCGTGCTGGGGATGCTCACGGCGGAGATGCTTTATATCTCGCATCCCAAGCTGAGCGAGGGCGAGCTGACCAAACGGCGGGCTACGCTTGTATGCGAGTCCAGCTTGGCCAACGCCGCGAATATTCTGGGACTGGGCGAGCATCTCAGGGTTGGCAAGGGCGAGGACGGCACGGGCGGGCGCCGGCGCCCCTCGATACTGGCGGATCTGGTTGAAGCGCTGCTTGCCGCCGTGTACCTTGACGGGGGGCTTGAAAGCGCGCGCCTGTTCGCGGAAACGCACATATTCCCCGCCGCGCTGCAAAATTCGTTTACGGATTACAAGACGATCATACAGGAAAAAGTGCAGAATGCAGGCTCGGGCATCTCCTATCATCTGATAGGGGAGGACGGGCCCCCGCACCGCAGGATATTCACCGCCGAGATAAGGGTGGACGGCAGACCGATGGGACTGGGTACGGGCGCGAGCAAGAAGGAAGCGGAGCAGCTTGCGGCGCGGCGCGCTATGGAGGCTATGGGTTGATACTGAAATCATTTGAATTACAGGGCTTTAAGTCGTTTCCCGACAAGACGGCGCTGACGTTTGACAACGGCGTGACTACCGTTGTCGGGCCGAACGGCAGCGGCAAGTCGAACGTGGCGGAGGCGATACGCTGGGTGCTGGGCGAGCAGAGCGCGAAGTCGCTGCGCTGTGACAAAAAAATGGAGGAGCTTATCTTCCACGGCACTCAGAACCGCGGGCCCGTGGGATTCTGCGAGGTGACTATCAGGCTTGACAACAGCTCGCGGATATTTCCCGAGGACGGCGATGAGGTGGCGGTTACGCGCCGCCTGTACCGTTCGGGAGAGAGCGAATATTATATCAACAAGCGCTCCGTGAGGCTGAAGGACGTGCTGGATTTGTTCTTCGGCACGGGGCTGGGGCGCGACGGGTATTCCATCATCGGACAGGGGCGAATATCTGAGATACTCTCCGACAAGAGCGCCGACAGGCGGCGCGTTTTTGAGGAGGCGGCGGGCATCTCGCGCTTTCGGATGCGCAAGGAGGAGACGGAGCGCAAGCTGGCGGTCGCCGAGGAAAATCTTGTGCGCATACAGGACAAGATAGACGAGCTGAGTCTTCAGCGCGAACCGTTGCAGGAACAGAGCGAAAAGGCCAGAACGTATTTGAAATACCGCGACGAGCAGCGTGTTTTGGAGATAAACGTATGGCTTAATAATCTGGACAGGCTGCGGTTCGATACGGAGAAAATCAGGCGGGATTATCAGCTGATAGAGGCGGATATGGAACAGGGCCGCAGGAGGCTGGAGGAGCAGTACGCCGCCGCCGAGACGCTGGGCGAAAGGCACGCCGAACAGCAGAGAATGGTGGACGAGGTGCGCGGCGCGCTGTCGCGCAACGAGCTTGAAACGCAGGAGCTGGCCGGAAAAGGCGAGCTTATAAAGGCGAACATCGCCCATGCCGACGAATATATAGCGCGGCTGACCGAGGAGCTGGAGGGACATGCCGGACGGTATGAGAGCTTGTTGCAGCAGCTGTCCGAGCATGAGAGCAGGCTTGAGGAGCTGAACGCCAAACTTGCCGCGACGGACAGGGTGCTGGAGGAGACGATAGCCGAGACGCAAAAACGCGCCGAGGAGACGGGGGACCTGGAGGCGAAGCTGGCAAAGCTGCGGCTGGACGGGGCCGCCGCCTCGGCGGGCATAAACGGGACGCGGGACGCGCTGAGTACGCTGGAGGCGCTGAGCAGCGAAATGTCGGCAAGGCGCCAGACGGTGATGACGGAGCTGGCCGTGCGCAACCAGACGCATAAGGAGAGCGTTTCGGAGCTGGAGGATATAGACGGCAATATTAAAACGGCCGGAGAGAATTTTGAGTCGCTTGAGCATGTGATAGAGGGCTATAGGATACGCGCGGGCGCGCGGGCGAAGAAGGCGGACGAGCTGCGCTCGGGGTTTTCGGACTGCGAGCGCGAGATACAGGCCACGGAGTCGCGCGCGGGCATACTGCGCGATATGGAGCGGGAGTACGAGGGGTTCCCGCGCGCCGTAAAGGCCGTTATGAACGGGAAATTCAAAGGGGTGCTGGGGACGGTGTCGGAGCTTATCCGCGCCGAGGACGACTATGCCGTGGCGATAGAGACGGCGCTCGGGAGCGCGCTGCAAAACATAGTCGTCGAGGAGGAGAACAACGCCAAGGAATGTATACAGTTTTTGAAAAGCCGCGGCATCGGGCGCGCGACGTTTCTGCCGCTGTCGGCCGTTAGGGGCGAGAGGACGGAGGACCGCGGCGGCGGCCACGGCGGGCTGATCGGGGTTGCGAGCGATTTAGTGGCGTATGATAAAAGAATTGAGGGCGTGATACTTCAGCTTTTGGGGCGCACGCTGGTGGCGAGGGATATGGACGCGGCGGTGGAGATAGCGCGGAACAACAGGTTCCGCGTCAGGATAGTGACGCTGGACGGACAGGTTATAAGCGCGGGCGGCGCCATGACCGGCGGCGCGGCGGCGCAGAACGTGGGGACGCTGTCGCGGAAAAACGAGCTGGAACGGCTGAATAAAAAACTGGAGGGGCTGCGTGAGAAGCTCGGCGCCGCAGGCCGCGAGCTTAAAAACGCCGAGCGTGAGACACAGGCGGCGCAGTATGAGCTGGGCGTGGCGGAGGAGGAGCGCAGGGCCGCGGAGATCACCCTGACGGCGCTCACGGCGGAGCGCCAGCACAAGCAGGCGTGGACCGGGCAGCTGGCCGCCGCGATAAAAATATTGCAGGACGAGCTTTCGGGTATTTCGGAGCGCATAGAGCAGAACAGGCAGAAAGCGGAGGAGCATAACGAAACCATTAAAGCGCTGGAGCGGGACGCGCGGGCGTTCGGGCAATCCGCGCTGGAGCTGGAGGCCGCGATGGGCGAGCTTGACACGCGGCACGAGGATCTGTCGCGCCGGATAAACGACGCGCGCGCGGAGCAGGCGGGCTTGCAGGCGGAGATACGCGGCGTTGAGCGCGCGGTCGGGGAATACGGGAGCTTTCGGGAACAGCTGTCCGGCGACAGCGAGCAGAAAGAGGCCGCGATCAGTGAACAGCGGGAGAAAAAGGCGGAGTACGGGCGGCAGCTGGAGGAGCTGGCTGACGAGATCAGCGGCTGTGAGCGCGCGCACGAGGAGATAAGACAGCAGCTTATGATCGCCGTGCAGCAGTCGATGGAGTTCGAGGCGGAGCGCTCCCGCGCGGACAAAGCAACAAAGGAGATAAACGAGCAGAACTTAAAGCTCGAGCGCGAGGCCGCGCGTATCGAGAGCAAGCGCGCCGCGGGCGAGCAGGAGGAGAAGCAGATACTTGAGCAGCTTTGGGAGAATTACGGGCTGGCGCATCAGGACGCGCTGAAGCAGCGCACGGAGATAGAGAGCGTGCCGGTCGCGCAGCGGCGTATAGCGGAGCTTAAACGCGAGATTGAGGCGCTGGGCACGGTGAATATCGGCGCGATAGACGAGTATAAGAGGGTCAACGAGCGCTATGAGTATCTGACGCTGCAAAGCGGCGACGTTAGCAAGTCAAAGACCGAGCTGCTGGGCATAATCGACGAGATAGTCGCCGAGATGAAGAAGATATTCACGGATAAGTTTAACGGTATAAGCGAAAAGTTTGTGGAGACGTTTCTGGAGATATTCGGCGGGGGACAGGCGTATCTGGAGCTTGAGGACCCCGAGGATATACTCAACTCGGGCATAGAGATACGCGTGCAGCCGCCGGGCAAGCGCCTCGCGGCGCTGGCGCCGCTGTCGGGCGGCGAGAGGTCGCTGGTGGCCATCGCGCTGTATTTCGCTATATTTAAGGTCAATCCGGCGCCGTTCTGCGTGCTGGACGAGGTTGACCACGACCTTGACGAGATAAACGTCACGCGGTACGCCGATTATCTTAAACGTATGGCGAAGCAGCTGCAGTTCGTGGTCATCACGCACAGGCGCAGCACGATGGAGGCGGCGAACTTTATATACGGCGTCACGTCGGAGCAGCAGGGCGTGTCGAAGATACTGCCGCTGGATATTGCCGAGGTGGAGCGCGCGCTGAGCCTGAAGCTGAAGTAACGGGGGGGGGAGTCAACAATGGGTTTGTTCAATAAGATTTTCAGCGCGTTTCAGAGGATAGACGACGAGTTTTTCGACGAGCTTGAGGAGACGCTCATCCTTGCCGACACGGGCGTTATGACGGCGGCGGGGATCGTTGAAAAACTGCGGGAAACGTGCAAGCGTGACAAGCTGAAGAACGAGGACGGAGTGACGCGGGCGCTGAAGGACATCATCGTCGAGATATTGGAGCGCGGCGACAGGGCGCTGAAGCTGGACTCGAAGCCGTCGGTGGTTTTGATTGCCGGCGTCAACGGCGTGGGCAAGACCACGACGCTGGGCAAGCTGGCGCTCAGACTGAAAAATCAGGGCAAAGAGGTGCTGCTGTGCGCGGGCGACACGTTCCGGGCCGCCGCCGCCGAACAGCTTTCCATCTGGGCGGAGCGGGCGCGGGCGGGTATAATCAAGCAGAACGAGGGCGCGGACGCCGCCGCGGTGGTGTTCGACGCTATCGGCGCCGCGAAGGCGCGGGGCGTTGACGTGCTGCTGTGCGATACGGCTGGCCGGCTGCACAACAAGCAGAATCTGCTGAATGAGCTGGCGAAGATCAGCCGGATAATTGACCGCGAGCTGCCCGGGCATGACCGCGAGACGCTCTTGGTCATAGACGCGGCGACGGGGCAGAACGGGCTTGAACAGGCGAAAAAATTCTGTGAGGCGGCGCTGCTGACGGGCGTGGTGCTGACAAAGCTGGACGGGACGGCGAAGGGCGGCATAGTGGTGGCCGTCGCGGATACGCTGGGCGTGCCGGTCAAGTTCATCGGCGTCGGGGAAAAGGCTGAGGATTTGAAGCCGTTTGACCCGAGGGCTTTTGTGGAGGATATAATTTGAAATTTCTGATCGCCACTACGAATATGGGCAAGATAAGGGAGTTTTACACGCTTATGCCGGAGCATGAGTTCGAGCCGCTGCCGATTGCCTACGCGCCGCCGGCGGAGGACGGCAAAACCTTTGTGGAGAACGCGCGTATCAAGGCGCGGGCGGCGGCGGGCGTGCTGCCCGTTATCGCCGAGGATTCGGGGCTGTGCGTGGCCGCGCTGGGCGGCGCGCCCGGGATATTCAGCGCGCGGTACGGCGGCTATAGGACGGACAGGGAACGAAACATGTATCTGCTGCGTCAAATGGTTGGAAAAACAAACCGCGCGGCGTGTTTCGAGTGCGCGATCGTCTGCGTTTTTCCGAACGGGCGTGAGCTGGTTTCCGTGGCGCGCTGCAACGGGAGCATTGTGCAGGTGCCGCGCGGCGACAACGGCTTCGGGTACGACCCGCTGTTCGAGTACAACGGCAGCACGACCGGCGAGATGACGCAGGGCGAAAAGAATTTGATTTCGCACAGAGGCAGGGCGATACGGCAGTTAGTGAGGATGCTTGACCGATTATGAGGACTGTTTTATATGGCGGGACGTTCAACCCGCCGCACATAGGGCACTATTTGACCGTTAAAACCCTGTCGGGGCTGTATGACAGGGTGATCGTCATGCCCGCGGCCGTACCGCCGCACAAGCCGCTGCCGGAAAACTCGTTCGGCGCTTCTGAACGCATTAGGCTGGCGCGGCTGACCTTCGGCGGGTTTGACAATGTCGAGGTATCGGATTTTGAGATTACAAAAGGCGGGGTCAGTTATACAATTGACACGGTGAACGCGCTGGACATAGACGGGCTTACGCTGGCGCTCGGCACGGATTCATTCAATAATTTTGAAAAATGGCGCGGCTTCAGGGAGCTTTTGAGCAAGGTTAAGCTCGCGGTAACGCGCCGCGATGGGCAGTCCGTAAATGAGCGCGTTGAGCGCTTAAAGTCGGAATATAATGCTAATGTCACGGTTATTGACGCGAAAATTGTCGAAATATCGTCTTCGGAACTGCGCGGAGGGGATATGAGAAGGGCTGAAATCCTTGAAAATATCCATCCGAAAAGACTTGAACACTCGCTGGGGACGGAGAGCGAGGCCGTCAGGCTGGCCGCGCTGTATGGGGAGGATTTGAGGGAGGCCGCGCTGGCCGCGCTCCTTCACGACTGCACAAAGCATTGGCCGCCGGAAAAACATTTGCAATATTGCGCGGAGTGTAATATAATATCTGACAGGCCGTTTTCGGGAAACGAAAAATTTCTGCACGGCATAACGGCGGCGGAGCTTGCGCGGCGTGAACTCGGGGTGAGCGGCGCCGTATACGGCGCGATTAAGCACCATACGATGGGCAGGCCCGGCATGAGCGGGCTGGAAATGATTATCTATCTGGCGGACAAGCTGGAGCCGACAAGGGAGTATAAGGATGTTCCGGCATACCGCAGGCTGGCGTATGAAAACAGAGAGCGGGCCGTGCTGGCTGTGATTGAAAGGGTCATGCAGAAGCTTGTTGAAGAGGGCAGCGTTATCCATCCCGCTACTTTCGAGGCGCGCGATTATTATAAAGAGGTACTTGGTTTATGAAGCTGTACGGTGGGCATATAAGGGACCGCGGGGACGGCGCGGAAAAAAAGACTGGGCTTGCGGATTTCTTCGGGAAGAAATGGGTGAGGGTGCTTACCGTCATTATGGCGGTGACCGGCACGCTTATCATCGCCGGCGTCGCGTGGTGGAATATGAATATCGTGCCGCCCGAGATACCGGAGGTGGAGATACCGGAGACCGTCGAGCTGCCGCAGTTCGACATCAACAGGACGCCGAGGCCCGCGGACGCGCCAAGCTCTACGCCCGCGCCGGTCAGCAGGCGCAAGGCCGGTGTTTATACCTTTCTTTTCCTGGGAAAAGAGAACGACGGCAACACCGACACGATAATGGTGGGGATGCTGGATACGGTAAACGAAGTATTTAATATTGTCAGCATACCGCGCGACACCATGGTAAACGTGCGGCGCAGCGTGAAAAGGATAAACGCCGCTTACGGCATGGGCGAGTCGAGCGGCAAGGGCAACGGCATATTGCAGCTTAAAGGCGAGCTGGAGACGGTAATCGGTTTTGTGCCGGATTTTTACGCTGTTGTTAATTACAACGGATTTATCAGGCTGGTGAACACGATGGGCGGCGTGGATTTCAATGTGCCTAAGACCATGTACAAGATTCTTGACGATATGGTCATCGACCTGGAAAAGGGGCAGCGGAAGCTGAACGGCGACGAGGCGCTCCAGCTGGTGAGGTACAGGGACTATAACGGCACCGAGGGCTATGGGCACGACGATTACGGGCGCATGGCGGTTCAGCAGGAGTTTTTGAGGGCTATGGGCAGGCAGGCGATCTCGCTGGGCAATCTGTTCAAGCTGGGCGAGTTTCTGAAAATCGCCGAGGAGAACCTTACCTCCGACATGAGCGGCACTACGCTGATGTGGATTGCCACAACGGTTTTGGGCTACGGCACGGAATGTCTGAATTTCTATACGCTGCCGACCGAAAGCGTGAGATATAACAGGGGATGGTATGAGCATGTGCTTGTTGACGAGGCGCTTGAGATGATAAACGCTATGATCAACCCGTTTACAAGGGATATTACGGCGGATGATCTGGATATATTGCTGCTGAATGATTAGAGGAGGGTTATAAAATGGAGCCTAGAGAAATAGCCGTGTTCGCGGCGGATACGCTGGACGCCAAAAAAGGTCTGGACATAAAGCTGCTTCAGGTAACGGAGGTCACGGTTCTGGCGGATTATTTCGTCATAGCGACCGCCACGTCCGGCACACATCTGCGGGCGCTGACGGACGAGCTGGGGCTAAAGCTGAAGGAGCGGGGCATAACGCCGCATCACATCGAGGGGCATAAGGCCAGCGGCTGGGTGCTGCTTGATTACGGCGCCGTGATCATTCACGTGTTTACGCACGAGGCGCGAGAGTTCTACGCGCTGGAGAGATTATGGAGCGACGCGGTTGCGGTTGAGAGGTGACGGTATGACAAAGGATTACGAAAAGAAATGGCAGAAACGCTGGGCTGAGGAAAAGGCCTTTAAGACGCGGGAGGACGGGGAGAAATCGTATCTGCTGATAGAGTTCCCGTATCCCTCCGGCAACGGGCTGCATGTCGGGCATACGCGCCCGTATACCGCTATGGACGTTATAGCGCGCAAGCGCCGCATGCAGGGGCAGAGCGTGCTGTTCCCCATGGGCTGGGACGCGTTCGGGCTGCCCACCGAGAATACGGCTATCGCTAAACGCATACATCCGTCCGTCGTCACAAGGGATAACGTGGAGTTGTTCCGCAAACAGTCGGACGCGCTGGGCTACTCCTTCGACTGGGACAGGGAGGTGAACACCACCGACCCGGGTTACTATAAATGGACGCAGTGGATATTTTTGAAGCTGTTTGAAAACGGGCTGGCGTATAAGGCGCGTATGCCCGTCAACTGGTGTACGTCGTGCCTGTGCGTGCTGGCCAACGAGGAGGTCGTGGACGGCGTTTGCGAGCGCTGCGGCAGCGCCGTGGTGCGCCGCGAGAAGTCGCAGTGGATGCTGAAAATAACCGCGTATGCCCAACGGCTTATCGACGATCTGGATATGGTGGACTTCAACGACCGCGTCAAGGCGCAGCAGCGCAACTGGATCGGGCGCAGCGAGGGCGCCGAGGCGGATTTCGCCACCACCGCGGGCGATATACTGCGGGTGTATACAACGCGGCCCGACACGCTGTTCGGCGCGACTTACATGGTTATTTCACCGGAGCATCCGTTTATCGAGAAGTGGAAGGAGAAGCTGGAAAATTATCGGGAGATAGATGATTACAGGGCGGGCGCCGCCAGAAAATCGGACTTTGAGCGCACGGAGCTGGCAAAGGACAAAACCGGCGTCATGCTGTCGGGCGTCTGCGCCGTTAATCCGGTCACCGGCAAGGAGATACCGGTTTTTGTGTCGGACTATGTCCTTATGTCATACGGGACGGGCGCCATCATGGCTGTGCCCGGGCATGACACGCGCGACTGGGAGTTTGCGAAAAAGTTCAACCTGCCGATAGTTGAGGTGGTCGCGGGCGGCAATATAGACGAGGCGGCGTTTCTGGACACCGAGAGCGGGAAAATGGTAAACTCCGGTTTTCTGGACGGGCTGGAGGTAGGCGAGGCAAAGAAAAAGATAACCGCGTGGCTGGTTGAAAAGGGGCTGGGAGAGGCTAAGGTCAACTACAAGCTGCGCGACTGGGTGTTCTCGCGTCAGCGCTACTGGGGCGAGCCGATCCCCATAATACACTGTGAAAAATGCGGCGCGGTCCCCGTGCCGTATGAGGAGCTGCCGCTTACGCTTCCGATGGTTGATTCGTATGAGCCGACGGAGAGCGGGGAGTCGCCGCTGTCTAAGATGCGGGAATGGGTCGAGGTGAAATGCCCCAAGTGCGGCGGCGCCGCCGAGCGCGAAACGGACACGATGCCGCAGTGGGCGGGTTCGTCGTGGTACTTTCTGCGTTATACAGACTGTAATAACGACAGGGAATTGGCGTCGCGGGAGGCAATTGAGAAGTGGATGCCCGTGGATTGGTATAACGGGGGCATGGAGCATACGACGCTGCATCTGCTTTATTCCAGATTCTGGCATAAATTCCTGTACGACATCGGCGTCGTACCCATGCCTGAGCCGTATAAAAAGCGCACGAGCCACGGCATGATACTCGGCGAGGGCGGGGAAAAGATGTCGAAGTCGCGCGGGAACGTCGTCGATCCCGGCGATATTGTCGCGGAGTACGGCGCGGACACCATGCGGCTCTATATCATGTTTATCGGGGACTTTGAAAAGGCGGCGGCATGGGCGTCGCAGGCCGTAAAGGGCTGCCGGAGGTTTGTCGAAAAGGTGTGGGCGCTTTCGGAGAAAGCGAAAGCCACACTAAACGTGTCGCCGGCTACTGAGGTTTTGCTGCATAAAACCATAAAAAAAGTCACGGAGGATATAGAACAGCTGAAATTCAACACGGCAATCGCCCAGTTGATGACACTTACAAACGAATTGGGCGCGGGTGGGGCGACAAAGGGGGATTTATACGTTTTGTTGCGGCTTTTGTCGCCGTTCGCGCCGCATACGGCGGAGGAGCTGTGGGAAAAGCTGGGCTTCAAAGAGCTGTGCTGTAAGCAGAAATGGCCGGAATATGACCCCCGAAAGGTTATTGACAGCGAAGTCGAAATTGCCGTTCAAGTAAACGGAAAGCTAAGAGCCTCAATAGTTTTGCCGCTTGACTCCGGCGACGGCGACGTTATAAAGGCGGCGCTCGGCGACGCGAGGGTGGCGCAGTATCTGGCGGGTAAAACTCCGGACAGAACCATTGTCGTCAGGAATAAAATAGTCAACCTTGTAATAAAACCGTAAAAAGGCAGTAAAAATTGGGGGTTGACAAAAAGGGCCAGTACAATTATAATGGTTAAGCGTTGACATGAACTTGCATAAGCGGGGGGAGGGTAGCAAATGTCGGAAGTAAGATTAAAGGAGAATGAATCTCTGGACAGCGCTCTCAAGCGTTTTAAGCGCAATTGCGCTAAAGCCGGTGTGCTTTCCGAGCTTCGCAAACGCGAGCACTATGAGAGCCCCAGCGTAAAGCGGCGTAAAAAATCGGAGGCCGCGCGCGCCAAAAAGAAAAAATTCGGTTAAAAACCTGAAATCCGCAACAACTGTTGCGGATTTTGAATAGGACGCGGCCGCCGCCGGCAGGCGGCGCCCTTATGTGGGAGATTTTTACTTACGAAATATTACCGAGTAAATCCTTGACCTCGCTGTACAGCATGACAGCGTAAGGGAAGCCTATCGCGCCGGCAAGCCGTATTTTTTTTGAAATGCTTTCGGCGTCGTCGTAGATGATGAAATGCGTGACGCCGGATTCATCCTTGTACGTAAAATAACGCGCCAGCAGCTCGGAGGAAAAAAATGTCACCGGTCTGCGCGACTCCAGCAGCTCGCCCAGCCGCCGGTGCGTCATGGTTATGCCGCGGCCCTGCGGCGCCGGAAGCGGTATATCCTGCGCGAGCCTGACTATCTCCAGCACCGCGCCCGCGCCGTACTTAATAAGCCGCTGCCTGAGCGAGCCGCTGACGGCGCCGGAGGGCACAAGCGTGAGCGACCGTTCTGTCTGGAATTTTTTACCGGTTATCAGAGTAAGGTTATATTGGGCGCAGAGCTCGTCGGCCTGAAGAACAAAGCGCGTGAGCGCCTGACGGTCGCCGCTCTCAAAATCCAGCAAAAGGCCGCTGAAATCGCGGCGTCTGCACTCCTCGACGGCCTCACGCGGGTCTATGCCGCCGGCCAGCGGGCCGCCCAGCACCATCCAGCCGCCGGACCTGCCGTGCTGCTCGAACGTCTTGTAATACGCCATGTGGGCGAGGGGATAGCCGTAGGCCGCCGCCGACCTCGCGTCGTCGGGCGTTGCGGCGAGATATATCTGCACACGCGTCACCCCCTTATAAAAAGTATGCTCGTCGGAGGTCAGTCTATGAATTTTTATCCGGACATAGTTCTGCGGTCCGTTCAGGAGATTACGCCGGAGTGGATGAGCCGGTATTCGATCAAGGGGCTGCTGCTTGACCTTGACAATACGCTTGCCGGATACCGCGTCAAAACGCCGGACACCGCCACGTCGGAATGGCTTAAATCTATGCGTGAAGCGGGCTACGGCCTTATTGTGCTGTCTAACGCCGGAAAGCGGCGCGTGGAGGCGTTTTGCGCTCCGCTGGAGCTGCCGTATGTCGCCGGGGCGCGCAAGCCCAAACCCGAAGCCCTGCTGGAGGCCTGCGGGCGTATCGGTATCTGTCCGCGTGACGCCGCGATGGTGGGCGACCAGATATTCACGGACGTGCTGGCCGCGAACAGGGCGAGGATCACGTCGGTCATCGTCGAGCCGGTCACGCGCAATATGCTGTTCAACTTCAGGCGCAATGTGCTGGAAAGACGGTTTATTAATGAAAAGGGGCGCTTATAGTGAGTAATTTAATGAAAACCCAAAACCTTTGCAAGGAACTGGAGCTTGACGGTATCATGCTTGCGGGGGAGGTCAACAGGCATTACGCGACGGGGCTGCGCACTTCGTCGGGTATTGCGTTTGTTACGCCGGAGCGCGCGTTTTTCAGCACGGATTTCCGTTATATCGAGGCGGCAAATGTAAAGCTAAGTGACTTTACAGTCGAGATGCGCACGAGAGAGAAAACCTTCGCCGCGATTATGAGGGAATGGACAGGCGATATAAGGCGTATCGGCTTTGAAGAGGATATTATGACGGTCAAAGAACACGAGGCGTGGCAAAAGGAACTGGAGAACATAGAGTGGGTATCGGCGGCGGCCGGCATCGCAAAGATGAGGGCGGTCAAGGAGCCTTGGGAGATCGAGCGCATGAAAGCGGCGCAGCGTATCGCGGAGAGAGCGTTTTTAGAAGTTTTAGACGTCATATCGGCGGGCATGACGGAGAAACAGGCGGCGGCGGAGCTTATTTACCGGATGCTCAGACTGGGCGCGGATAAGCCGTCGTTTGACCCGATTGTCGTCAGCGGCCCGAACTCGTCGCTGCCGCACGGCGAGCCGGGCGACAGGGAGCTGCAAAAGGGAGATTTTGTAACGGTTGATTTTGGTTGCAGCCTTGACGGCTATTGCTCGGATATGACGCGCACCGTCGCTATAGGATATGCCACCGATGAGATGCGCGAGGTTTACGGCGTCGTCAGGAAGGCGCAGCTTGCGGGTATCGCCGCCGCGAAGGCGGGCGTTTTGGGCATGGACATCCACAACGCCGCCGACGAGGTGATAAGGAACGCGGGCTACGGCGAGTATTTCGGGCATGGCTTCGGGCACGGTATCGGCATGGAGGTGCATGAGGACTATAACGCATCCCCCGGCGAAAAGCGCGTTTTGGAGGCGGGGATGGTCATATCGGCCGAGCCGGGTATATATATTCCCGGGAAATTCGGCGTGAGGATCGAGGATGTTATCGTATTGCGTGAGAATGGTTGCGAAAATCTTATGACGCTTGACAGGGAGCTGATAACTATAGTATAATTGTTTGGAATATACCGAGAGGATGTTGAGATTGAGTATTCGCAGATCACTTTACACGGTGGCGGTTTTGATGACGTTTGTTCCGCTTCTTTTGTTTGTCATCTACGAAGACGTCCGGATTAATGACGCGGTATCCGTGCTTGAGGCGGAAGCGGCGCTGTTTATACGCGGAAGCAGCTTTATCGCCGTTGTTTTCGGTGCGGCGGCGCTGGCGGTTTTTCTGCCGGTACTCCATTTCAGGGTGGTATCTCCGCTGAAAAGGCTGAGGGAAACCATAACCCTTGCCTCCGGCGGGCAGTATATGGTCTGCGAGATTGACGTTAACGACGAGGTCGGCGAGCTGTTGAACAGCTTTAACAATCTGTTCAGGCAGCTTAACGAACGGGTAGGCGAGCTTGAGGAGAAAAACCTGACGCTCACGCAGCTGGAAGCGGAGCTTAAAAGCGACAGGGAGCGGCTCAGGATAAGCGAGCAGCGGTTCAAGTCCGCCGTGGATATTTCAACGATCGCTATATTCGAGCTGGTGCCGTATACCAACGAGTTCTTCGCCTCGGGCAGCTGGAATGAGATAACGACATACGAGCTTTCTAAAGAGAACTATCCGTTGGAATATGTGATGCATAAGATCATCCATCCCGATTACAGAAAAGGGCTGGTAAGCTGGTTAGACAGGATGACGGGGCATTATGACGGGGATATTAAGATAATCACCTCCGGCGGAGGACATAAGTGGCTGCATCTTACCATGGCCGTCGTGGAGGACGGCGGGGCGAAAAAAATCTCCGGCACGCTTACGGACATACATGAGCGCAAGACGGCGCAGGAGTTTTCGGACTACATCGCGCACCATGAATCGCTTACCGGCCTTCCGCGTCGCGCAAAGTTCTGCGAGGAGGTCGCCGAAAAGCTGAAGAGCCTGAAGGAAGACCACTGGGGCGCGGTCATTATACTCAATATCGCAAATATGAGGAGCATAAACGACACCTTCGGTTTCGGGATAGGGGATAAGGTTATTTTAGTCGTGGCGGAGGCGCTGAAAAAGAATTTCGGCAAAGAGATGTACTACTCGCGCAACTCGGGCGACTCCAGCTTCCTGCTCTATGTCGAGTGCCTGCATGACGTCGATCATCTGGACCGGCTGAGCACGCGGATACTCGATATATTCCGCAGGCCTTTTTTGATACAGAACATGTCCGTTATGGCGGAGGTGAGGATGGGAGCCTCGCTCTGCCCGCTGCACGGGACCGATATAGACGAGCTTATACAGTACGCCGATATAGCGATGATCGAGGCGTGGTATGTCAAGAAAACTAACTTCGCGCTGTTTGACCGCAGGATGGTCGCTAAAATCAGGCGCACGCACCAGATAATGCAGATATTGCAGGAGCTGGACGAGGTGAAGTCGCTGTATCTGGTCTATCAGCCGATTGTGGATATACATAAAAAGTGTCTGGGGTTTGAGGCGCTCGCGCGCCTGAATATAACCAGCATGGGCTTTATCTCGCCGTCCGAGTTCATACCGCTCGCGGAGAACGCAAGGCTTATAATCTCGATGGGCGGTGAGATATTGCGGACGGCGTGCGGCAAAGCGGCGGAGCTTATGCGCGACGGGGTCGATTTCGGATACATGTCCGTGAACGTATCGCCCGTGCAGCTTGACGACGGCGGCTTTGTCAATATGGTTTTCGAGATTCTTAACGATACGGGGCTGCCGCCGGAGAAGTTGCAGCTGGAGGTCACGGAGAGCGTCATGCTCGCCAATGTGGGCGCCATGTGCGAGAAACTGCGCGTTTTGCGCGAGGGCGGCGTCACCATAGCGCTGGACGACTTCGGGACCGGATATTCCTCGATGAAGTATCTGCGCGAGATACCGGTGGACGTTCTGAAGATCGACAAGCATTTTATCGACGAGATAGAGAATGACAAGCAGCAGATTTTCGCCTTTATGATGATACAGATGGCGCACAGGCTGGGACTGAAGGTCGTCGCCGAGGGCGTGGAGACGGAGAAACAGTTCGATATACTCAAAGATAGAGATTGCGACTGCATACAGGGGTATTACATAAGCCGCCCGCTGGAGGACGACGCGCTGTTCGGCTATCTATATGAGCATCATTGAAGGGAGATATACTATGAAATTTGAAACAAAGCAGATCCACGCGGGACACGGCGGCGATCACACGCGCTCGGTCCAGACGCCCGTACACCTGACCACAGGCTATTCGTTTGACGACACCGAACACGCGCGCAGGCTGTTCAGCCTTGAGGAAACGGGGTACATATACACGCGCCTGAACAATCCCACCAACGCCGCCTTGGAAGAGCGGCTTGCCGCGCTGGACGGCGGCATCGGCGCGCTGGCGGCGACGGGCGGCCACGCCGCGATGGTCATGACGTTTATGAACCTGTGTTCGGCGGGCGACGAAATAGTATCCGCGTCAGGCATATACGGCGGCGCCATCAATTTAATGGATAAGACGCTCAAGCAGTTCGGCATAAATTTCAAGTTTGTGGACGCGGGCGACCCCGGCGCGTTTGAACGCGCCACGACCGAAAAAACGCGCGCCTATTTTGTCGAGAGCATAGGCAACCCGCTCGCGGACGTGCCGGACCTCGAGGCCATTTCAAAAATAGCGAAAAAGCAGAACGTTGTGTTCATAGTCGATAACACGATGGCGTCGCCGTATCTTCTGCGCCCGATCGAGCACGGCGCGGACCTGGTGATATATTCCACGACGAAGTACATGGTCGGCAACGGCACCGTCATGGGCGGCGCGATTGTGGACGCGGGCAGCTTTGACTATTTGGGCGACCCGCGCTTTCCGGCGTACAACACGCCCGACCCGAGCTATAAGGGGCTGGTATACGCCGAAGCGCTGGGCAAAGCGGCGTTTATCACAAAGCTGCGCACGCATATACTGCGCGACATCGGGGCGTGCCAGTCGCCGTTTAACGCGTGGATAACGCTTCTGGGCATGGAGACGCTCTCGCTGCGCATGGAGCGCCACAGCTCCAACGCTCTGGCGGTCGCGGAATTTTTAGAGGCACATCCGGCGATCGAGCGCGTGAATTACCCTAAGCTGAAATCATCTCCCTATTACGGCTTGGCGGAGAAATATCTGCCGCTGGGCGCGGGCTCGACATTCACCGCCGACCTGAAGGGCGGGCGCGAAGCCGCCGCTAAATTCTGCGACGGGCTGAGGCTGTTGAAAATCGTCGCCAATCTGGGCGACTTGCGGAGTATGGTCAACTGTCCCGCGCTGACCACGCACTCGCAGCTCTCCGACGGGCAGCTGCTCGGCATGGGGATCGTGCCCGGGTCGGTCAGGTTTTCCATCGGGCTTGAGAATATTGAGGATATTATTGAAGATTTGGAACAGGCGTTAAAAGGAGTGGTATAATAAATGGCGATTTTAGTGACCGGCGGCGCGGGTTATATCGGAAGCCATACCTGTGTCGAGCTGTTAAACGCGGGGTATGAAATTGTAGTGCTGGATAATTTCTCCAACTCGGAGCCGGATGTTATACGGCGCATCAAAGAGCTGACCGGCAAGGATTTTCCCGTCGCGGCGGTCAATCTTCTGCACGCGCCGGATGTGTCAAGGGTATTTGCCGAAAATGAGATTGAGGCGGTCATCCATTTCGCGGGGCTGAAAGCCGTTGGCGAGTCTGTCGCCAAGCCGCTGGAATACTACCATAATAATGTCACCGGCACGCTCACGCTGTTGGGCGCCATGCGCGAGTTTGGCTGCAAACGGATAGTGTTCTCCTCGTCCGCCACGGTTTACGGCGCGGACAACAAGGCGCCGTTTAAGGAGACGGACCCGCTGCCGGCGGCGGCGTCAAACCCTTACGGAACGACAAAGCTGGTCATAGAGAATATCCTGCGCGACCTCTGCGTTTCGGAGGAGGGGTGGAGCGCCGTGCTGCTGCGCTACTTCAATCCCGTGGGCGCGCATAAGAGCGGCCTGCTGGGAGAAAGGCCGAAAGGGGTGCCCAACAATCTGGTGCCGTTCATATCTCAGGTGGCGGCGGGCAGACGCGAGTACCTGAATATTTTCGGCAGCGACTACGATACGCCCGACGGCACATGTATCCGCGACTATCTGCATGTTGTCGATTTGGCTAAGGGGCATCTGAAGGCGCTGGAGTATAAGGGCGCCGGCGCGGAGGCGATAAACCTCGGCACGGGCAGGGGATACAGTGTTTTAGAGGTTTTGGCGGCTTATGAAAAGGCGTGCGGAAGGAAACTGCCGAGCAGGCAGGCGGAGCGGCGCCCGGGAGATATAGCCGAGAGCTGCGCGGACGCGTCAAAGGCGTTAAAGCTGCTGGGCTGGAGAGCCGAGCTGGGCCTTGACGAGATGTGCGCCGACGCTTGGAATTATGAGAAAAACAATATTTGACATAAAAGACGGCCCGTTGTATAATTACGACGGGTGATTTTTTTGCGAAAAATCAGGGCGTATATATTAATGCTGTTCGACGCCGCCGTCGTCCCTCTGACATGCTTTCTGGCTTTTCTGCTGCGCTTTGAGGGCGATTTCTATGCCGAACCGCGGCATTCGGATAGCTTCACGCACAGTATAATTTATTTTACGCTTGCCGCGCTGGTTGTTTTTTTTCTGTTCGGGCTGTACCGCAGCCTGTGGGAATTTGCCGGCGTGACCGAGCTTGTGCGTATAATTTTGGCGTGCGCGCTGGTCACGGGCCTCGCCGTATGTATAGGGTTTATGATACAGCGCCCGCTGCCGCGCTCGGTCTATATTATCTGGTTTTTACTGCTAACGCTCTCGGTCGGCGGGTCGCGCATGAGCTTTCGGGTATACCGCAGACTGCGCTACGGTATCGGGCGCGGCATGGGACTGCCGGATATTTTTACAAGGCATAAGCCGTTTCCGAATAAAAAGCGCGTAATGATCGTCGGAGCGGGCAGCGCCGGCAGCGCCGCCATAATTGAGCTGGGCGGCAGCGCGGGAGTGGACGTCATATGCGCGGTTGACGACGACAGGGCGAAGCGCGGTATGCTGATAAACGGCATACGGGTTTTGGGCGCGCGTGAGGATATCCCGCGGCTTGTGCGGGAGCAGCTGATAGACGAGATAATCGTCGCCGTCCCGACGGCGCAGCGCAGGGAGCAGGCGGCGATACTGGACATCTGCAAGACTACCGGCGCGAAGCTGAGGCTGCTGCCGTCCACCGCCGAGCTTGTGGGCGGTCAGGTCACGGTATCGGCGATCCGCGACGTCGCTATTGAGGACTTGCTGGGGCGCGAGGTAGTAAGCCTTAATATCGGCAAAGCGCGGCTTATGGGCAAAACCGTGCTTGTCACGGGCGGCGGCGGCTCGATAGGCTCGGAGCTGTGCCGCCAGATCGCGCGGCTGAAGCCGGAACGGCTGGTTATGCTTGATATTTATGAAAACGATATGTATATGCTGGGGCGGGAACTCACGGATGTCGTCGAAACCGCCGCGCTTGTCGGCTCGGTGCGCGACAGGGAGCGGCTTGACCGGATTTTTGAGGAATACCGTCCCGAAGTCGTGTTCCACGCCGCGGCGCACAAGCATGTGCCGACCATGGAGCTAAGCCCGTGCGAAGGCGTTAAGAACAATATTTTCGGCACGTATAACACCGCTATGGCGGCTATAGAACACGGCGCCGAGCGGTTTATACTCGTCTCCACGGACAAGGCCGTGAACCCGACCAACGTGATGGGCGCGACGAAGCGCATGGCGGAGATGGTCATACAGGCGCTGTCTAAGCAACAGGATAAAACCCTGCTGGCGGCGGTCAGGTTCGGGAATGTGCTGGACTCCGCAGGCAGCGTTATACCGCTGTGGCGGCGGCAAATACAGGCCGGCGGCCCCGTCACGCTGACGCACGCGGAGGTCACGCGGTTCTTTATGACAATACCTGAGGCGGCGCGGCTGGTCATTCAGGCGGGCGCGCTGGCAAACGGCGGAGAGATTTTCGTCTTGGACATGGGCGAGCCGGTAAAAATGCTCGGCTTGGCGCATGATATGATACGGCTCTCGGGCTTTAAGCCTGAGACGGATATTCCTATCACGATCATCGGACTGCGTCAGGGTGAGAAGCTGTACGAGGAGCTGCTGCTCAGCGAGGAGGGCGTGGCCGCGACGACGCACGAGAAGATTTTCGTGGCAAAGCCGTCGGATATAGCTTTCGCGGAATTAAGCCCGAGGCTTGACGCGCTGCGCGAAGCGGCGCGGCGCGAGGACGCGCCGCGCACGGTGGAGCTGTTAAAGGAATATGTCAAGTGGGCGTAAGGGTCTTACTTGTCTTTCTTTTGATCTTTGGGGGTCTGGTTCGTTTCATGAATGTTTTTGTCAATACGCGACATCAAAACGCCGAGCAGAACCGCGACAGCCAGACCGATTACCGCTATAATCACAATGTTCAATGTATTTACCTCCCCATCTTTTCGCCGCCGATAGCGGAGCTGGCGATGCTTTCAAATTTTTCGTCTATTTCGGAATATTTTTTCCCGAGTTTTTCACGAATCGAGATAAAGCGAAGCTCGTTAAGCGGCGCGCCGATTTCATCCGCCACGATAGCGATAAGCAGCGCGGCGGTTTTTTCATCAACATCATAGAGCTTAACGTCGCCGAAGGAGCCCTTTGCGGGCGTCATCTGCGGCAGCGCGGCAACGGGCAAAACCTGTATCTCATCCTTTACAGGCTTTTGGAGCTTAGCGGCCATCAGGCTGATTAACCGGATTATTGGTATGAGCAGTGACAGCGCGCAGAAACCGATAAGTATGCCGACCAGTGAAATACCGAGTGCCTCGGGGACAGATAATTGTTCGAGCGTCAAGAACAACATGGGTTGCACCTCCTTAATAATAAGGGTGAAGAAGCATAGCTTCTCCACCCTGAAAGCCCAAAACTCGCGCGGTTGCCCGCCGACCGGAAATTTATTTAGATAAAAAAAGGACGGGAAGCCTGATTACAGCTTCTCCACCCTGAAAGCCAAAACTCGCGCGGTTGCCCGCCGACCGGATATTTTAACTTAAATTAAACAGTCCTTATTGATGTTATTATAGCATTGTTTTACAAAATGTCAAGTTTTTTTTCGGAATAATATTTCGCTCCCTATGACGTCAGCTTGTTGAACAAATCCTCTGCCAGAGCGTCCCTGTGGATGTGATAGACATATCTGATAAAATGACGCCGCCCGTCAAAGGCGTAATGCCCATCGTACTCGGGGATGGGGCTGTGTTCGAGCCGTTCCTCTAAGAACCTGCCGTCGATCAGCCACGCGACCGCGGTAACGTCCCAAATGGCGCGCGTCCACGGGCGTCCCGCGGCATATGACGACGCCTCGTCGATGGTACTCTGCGCCAAATAATCGCAGAGTTTATTTTTGCCGGAAAGCCAGTGCCTTATATCCGCCTCGCTCAAAGTAAACGCCGAAACCACGCCCATACAGGGCAGCTGTATCAAAGCTGCGCCGCACCCGAATATGACCCGCGCCGCCGCGACGTCCTGAAAAAGGTTGAATTCCTTTGTGTCATGCCAGTGCAGCGCGTTGCCCCCCAGCCAGACGACGACGATGTTATCAACGATTTTCGGGTTTATCAGCACGGCGGAAGCTATATTCGTTATCGCGCCGATAGCGACGACGTAAAGAGGGTTCTCAGGGCTGTAATCCATCGCCAGCCGGGCAAGATGCTCCGCCGCGGGCGAGCTTTCCGGCTGTGTTTCGCTTGACAGAAAACGCTCCGAGCCTTTATAGACGTTCACATCGGCGCCCATAAGGCCGAGTATCTTATGTATCTCGTCATAGCTTTTCTCCATGCCGTCCTTTGGGCTTGTTGACTTCTCATTGAGAAACGGCGCGGCGTATATTGCCTTGACGTTTAATTTATCAGCGTTTTTAAGCATATACGCGACGGCGAACTGATCGTCTATCTCATTAAACGTGTCTGTGTCAAGTATAACGTCAACCCTCGAGGACGGCCTGTTAAGATTCTTAATATTCATGACAGCGCCCTCCCGTCGTTACCGAACAGCGGCAGGCGCCCGAGGCATATAATATCATCGCGTTTGTTCGCGCCGCCCTCGCTCAGAACTGCGGTGCGTCCGGCGATAACGCCGCCCGACATCTCCACAAGCCGCTCCAGCGCCGCCAGCGAATCTCCCGTGGATATGACGTCGTCCACCAGCAGAACGCGCTTCCCGTTGAGAACGGCCGCCTCGTCGGAGCTGATGATAAGCGTCTGCATCGACATTGTCGTCATGCTTTTAACATCGACGGAGATGCTGTCCGGCATGTAAAGTTTTTTGCCTTTACGCGCTACGCAGTACGGCTTGCCCGCCGCGCGAGCCATCTCATAGGCCAGCGGTATGCCCTTTGCCTCGTTTGTAATCAGCACGTCAAACTCCGGCGCCAGCCTTAATAGCTCCTCCGCGCCTTTGACTGTGACCTCCACGTCGCCGAACATGACGAACGCCGCTATCTGCAATTCGTCATTGACGCGGCACAGGGGCAGCCGGCGCGTAAGACCGGCGATTTGCAGTTCGTAAAATTGCATAATTTTCCTCCTATTGTCCAAAAATATTTATGAATATACATATATTGCGTTTTGCCGCGCGGCATGATACAATATAGACGCTCGGCCGAGCAAAAATACGCGGGAGAGAAAAGGAGATAGAAATGGAGAAATTCTTCAGGATCAGAGAAAAAGGGTCTAATATCAGAACCGAGATCATCGCAGGACTGACCACATTCTTCACTATGGCGTACATCATCTTTGTCAACCCCGACATGCTTTCTCTGACAGGTATGAGCTGGCAAGGCGTCTTTGTAGCCACTGTTTTGGCCGCGGTCGTCGGAACCCTTATGATGGCTTTCGTAGCTAATCTGCCTTATGCTCAGGCGTCCGGTATGGGATTGAATGCTTTATTCACCTATACCGTTTGTTTTGCGATGGGCTTCCATTGGAGAGAAGCGCTGGCGATGGTTTTGATTTGCGGCCTGATTGGTACGGTGCTTACCATTTCCGGCGTCCGCCGCATGTTGATCGTTGCTATCCCGCAGTCGCTGCAATACGCTATCGGCGGCGGTATCGGACTGTTTATTTCTTACATAGGCATTAAAAACGCCGGATTCCTGAAATTTACTTCCGATGTCGTTATGCTTCCGCCTGACGCGGCAGGCGGCGAGCTGACCTTCGGACTGGTGACGGAGGGGAAGGATGTTATACCCGCTCTGGTCAATTTCACCGATAAAGCCGCTTTGCTTGCGCTGATAGGCTTGGTCATTACGGTTCTCTTAATGTTATTCCGCGTTAAAGGGGCGATTCTTCTCGGCATTATCGCAACCGCCGTTGTCGGCATACCGATGGGGCTTACCGCTATGGGCGAGGGCGCCAAAATTTTTGATCTTCAGAGCGTCGGCAGTATTAAGGATGTCGCCTTCGGGTTCTTCGGGCAGACAGCCGGAGGGAAAATGGGCATTGTGTCCCTGTTTACCGACCATAATATATTCCTTGTCATTATCGCTATCTTAACTTTCCTGCTCACCGATATTTTTGATACTATCGGCACGCTGATCGGAACAGGCCGCAGCGGCGGGCTTTTCGGCGACAAGGAAATCGAACAGCTCAAGACCGGAAAAGGTTTTGACAGCAGCATAGAGCGCGCGTTATTCTCCGACCTGACGGCTACGACAACCGGAGCGATGCTTGGCACGTCAAACGTGACGACTTATGTTGAAAGCGCGGCCGGTATAAGTGTCGGCGGCCGCACCGGCCTGACGTCGGTAGCCACGGCTATATGCTTTATTCTGTGCCTGCCTTTTGCCGGCTTGGTCGGAGCCGTTCCCGCCGCGGCGACAGCGCCGGCATTGATTGTTGTCGGTATATTGATGTCCGGCGGCTTAATGAAAATCAAATGGAACGAATTTGACGAAGCGCTTCCGGCATTCCTTACCGTCGCGGTCATGCCCTTTGCCTACAGCATAACTTACGGTATTGCCGCCGGCTTCATCTTCTATACTATCGTGAAAATGTGCCGCGGTAAGTTCAATGAGGTTCATCCCATCCTCTACGGGGTCAGCGCTATTTTCTTAGTCAACTTTATTTTCATCGCTATCCAGGGACTGTAAGCTCTGCGCCTCACACTCCCGGCTGCGAGATAAATTATATCATAAAAAGCCGGAAATTGTCAATAGAGCTTAGTCCTACACAAATCGTATAGCATTATGCTTGCTTTTTTCTCCTAAGTATGGTAGCATATCCTAGTGCTATAAATATACAGGGGGAGTTCAAAATTATGGATTTGTTACAGGCTGTCGCTCAACCGCATCTCAAGACCGATCTTAACGAGATAAGAATCGGCAGTACGGTGCGTGTGCATATTAAAATTAAAGAGGGCGCCCGCGAGAGGGTGCAGGTATTCGAGGGTACCGTCATAGCGCGCCAGCACGGCGGGATCAGCGAAACGATCACCGTGCGCAGGCTGTCTTACGGCGTGGGCGTAGAGAAGGTATTTCCGCTCCATTCCCCGCTTATAGCGAAGATCGAAACGGTGCGCCGCGGCCGTATCCGCCGCGCCAAGCTGTATTATCTGCGCGGACGCAAAGGCAAGGCCGCCAAAGTCAGAGAGGATATCTAGGCAGATACAAGGGGGCGAAGTCCCCGCATTGCCGGGCACCTGCCCAACCCCCGCCGCCTGAGGGCGGCGCCCCCTCCGCAGGGGGAGGATGTTAAGTTTGTAAAGCGGACACGGCGAGCCGGGCCGCAACCCCCGCCGCCTGAGGGCGGCACCCCCTCCGCAGGGGGAGGATGTTAAGTTTGTAAAGCGGACACGGCGAGCCGTGTCCGTTGTTTTACTAAGAGGTGGAACATATGCAGAAGGCCAAGACTGATATACGCCGCGAGCTGTTCGAGTGGGCGCAGGCATTGGTGTCCGCTATAACGATTTTCATTATGATTTTCGCGTTTGTGGTTCGCATGATAGGCGTCGAGCAGCACTCTATGGAGCCAACGCTCCGTGAGGGCGACAAGACGCTTATCTCGAATCTGTTCTATACGCCCAAACGCGGCGACGTTATCATGTTCACCAAAAAGGGACTGCATGTGGCCGGCGCGGCGGGCGAGGCGCCGTTGGTAAAGCGGATTATAGCCGTGGGCGGGGATACGATTGACATTGATTTCGCAACGGGCGATGTGTTTATAAACGGCAGGGTCATAGACGAACCGTATATCAAAGAGCCCACCGCGAAAAGGGACGATGTTGATTTTCCGCTGACGGTGCCCAGAGGCTATGTGTTCGTCATGGGGGATAACCGCAACAGCAGCCTTGACAGCCGCTCCACCAGAGTGGGGCTTGTGGATACGCGTTATATACTCGGGCGCGTTTATACGCGGATATACCCGTTCAATAAAATCGGATTCATAAAATGAATATAAACTGGTACCCCGGCCACATGGCGAAAACCATGCGCGCCATCGAATCCAACCTTAAACTTGTGGACGCGGTGTGCGTCCTGCTTGACGCGCGTATACCGCGCGCGAGCCTGAACCCGGGGCTTACATCGCTTAACAAACCCCTCCTGTATATAATGACCCGCGCCGACCTTGCCGACCCCGCCGTCACAAAACAGTGGATCAGGCATTTCGCGGAGCGGGGCGCCGCAGCCGCCGCCATGGACGCCAGAACCGGCGCGGGTACGGAACGCCTGCTGCCCGCCGTCAGAGAAGTGCTGGCTGAAAAGCTCGCGGCGCGCGCGGAAAGGGGACAGGCGGGCCGCGCCGTCCGCCTGATGATCGTGGGCATACCGAACGTGGGCAAGTCGTCGCTGATAAACAGGCTCGCCGGACGCAAACCGGCTAAAGTCGAGGACCGCCCGGGGGTGACGCGCGGGAAACAGTGGATAGACGCGGGCGGCGCCGTGCTGC
Source organism: Oscillospiraceae bacterium (assembly GCA_009777255.1). GTDB lineage: Bacteria > Bacillota > Clostridia > Oscillospirales > UBA929 > WRMG01. The sequence continues at coordinate 14,528 of WRMG01000001.1, read as the reverse complement.
TGCTCGACATGCCCGGCGTGCTTCAGCCGAGGATAGACGACCCCGAGGCGGCGCTGAACCTCGCGTTTACCGGCGCCGTAAAGGATCAGGTACTGGATACTGAGGAGCTGGCTGTAAAATTGATAGACAGATTGACGGAGCTGGCGCCGGCGCCGCTTGCGGCCCGCTGCAAATGGGAGACGCCGCCGGAGGAACGCGGATACGAGTTGCTGCGCCTTGCGGCAAAGTCGCGCGGATGCGTGTCGCGCGGCGGCGAGCCTGACACCGAACGCTTCGCCGCTTTGCTGCTTGACGAGTTCCGAGCCGGCAGGATGGGGCGTATTACCTTGGAGAAGCCGGAATGATCACGGCGTGCGATTTCTTTTGCGGGCGTGACTGCCTGTCCGTGTGCGGCGTTGACGAAGCGGGCAGGGGACCACTCGCGGGCGCGGTATATGCCGCCGCCGTGGTGTTGAGGGAACCGGTTCTGTGTCTGGACGACTCTAAAAACCTGTCGCCCAAGCGGCGTGAGGAGCTCCGCCGGTTAATAGAGGAACAGGCAATGGACTATTCCGTCGCGTCGGCGTCTGTAGAGGAGATAGCGCAGTCTGATATACTCAGCGCGAGCCAGCTGGCCATGCGCCGCGCGGTCGCGGGACTTAAAGCCCCGCCGGAGCTTGCGCTTATCGACGGTAACATCGCCCGCGGCTTTGAAACGGAAACAAAATGCGTGGTGGGCGGAGACGGGAAGTGCGCGTGTGTCGCGGCGGCGTCGATCCTTGCGAAGGTCGCGCGTGACAGGTACATGCTGGAGCTTGCGGACAAGTACCCCGAATACGGCTTTGAGCGCCATAAGGGTTACGGGACAAAGCTGCATATCGAGCGTATCAGGCAATACGGCCCGTGCCCCGAGCATCGGATGAAGTTTTTGAGGAAGCTATGACTGAAAAAAAGATGACCGGAAACGCCGGAGAGGAGCGCGCCGCCAAGTATCTCGAGAGCAAAGGCTATTCTATAGTAACGCGAAATTTCAGGACAAGGTACGGCGAGCTGGACATAATAGCCCGCGACGGCGAAATCCTCGCGGTCGTCGAGGTGAAAACGCGGCGTGACGCCGGGTTTGCCGGCGCTTCGGACAGCGTGACCCGCAAAAAACGGGCGCGCATACGCAAGACCGCGCTCTGGTGGCTGGCCGAAAATAACGATGAGTCGCCCGTGCGCTTTGACGTTATAGAAGTATACTCAAACGGGGATATTAACCACATAGAGGATGCGTTTATGTGAGCAAATACATCTGTCAGATCAAAGGAGGTCTTTACTATGCGCTATATCAGCACACGGGGCGAAGCGCCTCCGGCGGAAGCGCCCGCCGCGATTTTGCGGGGACTGGCGCCCGACGGCGGGCTGTACTGCCCCGAGGGCTTTCCGGCGCTCACGCCCGAACGGCTCGCCGCAATGTCAAAAATGACTTATACGCAGCGTTCCGCGGAGATACTGGGGCTGTTCCTTAACGATTTCACGCTCGAAGAGCTGTCGGCGGCGTGCGAAACGGCGTATTTGGATTTTCCCGTGCCGGTCAGGGCCGTGGATGATAAAATTTCCGTGCTGGAGCTTTGGCACGGGCCGACCTGCGCGTTTAAGGATATAGCGCTGCAAATACTGCCGGAATTAATGTCGCTTAGCGCGAAAAAACTGTCCGACGGCCGCAGGTTCCATATTCTTGTGGCGACGTCGGGCGACACGGGCAAGGCGGCGCTGGAGGGGTTTAAGGACCGCGCCGGTTTTTCGGTGCTGGTGTTCTATCCGAAGGACGGCGTTTCCAACACCCAAAAGCTGCAAATGACGACGCAGGCGGGCGAAAACGTGTGCGTCTGCGCGGTGAACGGCAGCTTTGACGACGCGCAGACAGGCGTTAAGGAGATTTTTACCGATGCAGGTGTTAACAAAGCGTTAGCCGAAAATAACATCGTTTTATCCTCCGCGAACTCCATAAACCTCGGGCGGCTGCTGCCGCAGGTCGCGTACTATGTATCGGCGTACTGCGATATGGTCGGGAACGGAACGCTTTCCGCGGGGCGCAAGCTGGATATAACCGTGCCGACAGGCAACTTCGGGAATATACTGGCGGCGAATTACGCCAAGATGATCGGCCTGCCGGTCGGTCGGCTTATCTGCGCGTCGAACTCCAACAACGTGCTGGCGGATTTTCTGGCGACCGGCGTTTACGACCGCCGCCGCAAGCTGCGGCTTACCAGCTCGCCGTCGATGGATATTCTGGTGTCCAGCAACTTCGAGCGCGCGCTCTTCCATCTCTCCGGCGGCGACGCGGAGCTGGTAAGGGCCCTGATGAGCAAGCTGTCGGCCGACGGGATATATACCGCGCCCGCCGCGCTGAAACGGGCGTTTGACGGCGAACTGACCGGCGGCTGGTGCGATGAGAAGCGCGTATCCGAAACAATAAAATCAGTTTGGGAGCAAGACGGCTATCTGCTCGACCCGCATACGGCGGTCGCCGCGGCGGTGGCGAGGGAGAATTTAACGGAGAACCCCATGCTCATTGTCGCCACGGCAAGCCCGTTTAAGTTCACCGAATCCGTCTGCGCGGCGCTGGGCGCCGAGGGCGACACGCTTGAGGCGCTGGAAACCGCCGCGAAGCAAACCGCCCCCGGGCCGCTGAGAAACCTCGGCGCAAAGGCGGTTCGCTTTACAAGCGTAACGGAAAAATCGGGGATGAAGGAATGGATGCTTGACCGGCTGGTTGATTAACGGCTACATGCCCGCCTGCAATTTATATGTCGAGCATTTTGTCTCGTCAACGGAGTGGGCGGCAGGGTTGGCTACGTTGATCTGCCGCGCGTGACAGTTGTTGGCGCTGTCGTGGTAGACGCAGGATTTAACGTCGCAGGTCACGCCGGACAGGACGCCGTTTTGGGTTTTTTCGTTATATCCAAACATTGCTGTACTCTCCTTAATTTAAGTTTTCTCAGTTAGTTTGTCCAAAAAACACTGTTATATTCGGAGGAGCAAGCCGGATGTCACTTTACGCAATCGGGGATCTGCACCTGTCGCTGTCTGTCGATAAGCCTATGGATATATACGGCGGCCCATGGGAAAATTATGTAGAAAAAATTAAAGACGGCTTCTCACATATTGAATCCGGCGACACGGTCGTTTTAACGGGGGATCTCTCCTGGGGGCTGGATTTCGGGCAGTCAAAAGAGGATTTGCTTTTTATTGACAAGCTGCCCGGCAGGAAGCTGATCGTCAAGGGCAATCACGACTATTGGTGGTCCACGGTCGGCAAGATGGAGCGGCTGTTCGCCGAGTCCGGCATTTCCACGATAAAGATACTGCACAACCTGTCGTATACCTATGGCGGGCTCGCGCTGTGCGGGACGCGCGGCTGGTTCTATGAGGAGGACAGGGCCACGGGCCACGACGAAAAGGTGTTCAACCGCGAGCTTGGACGGCTGCGCGCCTCGCTCACCCACGGGGCGGCTCAAAACGCCGGCGAAATAATATGCTTTCTGCATTATCCGCCGCTTTACGAGGGCTATCGCTGCGATAAAATCGTTGATATGCTGAACGAGTTCGGCGTCAAACGCTGCTATTACGGGCATTTGCACGGCCGCGCGCGCGACCGCGCGATCGAGGGAAATTATAGAGGCATCGAATACGGATTGGTTTCCGCCGACCATGTCGGGTTTAAGCCTGTAAAAATAATATAGGTACATCTAGCCGCCTCTTGACAATAGTGATATAATAATAAAAGTGATTGCGGATACATTAAATGGTTATAATCAAGGAGGACTTAACGGATGAGTGTCAAGGTCGAACGCAAAGAGAACGACATGGTAGAAATGGAAGTGACGGTCGGGCGCGAGGAGTTTGAGAAAGCGGTCGAAACGGCGTTTCGCCGCAGCGCGCACAAAATTAACGTGCCGGGCTTCAGGCACGGAAAAGCGCCGCGCAAAATAATTGAGAAGATGTACGGCGGCAGCTTCTTTTACGAGGACGCGGTGGATATATCGTTCCCCGCGGCGTATGAGGACGCGGTCGCGGAGTATAATCTTGACCCGATCGAGCGCCCCGATATAAATATCACCGCCATCAGCGGGGACGGCTACACCTTTACCGCGAGCGTGCGTGTGGCACCCGAGGTCAAGCTGGGCGAATATAAGGGCGTATCTGTGGTAAAGAACAAGGCCGTATGTACCGACGAGGACATAAACGCCGAGCTGGAGCGTCTGCGGACGCGCAACGCGCGCGTGGAGACCTCCGAGGAGCCGCTGGAAGACGGCGACACGGCCGTTATCGACTTTGAGGGGTTTGTTGACGACACCCCGTTCGACGGCGGCAAAGCCGAAAACCACAGCCTTACAATCGGCTCGGGGCAGTTCATACCCGGGTTCGAGGAGCAGCTTATCGGCAAAAAAGCAGGCGATAGCTGCGACGTAAACGTCACGTTCCCCGAGGAATATCACGCGGAACAGCTTGCGGGCAAGCCGGCGGTATTCAAAGTGACCGTGAGGGAGGCGAAGCGGACGTTAAAGCCGGAGCTGGACGACGAGTTTGCTAAGGATGTGTCGGAGTTTGACACCCTTGACGAGTTCAAAGAGGATATAAAGAAGCGCGTGCTGGAGCGCCGCGAAACAGAGGTAAAGGATAAATTCGAGTCCGATGTTCTTGAGAAAATGCTGGAGGGCTTTGAGGCGGTTATACCTGATATTATGGTAGAGGAGCAGCTGGATTCGCTTATGCGGGATCTTGAATACCGCGTATCCATGCAGGGGCTTGAGCTTGAGCAGTATCTTCAGCTGACCGGCCAGAGCATGGACGAGCTGCGCGGCCAGCAGCGCGGCGCGGCGGAGCGCCATGTCAAATGCGATCTGGCGTTCAGAAAGATAGCGGAGCTGGAAGGGTTCACGGTCACGGAGCAGGAGCTGGCCGACGAGTATGCAAAGCTGGCGGAGAGATACCGCATGCCTGAGAAGGACATACGCAAAGCCATATCCGAGCGGTCGCTCAAGCGCGATTTATTGGGCCTCAAGGGCTCGGAGTTCCTGATTGAGAACGCGTCCGAGCTGGCGCCGCCCGCGCCGAAGCCCAGAGCGCCGAGGAAAACCAAAAAGAAAGAGCCCGTTTCGCAGCCCGAAACGGAGACGAAAGGTGAGGAACAATGAGCTTAGTGCCGATAGTAATAGAACAAACCAACCGGGGCGAGCGCTCCTATGACATATACTCGCGCCTGCTGAACGACCGCATCGTCATACTGCACGAAGAGGTCAACAACATAACGGCCAATCTGGTCGTGGCGCAGCTGCTTTATCTCGAGGCGGCGGACCCCGACAAGGATATACACTTTTATATCAACAGCCCCGGCGGCTCGATAAACGACGGCATGGCGATATATGACACGATGAAATATATCAAAGCGGACGTGTCCACTATATGTATAGGCATGGCGGCGAGCATGGCGGCGGTTTTACTGGCGGCCGGCGCCAAAGGCAAGCGGTTCATTCTGCCCAACGCCGAGGTGCTGATCCACCAGCCCCTTATTATGGGCGGGATGCGAGGCCAGGCGTCGGATATAAAAATACATTCCGACCATCTGACGTATATCAAAAACAAGCTGAACCGTATGCTCGCCGAGATGACCGGACAGCCGTTGGATATAGTCGAGCGCGACACCGACCGTGACAACTATCTCACCGCCGAACAGGCGGTGGAATACGGGCTGGCCGATAAAATTTTGGTCAATAAATAAAGCGCCCTCCGCCGCGGGGGGTTCCAACCGTATCAGAAAGGAAACGTACCATGTCAAAAGAACGCGTTATACGCTGCTCGTTCTGCGGAAAAACGCAGGAGCTTGTCGATCGCCTGATCGCCGGTCCCGGCGCCTATATCTGCAACGAATGTGTCCACCTGTGTCTCAATATATTGGGAGACGGTGTCGCCGACGAGCATAGCTCCGAGCCGCAGAGCGTGACGGAGGGGCTTGCGCGCCCGCAGGAGATACACAGCATACTGAATGAATATATCGTAGGGCAGGAGGGCGCCAAAAAAACACTGGCGGTCGGCGTATATAACCACTATAAAAGGATTTTCCTCGGCGACAGCCCCGAGGTCGAGCTGCAAAAGAGCAACATCCTCATGCTGGGCCCGACCGGCTGCGGCAAAACCATGTTCGCCGCGACGCTGGCGCGCATACTGCATGTGCCGTTCGCCATCGCCGACGCGACGACGCTCACCGAGGCCGGCTATGTCGGCGAGGACGTTGAGAATATACTGCTGCGGCTGATTCAGGCCGCAGACCACAATATCGCGCTGGCCGAACGCGGCATCATCTATATCGACGAGATCGACAAGATAGCGCGAAAAAGCGAGAACGTCTCAATCACGCGCGATGTGAGCGGCGAGGGCGTACAGCAGGCATTGTTAAAAATCATCGAGGGCACCGTCGCCAATATCCCGCCCTCCGGCGGCCGCAAACACCCGCATCAGGAGTTTATTCAGATAAACACAAAGAATATACTGTTTATCTGCGGCGGCGCGTTCGACGGCATAGATAAGATAATTGAGAACCGTCTGGGCAAATCCAGCATCGGCTTCGGCGCTGAGATAAAGAGCAAGACGGAGCGCAGCGCCATGGACCTGCTGAGGCATATACAGCCCCATGACCTGCTTAAATACGGCATAATACCCGAGCTTATCGGCCGCATACCCATCGTCGCGCCGCTGGCGCAGCTCACGCGCGAAGAGATGATCGCCATACTGACAGAACCTAAAAACTCGCTCACAAAACAGTACAAGGCGCTTATGCGCTACGACGGCGTGGAGCTGGAGTTTGAACACGCCGCGCTGGAGGCCGTCGCCGACGAGGCGATAAAGCGCGAAACGGGCGCGCGCGGGCTCCGCGCCGTACTGGAGGAAGTGATGACCGACATCATGTATCAGGTGCCGTCGGACCCGCAGATAGAGCGCGTGGTCATAAAGGCCGAAACCGTTATAGATAAAAAAATGCCGGAAATCTTCAGAAACGAGGAGTCGCCGCGTGTGATAGCGGCGCTCAATAAAACCGCAAAGGCTAAAAAACGCAGCGCGTCATAAAATTTTTAGATTAGGCGGATATACCTTCAGCGAGGGGGTTAGGCGGTGTATAAAACAGAGGGCGAGATCTTCAAACAGCATATCTCCCTGCGTCAGACCATCGCGTATTTACAGGGTATGTCTGAAAAAATAAAGGATTTCTTTGCGCTCGCGGGGTTCTACAGCGTCACCTTCACGGGCTGCGGCGCGAATTACGCGATCTCGCGCTCCGCCGAGCTGAGCCTGAAAACGCGGGGCGGCCTGCACAGCATGTCCTTTCCGGCGGGCGACCTGTCGCTGAACATGCGATACTATCAGGACATGCTCAACGGCACGCTGCTGTTCGTGTCGTCGCGGTCGGGACAGACCTCCGAGGTCATCTCATCGGTCGAAAAAGCCCGTCACGCCGCGGGCGCGCTCACGCTCTCCACATGCGCCACGCCCGATTCGCGCCTTTCACACTGCTCGGACATGTGCCTGGAGATGCCGTGGATACTTGACGAAAGCTCATGCGCCACGCGCTCCGTATCGAATATGTACATAGCCAACCTCTATAACATAGGGTTGCTGTCCGGCGCCGGCAAGCTGCTCGACGAGCTGAAAGACGCCACCGACAATCAGGAAAAATTCATAGACCGCTATTCCAGCGAGCTGGAGGGTATCGGCCAGAGCGGACTTATCGACAAGGTGCTGGTACTCGCTGACAGCGAGCTGTCCGGCGTCGCCGAGGCGGGCGCGATAGCGATCCAGCGCATGTGCCAGATACCCGTAAAATACTGCCACATACTGGACGTAAGGCACTGCGAGCTGACCATGCTCGACCACCAGACGCTGGTTCTCGCCGCCGTCACCCCGCTCGAAGACGCTTATCAGTGCGTGCTGTTCCGCGAAATCGCGGATATGGGCGCACAGATAGTGACAATCTCAAGCCATCCGGACAATATCTTCGGCTCGGCGCTGAACGTCGTCCTGCCGGATTACGAGAATTACGCCGTGCGCGGAGTGCCGCTCTTATTCTGCCTGCAAGCCATAGGCTTCCACAAGGCGGTCTCCGACGGCAAAAATCCCGACACGAACAGAAACCTGACAAACTGGGTCAAACTGTAAATTGAAAGCGCTTTACACACGAAAGCGGGGGGCGATTACATCGTCCCCCGCGCGGTTGTCTGTTAAAGCACCTTCGTCCAGTTGAATGTGTCCTCTACGCGGCCCCACTGTATGCCGGTCAGCGTGTCGTAGAGCTTTTGCGTCGTCGGGCCTATGTTATCTCCGCCGATGACGATGTCGCGGCTGTCGTAGTGCAGGCTGCCCACCGGCGAAATGACCGCCGCCGTGCCGCTGGCAAACGACTCCGTCAGCGCGCCGCTGTCGGCCGCGGCGATAACCTCGTCAATGCTTATCTGGCGCTCCTTTATGCCGATGCCCCATGAACGCAGCAGCTCAATGACCGAGCTGCGCGTGATGCCGGGCAGGATAGTGCCGTTCAGCGGAGGGGTTATAACGGTGTCGTTTATAACAAAAAACGCGTTGGACGTGCCGATCTCCTCGACATATTTGCGCTCGATAGCGTCAAGCCACATGACCTGCGTAAAGCCCTCCAGCTTGGCGTTCTCCTGAGCGCGGATGGTCGCCGCGTAATTGCCGCCGATCTTCGCGTCGCCGGTGCCGCCGCGCACCGCGCGCACGTCAGACGGCTCGACGAATATGCGCGTCGGCGTAAGCCCGCCCTTGTAATAAGCGCCGACGGGGCTTAAAATAATGACAAAGGTATAATTATGCGACCCGCGCACACCCAAAAACGGATCGGTGGCGATAATAAACGGGCGGATATACAGCGAACACTCGGGCGCGTCGGGTATCCAGTCCTTGTCCGTGCGTATCAGCTCTTTGAGCGCGCTCAGGACAAAGTTCTCATCCAACACCGGCACATGCAGCCGCATAGCCGAACGGTTCATACGCTTGAAATTTTCTTCGGCGCGGAAAAGGCGCACTTTTCCGTCAACGCCGTAATACGCCTTCAGCCCCTCGAAAAGCTCCTGCCCGTAATGCAGCACCATGCTGGCGGGGTCGAGGGACAGCGGCGCGTAAGGTACAATCCGCGCGTCGTGCCAGCCCTTTTCAGGCGAGTAGTCGCACAGGAACATATGGTCGGTGAAATACTGGCCGAAGCCCAGCTGATCAGCCGGAGGCTTAGTTTTAGGACTTGTTGTTTTTATTATATTCATTCATGCTTCCCCTTTCTGCCGTTTTATTGTAACATATCGCGCGGTGTATGGCAAGCGTCAGCCCGCCGCGATCTCGCCGCGCAGATACCTGACCGCCCTGCCGCCGATCCCGACGCGTTCGCCGCGGTATTCGCAGAACAGCGTGCCGCCGCGCTTTGAGAGCTGTCTGGCCGTCATAACGGTTTTCCCCAGCTTTTCGCTCCAGAACGGTATCAGCGAACAGTGCGCGCGTCCCGTGACCGGATCCTCGTCAACGCCGCCGTTCGGCGCGAAGTAGCGCGAAACAAAATCGCAATCCCCTCCGCGCGCGGTGACGATTGTCCCGAAAGCGTCGTCGTCCAGCCCGGCTTCGGTTTTCAGCCGCCTGAGAGCCGCGAAATCCGGCTCTATGCCCCTCAGCTGCTCCTCGCTCTCCAGCAGCACCAAAAAATCAAGCGCCTTGTAAACGGCGGTGGGTATTACGTCAAACGCGTCCTCAAAGCTCTGGTAAATCACGGGGCAGGGCTTGACCGGCAGCGCCGGAAAATCCAGATAAAGCAGATCATCCTCGCGCGTCACGGATAGAATACCGCTCATAGTCTTGAATTTTAAGACGTCCCTCTCGCCGCCCTCGAACAGCACGAACGCGCTTGCCAGCGTGGCGTGCCCGCAGAGGTCGATCTCCAGCGTCGGCGTAAACCAGCGCAAATCGTAAAAACCGTCCCGCTTTATAAGAAACGCCGTTTCGGACAGATTGTTCTCGGCCGCGATACTCTGTAAAACCTCATCGTCCGGCCACGCGTCCAGCAGGCATACGCCGGCGGGATTGCCGCCGAAGAGCTTGTCGGTAAACGCGTCAATGACATGGTACTGCATAATATTATTTCTCCTCCTCTATTGAAAGCGTTGTGTTGGCTAACCCGTGATAATAGTTCACCGATTCGGCGGTAAACTTCAAAATACAGTAATCTTCGTCGTCCACGCCCTTAGGGTAGTATTTTTCATCGCCCTTATTCCAGAAGCGCTCCTTTGTCTCCCTGTCCTTGCAAACCTCCATTGTCCCCGTGAACATAGCGCCCTTGAACATCAGCTCATTACAGTAATACACCGACGCTTTCGGGTTGCTTAAAAACTGCGCGACCCTCTTTGAGCTTGTGTTGGTGGAAAAATAATGCGTCTGCGTGTCGTCGCTCTTGATCGTAAACATACATTTTATCTGAGGAAACCCCTCCTCGCTGACAGACCCGACATAAGCGAATTTGCTGTTTTTCCGCAGCTTTATGATCTCAGCCCTGATGTTTTCGCCCATTACAGCTTTTCTCCTTTTTTCCTTATAATATAATATTATTAAGCTCGGTTGTCAAGCGGCAGCTAAAAACCCCGCCGGTTCGACAAAGCGCGTAAATAAGCCCGCGCCCAAAGTATAACCCGCCTCCTTTCGGGAAAACTATCCCAAAAAGGAGGCAAATTTTATGGATATAAGAACCCCCGCCCGCGGCGGCACACCATTCCCCTCGTCCCTGCCCGCGGCAGACATAGCCCGCGGTGGCACACCGCCGTCCGCGGCGGACGCTACCCGCAGCGGCACGCCATTCCCCTCGTCCCCGTCCGTGACGGACACCGCCCGCAGTGGCACACTGCCGCCGCCGCCGGAGTTTGCAAGGATGCTGACGGAGGCGGCCGCGCAGCTGTCGCCCGACCCGCTGGCCGCCGCTGAACGTATAAACCTGCAAAACCTGATCGACCAGACTGCGGCGATGAATATACAGGCCGCGCGGACGTCCGCCGCCTTCAACCCCGCCATCATCGGCTATGCCTCGCATCTCGCTAATCAGGTCAGCCTGGAGAGCAATATCCCCCTGCACAGACCGCTCAGACAGAGCTTCGGCGACAGATTCGGCGAGCGCGACAGAAGCGACGGTCATGTGCGCGTCCCGCCCGTGAACGAGACGCGCAGCGGGCCGGCGGTACTGTGACGCGCGTGACCTTCTCGATGTCAAAACGCGCGCTGGCGCGGCTTATATCGTTTGCCGCCGCAGGCATACTGACGCTCTCCGGCTTCTGTTATACGGGCTGGCGTCAGGCGGAGGCCTACCGCCGCGGCGTCGAATACGGATACCAGCGGTCCTTTCAGGATCTGGCCGACAACGTGGCGGCAATCGACAACGCCCTGCAAAAGGGCCGCTGGGTCAGCAGTCCGGCGCCGGCCGCCGCGCTCGCGGGCGAAATATCCCGCAGAGCCTACGGCGCTCAGGCTGATCTGAGCGCGCTCCCATACGCCTTTGTGGAGCTTGAAAGCATCTCGAAATTTCTGTCGCAGGTGGGCGACTTCGCCGGTTATATAAATAAACAGGCCGCCATGGGCATCCCGCTGACCGCCGAACAGACCGCTGAGATACGCCGCCTGTCCGACGCCTCGTCATACCTCTCGGCCGGTCTTGTCAGGATGCTGACGGTGGCGCGCGAGGAGGAGCTGAATATAGGTCGCCTGCTCATGGAAAACAAAACCGGCGGCCGTCTCGGCGACACCGGCGGGTTCGCCCAAGCCGTCAAAGAGGCAGAGAACCATTTCGGCGGTATGCCGCCGCTGATATATGACGGCCCGTTTTCCGACCACATCGAACAGCGCGGGTCCGTTTTCCTGAGCGGCAAGCCGGAGCTTGACAGAAAAGCCGCCGCTTCGCGCGCCGCCGAATATCTGGACATCCAGCCCGCGCTCATGCAGCCGCTGGGCGAAACGGGCGGCGCCATACCGGCGTACCGCTTCAGAGCCGTTGTGGACGGCGGCGAAATCTCCATAGCCGTGACAAAACAGGGCGGGTACTGCCTGTCGCTCACCAACTCCAGAATAATCGGCGACCCGAAAATCCCGTTCGGCGAAGCCTCGCAAAAAGCACGCGAATACCTTGAGGCGCGCGGCTTTGACGGCATGAAGGAGACATACTGTACACGCTCGGGCAACACCCTGCTTGTCAGCTTCGCGTACAGCTTTAACGGCGTCGTCTACTATCCCGACCTGATAAAAGTGGGCGTCGCGCTGGACACCGGCAGGATATGCGTGTTCGAGTCGTCCGGCTACCTGATGAATCACACGTACCGTGACCTGCCCAAGCCGTCACTCACCGTAAACGAAGCTGCGCGCGTCCTGCCGGACGGGCTGCTGGTATCCAGCGCCGAGGTCTGCGTCATACCCTCCGGCGGTCTGAGCGAACTGCTTTGTTATATGTTCACATGTATTGACGAAGAGAGCCGGACGTATCTTATATACGTAAACGCGCGGACAGGCGCCGAGGAAAAAATCCAAATCCTGCTGGAGGACGAAAACGGGTCGATGATTGTATAGTACATTCACTTTACACACGTAGGCTCCGTTTTGCCTGTAAAGTGAAGTCTACATTTTGTGCGATAGAAAATTTTTATATTGACAACCCAAACCCGATAAGATACTATATGTATTACACTGCAAAAGCAAAAAACACTACAAGTGGGGGAGTTACTTATGACGGCGGAAACATTGGAAATCAGGCAAATCAGGAAAAGGGACGGGCGTTATGCCTCCTTTGACCTTGATAAAATCACGGCCGCGATAAAGAAAGCGTTTATTGCGACGGGAGAGGAAAAGGATTATGTCACCCTGAGAAACCTGTCGGAACAGGTGTGCGATATACTCATACGTCAGGGCGAGCGTTCGCCGGAGGTCGAGCATATTCAGGACACCGTCGAACAGGTGCTTATAGAAAACGGATTCGCCAGAACCGCAAAGGCGTATATCCTCTACAGGGCGCAACGCAGCCAGGCGCGCGAGATGAGAACCCGCCTCATGCGCGTCTACGAAGACCTCACATTCAAAGACTCGCAGGATTCAAATCTCAAACGCGAAAACGCCAACATAGACTGCGACACCGCCATGGGCACGATGCTGAAGTACGGCTCCGAGGGCGCGAAACAGTTTTACGAGCTGTTCGTTCTGAACCCCAAGCACACCGAGGCGCACAAGAGCGGTGATATACATATACACGACCTTGACTTCCTCACTCTCACAACCACCTGCTGTCAGATAGATTTAATAAAGCTGTTTAACGGCGGCTTCAGCACCGGACACGGCTATCTGCGCGAGCCGAACCGCATCGGCAGCTACGCCGCGCTCGCGTGTATCGCCATACAGGCAAATCAGAACGACCAGCACGGCGGCCAGAGCATCGGCAACTTTGACTACGGGCTGGCGCCCGGCGTGGCGAAAACCTATGTACAGCTGTACAGGGACAATATAAAACGCGCGATCTCGCTGATAAAGGACATCGAAACCGTCGAGGTAAAATGGCCGGAGGACATACAGCCCCAATTGTTCCGCGACAACGGCTACGCCGAAAAAGAACGGGAAGCTCTCAAGGAATTTCTGCCGGAGGAAGAGATCACGCGCGTTCAGAATTTCGCGCGCGTCCACGCCGAAAAGGAGACGGACAAGGCCACCTACGGCGCCATGGAAGCGCTGGTGCACAACCTGAACACCATGCACTCGCGCGCGGGCGCACAGACGCCGTTCTCCTCGATAAACTACGGCTGCGACACCTCGCCGGAGGGGCGCATGGTTATCAAAAACGTCCTGCTAGCGACGGAAGCGGGGCTGGGCAACGGCGAAACGTCTATATTCCCCATACAGATATTCAGGGTAAAGGCCGGCATAAGCTATAACCCGGGCGACCCGAACTATGACCTGTTCAAGCTGGCGTGCGAGGTTTCCGCCAAAAGGCTGTTCCCGAACTTCTCGTTCATCGACGCGCCGTTCAACCTCCAGTTTTACAAGGAGGGGCGCCCCGAAACCGAGGTCGCGTACATGGGCTGCCGCACGCGCGTCATCTCAAACGTACATGACAAGGAACAGCAGACCGTAAACGGGCGCGGCAACCTGTCGTTTACCTCAATAAACCTGCCTAAGCTGGCAATCAAGGCAAAAGGCGACGTGCGGCGCTTCTACGAAATGCTGGACGAGATGATAGCGCTGGTATCCGAGCAGATGCTCGAGCGCTTCGCCATACAGTCGCGCAAGCGCGTGCGCAATTTCCCGTTCCTTATGGGAGAGGGGATCTGGCTGGATTCCGAGAAGCTCACATGGGAGGACGAGGTCGGCGAGGTGCTGAAGCACGGCACGCTGAGCATGGGATTCATCGGCCTTGCCGAAACGCTCACCGCCCTAATCGGCAAGCACCACGGCGAGAGCGCGGAGGCGCAGAAGCTGGGGCTGGAGATAGTCGGCCA